>DATKON010000062.1:0-17495 GCA_035524575.1 Rhizomicrobium sp.
CATTGCGAGGGCTGCGAGGCTTATCTGTCGCCACAAGGTTGGTTTCGAAAGTCGGTTCGGACATTTGAACGATGCCCCGGGAGCGCGGGCGCCCCGCCCGCCTTTCGACCGCGGATCAATTCCGCAGTGAAGATGTCGCCCGCAATGCCTGCCGGTCTGTCAAAGACGCTTTGGGATGTGGCTGATATTGTGAAATTGGTCGAGGATTTCGAGAGCAGCGAACGGAAGGCGGCATGAGCAACAATCCGGCCCAGTTCAAGGGTCCGCTCTATATTCTGGCGGCATTCGTAATCGTCTTCCTGATTGCGACGGCCATAAGCGTGCTGTCGTTTTGATGTGGAGGAATTTTCAGGTAGTGGGTCAGTTTGAAAAGGTGGTCGAAGAATATGAATCGCAAGCTAAATAACTGGATTGCGGATGCCGAAAGTATCGCGAGGATAGTTGTCCTTGTCGCGATCTTCGTTGGCTGGGCTGCTTTGTTGTCCTACGAGAGCCATGTTGACCGCGCCAGCCCTCGTGCTCCCGATGTCGCCACCGGAGAGACTGTACCGGTCCATTGGAAAAGCGTGATCGTCTACGAGCGACCCTTCGACGCAAAAGTGCACGAATGGACCGGATACGTGACTTTGGTTGGCGCTGTCGGGTTAGTCGCGCTATGGCTCACGCGCAAACGGCGCAAAAATTCAAACTGACCCGCTACCCCGCCACTTGACTCCATCAATATATCATCAAATACTCATCCTCGGATCGAGGAGGGCAAGGCTTTGCCGGAGCGGGATTTTCCCCAACCGATGCGGCCGCATGGCGCCGCGGGCGTCGTGTTCGGCTTTGTCATGGAGCGGCTGTCGGCCACCAATTACCGCTGGGTCGTGGCGCAGCTGAAACCTGGCAAGCCCAGGACCTATCTCGAGATCGGTTTCGGCACGGGCGCGCTCGCGAAGCTGGTGGCGCGGACGCTGAAACCGGAACGCATCGCGGGCGTCGATCCGTCGCCGCTGATGCTCCGGACCGCGCAGAAGAAGCTGCGCCGCTACGCGCGCAAGACGAAGATCGAGCTGCGCGACGGCGACGACACGGCGCTCGCCGCGATGACCGGCCCCTTCGACGCTGTCGTCGCCACGCATTCGTTTCAGTTCTGGAGCGATCCTGTGACGACGCTCCTGCGCATTCGCGCGCTGCTTTCGCCGCACGGCCTGCTCGTGCTGGTGCTACGGCCCCATATCTCGGGCCCCGTGATGAAGGTCATTCCCAATCCCATCACGAGGACCGGCGACGAGATCGGCGGTGTGCGGCGCGCGCTCGCCGACGCCGGATTTCGCATCGTCGCGGACGAGACATTGAAGACAGGCTCGCAGGGCATCGCGGCCGTGCGCGCGGACCATTAGGAGACATCGCATGAGTGCTGCGGTCGACTGCAAACAGCCTGCGGGCGTCGTCCGGCCCGAGATCAACCGTTCGCGCTGCGAAGGCAAGGAAGACTGCGTCCGCGTTTGCCCCTACGACGTGTTCGAGATCCGCACGTTGACGAAAGACGAGCGCCGCGCCCTGCCCTTCTTCGCGCGCCTCAAGGCCGCCGCACACGGCAACCGCCAGGCTTTCGCGGTGCGCGCCGAGGCCTGTCATGCCTGCGGGCTGTGCGTGCAGGCGTGCCCGGAACGGGCGATCCGATTGGTGAGAGCGTCGCCGTGAGATGCGCTGCGACGCCATCGTTTCGGCAGCGCGTGTTGCTCACAAATTCCGCGTGCGGATGGATACCCCTCACCCGCACCCGAGCGGACGTCTCCGTCCGGGACCTGCATCCCTCTCCCTCAAGGGGAGAGGGGAAATTCCGCGCCTTGCACCAACATCGTGTCGCGCATACCGAGTTCTACGGGCGCCGGCGCGAGGCTCAGGAACCCCCTCTCCCCTTGAGGGAGAGGGATGCAATGCGAGGTTTCGAATTCTGCGCAGGTGCGGGTGAGGGGTAACTCTCCGCACGCTCCGACATCATCGTTTGGTCAGGTTTTTCCAAGCAGCCCCTTCAGGACATCCGGCCGGTCCGTGCAGATGGCGTCGAGACGCATCAGCGCGCGCATGTCGGCGGCGGCGTTGACAGTCCAGGCGCCGACCTTGAGGTCCAGCTTTCGCGCGTCGTCGTAGAGCGGGCCGCCGGCATCGCGATAAAACGCAAACCAGCCGTCCGCGCCGGCAGCCTTGATCGCTTCGACGATCGAACCGCCATAGCGCACCGCATCGAAGCCGCCGGCCCAGGGCGACGTGCCCGTCTCGGCCCAGTGGCGCAGCATCTTGAGCGCCGGCGGCGACGGCGGATCGTCTTGCGGCGGCGGCGGCTCGTCGCGGAACCAGCTTTGCGCCAGCGTGGTGAACCAGCATTCGGTGCGCGGCTCGATCTTTTTCGCGTGCAGCAGCCCCGGCCAGTCGAAACCGACGAGCACGGAACGCTCGAGATAATCGGCCTTCTTCAGCACGGCGAGCGTTGCTTCCGCGAGCGTCTCCGGCGGCGCCGAGAGGCTTCGATCGGCAAACGAGGTCTTCAATTCCACGAACAGGCGGAACGGCTTCGGCGCCCGCCGCGCGATGTCGGTGACGTCCTGAAGGCGCGGGATGCGCAGGCCGTCCTGTGGCGCCAATTGGGGATGTGCGTTCGCGTAGGCGCTGCCCGGCCGCGGCCGGCCGACATCGTAGCGTTCAAGCTCTTCGAGCGTCAGATCGAGAATGCGCGGGCCCGGCGCCTTGAGCCATTCGTCGTCCCCGTCGCGCACGAGATCGGCTTTCAGGCGATGGTCGTGGAAGACGACGACTTCGCCGTCCTTCGTGAGCTGCACGTCGAGCTCGGCGCCGTCCGCGCCCAGACGCACGGCCGCTTCGAACGCCGCGAGCGTGTTCTCCGGCCAGAGACCGGCCCCGCCGCGATGGGCGATGTTGAGAGGCGACATGGGCTCCTCAGATGCTTCCTTCACACGTCACATTGAAGCACAATCTAAACCCAACGCCGTCATCACCCGGTGCCGCGCCTTTTTGCGGCATCCGGGTGACCAAATTTCCGAAAACTCGGTGATGAAATTGGGTCGCCCGTCCGCCTTCGCCAAGGCTACGGCGGATCAAGCGGTCACACCTGATCCGCCGAAGCTTCAGCGTAGGCGGAGATCGCGCTGTGCCGCGCGACCGGGCGATGACGGAATAGAATTTGAAGACCCGCGGCCTACAGCCAGTCGGAATAGAACAGTCCGCCCATCACCCAGGCGTCCTTGCGGTCGGGCGACAGCACGCGCAGCCCGAGGCCTTCGAAGCGCAGCACAGTGCGCCGTTCGCGCACGACCTTCACGTCGACAATGACCGGTTTCTTGGCGCGGATGACTTCGGTGAGCGCGGCGCGCTTCTCGTCGAGTTTGGCGGGGTCGTAGATCGCCGACAGCGTCAGTCCCGTGATGTCGCGGCCGAAGCGGCGCATGAAAGCGGAGCCCGCAAGCCTGACGCGAAAATCCGCGCCGCCGTCGATCGGCTCGTAAAGCGCAAGATTGCGTAAAATGCCCGCAAGATCGCGCGAAGGCACGTCGCGCCCGACCACGAATCCGTCGCGCGCCTCGCGCGATCGCCAGTGATCCAGAAGCAGCTTTGCGCCGTAAAGCGTAGGCGTGGGAATCTCGGTGCGAATTACTTCGACATTCGCGGCCAGCGAATCGAGATTGCCCCATACAAGGCCAAGCGCCTGCATTGCCTAGATCCTCGAGTGGATGCGCCGGGCCGCGCATGTCTTGTGTGCGACGAGTGGTAACGCCGCGCCGCTTGCCCGCGCGTCAATGAAATCCCTCGCATTTCGCGATAGATCGATTCAAATTGCAGACAACGGTTGCCGAAAGCCGCGGAAAGGCTGGAGTTTCCGGAGGGCGGCCGTTCGCGGCGATTTCCTCGTGTCGCATATGCGCAGCCGGCAGTTCTTTCCCGCCGGCCCGCGTCTTCGTGCACGCGTTGCGCCCAAATCAACGCGAATGCGCGCGCAACTTGCGTAAAACGCCCTCAGTGCCGCGGGCGATTCTTGCCGATGAAGCCGAACATGTGGCCGGCCACGTTGCGCATTTGAATCTCTTCGGAGCCTTCGGTGATCCGGTAGCGCCGGTGATGGCGATAGATGTGCTCGAACTGCTTGTGCCGCGAATAACCCATGCCGCCATGCGTCTGCATCGCCTGATCCGCCGCATCGCAGGCGAGCCTGTTGCCGCGGTAATTGCACATCGAGACCTTGTCGGAGAGATAGAGCTGGATCTCCGGCCCCGTCATGCGGTCCATCTCCCAGGCCGTGCGATAGATGAGCCAGCGCAGCATCTCCGCCTCCGTCTGCAATTCGACGAGCGGCCACTGGATCGCCTGATTGCGCGACAGCGGCTTGCCGAACGGCTTGCGCGTGTTGGCGTAGTCGATGCTTTCGTTGATGCAGTATTGCGCCACGCCCACGCCCGAGGCGGCCTGGCGGATGCGGTTCTCGTGCACGAAATGGCGCGCCAGCACGAGACCGTTGTCGACGGGACCGAACACCGCGTCGTCCGGCACCCACACATTCTTGAACGAGACATGCGCATGGTCCGTGGGCATGTTGAAGGTCCAGTAATATTTTTCGATCTTCACGCCTTCGGCATCCATCGGCACGATGAGGCAGGTGAGCCCGCGCGCATCGCCGTCCTCGCCGCTCGTGCGGCAGAAGACCATGTCGTGCGTCGCCACATGCACGCCGGTGTTCCACATCTTCTCGCCGTTGATGCGCCAGCCGTTGCCGTCCTTCACGGCGCGCGTTTCCATCCAGGTCGCGTCCGAGCCGTGCTTGGGCTCCGTGAGGCCGAAAGCGATGCGCGTTTTGCCTTCGAGCATGCCGGTGAGATAGGTCTTCTTCTGCTTCTCCGTGCCGAAATCGCGGAACATCAGGACCTGCGGGAAATTTCCGACCACGGAGTTTTCGTTCTGCAGATCGTTGTGAAGGCCAAGACCCTTCGCCGCCAGATGCTCGCGGATGATCGCCATGGCGAGATTGCCGATATTCTTGCCGCCGAATTCCTCCGGCAGCGCCAGCCGCAGGAAGCCCGCCTTGTCGGCTCTGCGCCGCATCTCGCCCAGGAGCTGCTCCCAGTCCTTGCGCGGCAGGCCGCCATGCTCGAAATCGGTGCGGGCCCATTCGCGGCGGTGATCGAAGAAGCGGTCGTTGTCGTCCTGCTTCTGCAGCGGCACGATCTCGCGTTCGATGAAGGCGTCGATATCGGCGAGGAGATCGCGGATATTCTGGGGAATGGTGAAGTCCATGGGTATTTCCTCTCGAATGGCTCGTTCTCACAAACATTAATCCCCCGGAGACGGGGCGCAACCGGTCCTTGGAAGTCCGATGACAAATCGTTCAGATGGCGCGGGGCCAGATGGACGGCCGTCCTCCGGCTCTCCTAGAGTCGCCGCCGATGGAGGGGATTTGAGCAATGGCAGCGCTGATCGGGGCGGTCTTGGCGTTTTGCGTATTTTGCGGCGGCGCCTTCGCCGAAGTCGCCGGCGATATGCGGGACGCGGATGCCGAGTTCTTCGCCGGCCGTTTCGATCACGCGCGCCAGCTCTACGAAGCCGTTCCGGCGACGAGCGCGAACTATGGCGCGGCGCAGCGTCAGCTGGGCGCCATCGCGCTCTATGAAAACCGTCTCGACGAAGCTGAGCGGCTGCTGCTCGCGGCCGCCGACAAGGATCCGGGCGATACGAAGGCCGATCTTTTGCTCGCCGAGGTCGCGAACCGCAGCGGAGATTTTGCGGCGGCCTCGCGCTGGCTCGTGAAGGCCGGCAAGCCGGAGCAAGCCCTCGCATTCGAGGTCTTTCCCGACACCAAGCCTTATCGCGTGGACTCCGCCGCGAAGCGCGCGCGGGTGCCGTTCGTCAAGACCGATCCGCTGCCGCTGGTGGAAGCGCGTGTCGACGGAAAGGCCGGCCTCTTTCTGATCGACACGGGCGCGGCCGAGATGGTCCTCGATCCCGAATTCGCGAAGGAGACGCGGACCGAAAGCGTCAGCAGCAGCACCGGCACCTTCGCCGGCGGCAAAACGGCGGGCATTACCTACGCACGCGTTCTGAAATTCTCCATCGGCGCACTGGATGTCGCCAATGTGCAGGCGATCCTCGTCAGCACGGCGGGATTTACGAGCGCCGCCGGCGGCAAGCCGGTTGCCGGCGTCATCGGCACCGAATTCCTGTCGCGCTTCCGCGCGACGCTCGACTATCCGGGCGGCGCGCTCATTCTCGAACCGCGCGATTCACCGACATGGTCGTCACCGCCTGTCGCGGAGATTCCGTTCTGGCTCGTGCGCGATCATTTCATTCTGGCGCGCGGCGCTTTGAACGACGGTCCCGAGCAGATGTTCTTTGTCGATACGGGGCTGGCGGATGCAGGCTTCACGGCGCCCGCATCGACCTTCGCCGCGGACGGCATTCCGTTGCCCGCGCTGCAGAGCGCGCCCGCGCATCAGGTCGGCCAGAGCGCCGCCGTGCCCATCGACATCCATCGCCTCTCGCTCGGGCCGGTGACGCGCGAGCATGTCGGCGCGCTCTACGGACCGTTTCCTCCGACACTCGAATCATCGACCGGCGTGCATATCGGCGGGATCATTTCGCATGCATTCTTCCGGCCTTACGCGCTGACATTCGATTTCGTGCGCATGAAACTCGTGCTGCGCAAGCCGCAGACTTAAAAGCAACAAATGTCGGAAATCGGCGCAACACGTGCGCCATGTCCCGATGGCGGTTGACTTCGCCGTTTTCGGGGCGTAGCAAACTTCCCGTTCCCGGCATGAGCCGGGCACGCGGAGCAGGCAGGCATGACCATCAGTCTTTGCAACATCACGGCTCGACCGTCCGATTTTTCGGTCGGCGGGATTGCCGTTGCCGCTCGCGAGGAGAACGTCGCATAAGCTTCATCTGACGTTCTGAAGGTTTCACCCCTCCCGAGCCCGACCGGCGCTTTGGAGGGGTTTTTCGTATCCCCTTGAGCGTTTGGGGGCCCGGGCACAGATAAGAAGTCCAGGTCATGTCAGACGTCGCAGAATTCGATTACGCCAATACCAGGACGATCACCGCGCAAGGACTCGAGGCGTGGAAGGAAGAAGTGTGGGAGCTCATGAAGCTCTCCGGGCCGGTGATCCTGACGCAGGTCGCCATGATGGCGATCATGACGACGGACATCATCATGCTCGGCCGCGTCGGCGTCACAGCCATTGCGAGCGCGGCGGAAGGCAACATCGTCTTCTTCTCGACCTGGCTCTTCGGATACGGGCCGGTCTGCGCCATCGCGCCGATCGTCTCGCATATCCTGGGGGCCACGCCGAATGAGCAGGACAAGGTGCGCGCGGCGGTCCGCATGGGCTTCTGGGCGGTGCTGATCATCTCGCCGTTCCAGATGGCGGTGCTGTTCCTGACGAAGCCGATCCTCATCGCATTCGGCCAGAATGCGGTGCTCGCGTCGGGCGCCGGCACGTTCACGAGCTCGCTCGCCTTCGGCCTGCCCTTCTCGCTCGGCTATCAGGCGCTTCGGAATTTCGCGACGGCGCTGAAGCGGCCGCGTGCCGCGATGATCGTGATGATGGTCACGATCTTCTACAATGCGGTCGCGGACTATGCGCTGATCTTCGGGCATTTCGGTGCGCCGAAGCTCGGCATCCTGGGCGCCGGCATGGCGAGCGCGAGCTCCTACATCTTCAGCTTCTTCGCGATGCTGGTGGTGGTGAACACGACGCCGACGCTGAAGAAGTTCCGCATCTTCCTCGGCTTCTTCCGGCCGCATTGGGATTATCTCAAGGAGATCTTCCATCTCGGGATGCCGATGGGCCTGACGATGCTGTTCGAGGGCACGCTGTTCAACGCTTCGCTGCTGTTGCAGGGGGCGTTCGGCACGGCTTCGGTAGCAGCGCATCAGATGTCGCTTAATCCGCCGTCGATCACCTTCATGGTGCCGCTCGGCATTGCGACGGCCGCGACCGTGCGTGTCGGCCATGCGGCCGGGGCGGGCGACCACGACGGCGTCCGGCGCGCGGGATATTCGGCGATGCTGCTCGCGACCGTGTTCATGAGCCTGTGCGCGGTCGTCCTCGCACTGTTCGGACGCACGATCGCCGGTCTCTATATTGACCCGCGCGTGGCGCAGAACGCCGAGGCGATCGCGCTCGCCACAGTGTTCCTGCGCGTGGCGGCGGCCTTCCAGATCTTCGACGGTCTGCAGGTCGTGGCGGCGCTGTCCTTGCGCGGTCTGAAGGATGCGCGCATGCCGATGTATCTCGCCGGCGCGAGCTACTGGCTCGTGGGCTTCCCCGGCTGCGTGGTCTTCGGCTTCGTGCTGGGGCTGAGGGGCCTCGGCATCTGGCTGGGCCTGGCGCTGGGCCTGCTGGTCGCGGCGGTGGTCATGTGCTGGCGGTTCCACTACCTCGCGAACCGGCGCTGAGGGCGGTTGTGGGGACGGTCCGAGCGGCTAAAGTGCTCCCAAAGATAATCGTGGGAGCACGCCTATGGTGGATTTTGCGCGGCTGAAGTCGGTCGCGGACATTTCACGCATTCACGCCGCCGACCGTCCGGACGCTGTCGCGCTCGACTATCAGGATCGCGAGACGACGTTTCGCGAGCTCGATATGCGCGCCAGCCAGGTTGCGCAGGGTCTATTGGCGCTCGGCCAGAAGCCCGGTGCGCGCGTTGGCTATCTCGGCAAGAACACCGATCGCTACTGGGATGTGCTGCTGGGCAGCTTCAAGGCGCGCTCGGTGATCGTCGGCGTCAACTGGCGGCTGGCGCCCCCGGAGATCGCCTATGTGCTCAACGATGCGGGCTGCGAGGTCTTGTTCGTGGGCAAGGAGTTCTACGGCGCCATCGAGAAGATCCGCGGCGATTGTCCGAAGCTGAAGACCGTGATCGCCATGGATGGCGGCCACGCCTCCTGGCCCTTTTACGAAGACTGGCGCGCGTCACAGACAGCGGTCGATCCGATGCTGCCGGTCGCGCCCGACGACGACGTGATCCAGCTCTACACCTCAGGCACAACGGGACATCCCAAAGGCGTGCAGCTGACGAGCGGAAATTATCTCGCGATCATCCGCGCGGCGGAAGAGATGGGCGTCAGCGCCTACAAGCCGGACGAAGTCGTCCTGATCGCCATGCCGTTTTTCCACGTCGCGGGCGTCAACATAGGATTGTTCTCTCTGGCGCAGGGCGCGCGCGGCATCATCCTCGCCGACATCGATCCGCAGGTGATCCTCAAGCTGATCGAGACCAGGCGCGTCAACCACGCCTTTCTCGTGCCGGCGGTGATCCTGTTCCTGACGCAGCAGCCGAATGTGCGCCAGATCGATTTCTCGAGCCTCAGGACGATGACCTATGGCGCATCGCCGATCGCGGCCGATCTGCTCGTCACCGCGAAAGAGATCATGAACTGCAGCTTCCTGCAGGCGTACGGCCTCACCGAGACGAGTGGCGGCGGCACGACACTGCTTCCCGATGACCATGAGCCTTCGCGCGGAAAGCTGCGCTCCTGCGGCCGGCCTTCGCCCGGACACGAGGTGCGTGTGGTCGACCAGGACGGCCGCACATTGCCGCCGCGGCAGGTCGGAGAAATCCAGATCCGCGCGAACACGGTGATGAAGGGCTACTGGAACAAGCCAGACGCCTCGGCGAAGGCGCTCGAGGGCGGCTGGTTTCGCACCGGCGACGCGGGCTATTTCGACGAAGATGGTTACCTCTACATTCACGATCGCGTGAAAGACATGATCGTGTCCGGCGGCGAGAACATCTATCCGGCAGAGGTCGAGAATGCGATTTTCGGCCATCCGGCCGTCGCCGACGTCGCGGTGATCGGCGTCCCGGACGAGAAATGGGGCGAGGCCGTCAAGGCAATTGTCGTAAGGAAACCGGGTGTTGGCGCAGAGCCGGCCGAAATCATTGCCTATGCGCGCCAGCGCATTGCCGGCTACAAACTGCCCAAATCGATCGACTTCGTGGAGGCCCTCCCCCGCAATCCCACGGGCAAGATTTTGCGCCGCGAGCTTCGGGCACCCTATTGGGAAGGACGCGCAAGGCAGGTAAATTAGGTGCGGCTCGGGGAGTCTTGCCCTAACCGGCAAGGAGGAGCACGAAAGATGCGGAATTCACGGCTGTTGCTTTGCAGTGTGGCGGCGATGGCCCTTGCGAACCCGGTTTGGGCGCAAGGCGCGAGCAAGGCCGGCCTGCCGCCCGCCTCCGGGCTGCCCGACGACGCCGCAGCGGACATCGTACCGTTTGTCAGTCCCGGCGATCAGATCGGCATCGCCTGCGTCGCGCTCAACAAAAGCAGCCAGCAAAGCGACGTGCGCGTCGTGCTCACCATCGCTGCAGAGCCCGGCGACACGCCGCCCGGCTACCATCGCGTGCTTGCGACGGATGAGCAGGTCGCACATGGCGCGGTGCGCGTGAAAATTCCGACCGTTCCCGATCTCGAAGACCATCTCGTCAATGTCGACGTCTATGTGGTCGGCGATAAGAGCGAGCAGAGCTGTGACGCCGGTCAGATGAAGATCGTTCGCCAGCGCATCGCCAGCGCCCCCGGCGCCGTCGGCTAACACGCTTCCCGGTTTGATTGTTGGATTTGGGTGCTGCCGACCTCCCCGCGAGGGGAGGCGGCAGGAGCGTTCGGATCGAAAGGAGCGCTTACTCGGCCGCGACGCGGTCGTTGGCGCTTTCTGCGCGCTGCTGGGCGGCGCGAGACGCATCGGCGATCATCTCATTCGCATGATCCGCCGTCTGCTCGGTAACTTCCTGAAGAACTTCACTGAACCGCTTGTTGAGCTCGGCATAGTCGCGGGCCGCATCCATCAGCCAGTCCTGCTGGAGCGCAATGAATTGCGACAGGCCCTGGCACTCGCGACCCTTCTCGAAGGCGCGGCTGGTGTGCTCCAGGCGGGTATTCATGAAGCGAAGGGACTCTTCCTGCATCGCCTTCATGAGGTTCTGGACGATGGCGCGGTTCTGGTCCATCGCCTTCATCATGGAGTTGTTCACGGTGGTGAAGGCGTCGCGCGCCTGATCGGTCATGGATGCCGTAGCTTCCTCGATCCCGTCACTCATCTTCCGGTTTTTCATGCACGCCTCCAGTCCTTGGGGTTTAGGGCCAGACCGGCCCTCGAAACCGCAAACGTGCCGACATTCGCTTTGTTCCGGGATTTGCCCACGAAATTCGCCGTCATCGAAATTTCGAATTGAGCGCGCGAAATGTGATTGGCGCGAAGGGATTTACTCGAATACTGTGCCGCGTTGCCGCGCGCAATTGGCGCTGTTTTTCCCCAACGCTTTACAGAAACGGCGCCGCTGCGAGCACGAGAAGCGCTCCCGTCGCGATCACGATCGCCACCCGCACATAGCGGGTGCGCGCCAGCTGTGCTTCGGAAATCTCGCGCGCCGTTTCCGGGTGAAGGCGCAAGCCTCCCTCGGCCAGCATGGTCGAGACCACTTCCGCATTGCGAAGGATCTGCGGCAGGTCGCGCGCCAGGCGCCCGATAGCCGTCACGCCCTCGGCTGCATCGCGCAGCTGCGCCTGCGGGCCCACATGTTCGAGCATCCAACGCTCGACCACGGGACGCGACGCCTCCCAGATGTCGAAATCGGGATCGAGCGCCCGGGCGACCCCTTCGACCACGACCATGGTCTTCTGCAGCAGCACGAGCTGCGGCTGCAGCATCATGTCGAAACGCCGAGTCGTATCGAACAGCTGCTGCAACAGCTTGGCCATCGAGATATTGCGCGCTTCGCGGCCGAAGATCGGCTCGCCGATGGCGCGCAGCGCCTGCGCAAAGAGCTCGACGTCGTGCGTGCGCGGCACGAAACCCGCTTCGTAATGCACCTCCGCCACGCGGCGGTAATCGCGGGCCAGAAATCCGCCCAGCGTCTCCGCCATGAAGCGCCGCATCGGGTGATCAAGCCTGCCCATGATTCCGAAATCGACAGCCACGAGCCGGCCGTCGGAGCCGACGAACAGGTTCCCCGGGTGCATGTCGGCGTGGAAGAATCCGTGATGCAGGGCCTGGGTGAGAAAGGTCCGGATCACAAGCACGGCGACGCGCCTGGGATCGTGGCCGGCCGCTTCCAGCGCTGCGGGATCGCGCAGCGGCGTGCCGTCGATCCATTCCGTCGTCAGGACGCGCGACGATGTGCGATGCCAGTCGACCTCGGGCACATGGAAATCGCTGTCGGCGCCGGTTCTTTCGGCCAGTTCCGACGCGGCCGCCGCTTCCATCCTCAAATCGAGCTCGATCGCCACGGATCGCGCCAGCGTGGCGACGACTGCACTGGCGCGCAGGCGCCGCCCTTCGGACGAGAACCGCTCGATCAATCGCGCCGCCAGCGCAAAGGCAGACAGATCGCGTGCGAACTCCTCTTCGATATTGGGGCGCAGAACCTTAACCGCGACGCTGCGCGGCGGATCGTCGGAGGTCTCGGCCCGATGCACCTGGGCGATCGAAGCCGCCGCGATCGGCTCGCCGAAGGTCAGGAACAGCGCCTCGACGGGCCGGCCGAAGGCGCGCCCGATCTCCTCGCGCGCCGCCTCCGTCGGAAATGGCGGCAGGCTGTCCTGCAGGCTTTCGAGCGCCGTGGCGATCTCGGCGCCGATAAGATCCGGCCGCGTTGCCAGCACCTGGCCGAGCTTGATGTAGGCGGGGCCCAGACTCTCCAGCGCCAGCGCAAGTCGGACGCCCGGCGGGACTTCACCGTCGCGGCTGCGTCCGCCGAAGAATAGGCGCGCGAAGCGAAGCGAGCCCGGCAGCTGCGCGCGGTACTCGTGCGGGATCAGCGCATCGTGCCGCGCCAGAACGCGCATCGCGTGGAACAGGCGGCGAAAATCGGAGAAGGTCTCGAACATCAAATCCGCCAGGCCGAGTGCATCGCCGCGATGCCGCCCATCAGATTGCGTACCTTCACGCGCGAAAGCCCGGCCTTCTCGATCATCGTGGCGAACGGCTTCTGGGCCGGAAAACGGCGGATGCTCTCGGCTAGATAACGATAAGCCTCGCCGTCCTGCGCCACCCATTCGCCCAGCTTCGGCAGCACCGAGAATGAATAGCGTTCGTAGAGCGCGTCGAGCCCCGGCGCCTCGACACGTGAGAATTCGAGGCATAGAAACCGTCCGCCGGGTTTCAGGACGCGCCGCGCTTCGGCCAGCGCCTGATCGATATGGGTGACATTGCGGATGCCGAAGGCGATCGTATAGGCGTCCATGCTCTGGTCGGGGACCGGCAGCTTCTCGGCGTCGCCGCAGACCCAACGGATCGCCTCTTCGCCCATCTCGCCGGCGCGACGCTTGCCCTCGCCCAGCATCGCCTCATTGATGTCGCAGACCATGATGTCGGCTTCGCCGCCACGGTCGCGTGCCAGGCTTGCGATGCGGAACGCGATATCGCCCGTACCACCCGCCACATCGAGGAAGGCCTGGCCCGGCTGAGGATTCAGCCACTCGACAAACGCGTCTTTCCACAGCCGGTGGACGCCGCCCGACATCAAGTCGTTCATCACATCGTAGTTGCGTGCGACCGACGAAAAGACCTCGCGCACGAGGCCTTCCTTCTCTCCCTCGGGAACCTCGCGGAAGCCGAAACTGGCAGTAGGTGTCGTCATGGGCCGCGAGATTAGCTTGCCGACCCTCGCCTCGCCATGGTCAAGCTATCGCAGCAGGACTCGCCCTTAACACCTTCTGAACACCGAATGCCCGAACTCCCCGAAGTGGAAACCGTGAAGATGGGCCTTTTGCCCGTCCTTGAAGGCCATCGCCTTGTGAAGGTCGAGACGCGGCGCGGCGATCTTCGCCGGCCGTTTCCGAAGCATTTCGTCCAGCGCCTCGAGGGCCACCGGGTCGAGCGGCTGACGCGCCGCGCCAAATATCTCCTGGCCGCGCTCGACAGCGGCGAAACGCTCGTCATCCATCTCGGCATGACCGGGCGCATGAGCGTCTATGCCGAAGGCAAAACGCGCAAGCTCGGGCAATATGTCTACGAGGCGGCGCCGGCGGATGCGGGCCACGGCAAGCATGATCATGTGGTGATGGAGACCGACGCGCCGGCGCGGATCGTCTTCACCGATCATCGCCGCTTCGGGCTGATGGCTCTCGTGCGAACGGACAAGCTCGAGTCCGATCCGCTGTTCAAGGGCATCGGCGTTGAACCGTTGTCGGACGATTTCAACGCCGCCTATCTCGACCGCGTGCTGAAAGGCAAGAAGACGCCGATCAAGTCGGCTTTGCTCGATCAGCGGGTGATCGCCGGCATCGGCAACATCTATGCCTGCGAAGCACTGTTCCGCGCGCACATCTCGCCCAAGCGCCAGGCGTCGACCATTCCCGGCAAACGCTCCAGGCCGCTCGCCGATGCGATCAAGGCGGTTTTGAAGGATGCGATCAAAGCCGGCGGCTCGAGCCTGCGCGACTATGCGCATGCCGACGGCGGTTTGGGCGAGTTCCAGCATCACTTTGCCGTTTACGACCGCGAAGGCGCGCGCTGCCCCGACAAGGACTGCAACGGCACGATCAAGCGCATCGTGCAGGCGGGACGTTCGACGTTCTATTGCCCGAAGTGCCAGAAGTAACCGTCCTGCACGCTTGGTCGCAATCCTCCCCCGAACGAAGTTTGGGGGAGGTGGCGCGCACGAAGTGCGCGACGGAGGGGGCAACGCGCGTGGCTGCCCCTCCACCGCTGCGCGGTCCCCCTCCCCCACGCTGCGCGCGGGGGAGGATTTACGGCAGCGCCTCGCATGCAGCCCGCGCCACCGCTTCGATCGTGATCGCGGCGACCGCGGATCCGTAATCGAGATCGATGTTGGCCATCGTATCGAGCGTGTCGTGATAACCTTCACGATTGATGTCGTAGTTTTCCATGAAGAGCACGGTCGGGATGCCGGCGTCGGCGAAGATCTGACCGTCCGTGTTGAAAAGCGTCGAGCGCGGATCGTCGCGGAAACGAATTTCTCCGGTGGGCGCGAGATGCTGCGCCATCAACGGAATCGCCGCGCCATGCGGGCTGCGACGGCCGCGCCCTAAGCCGCGCCGCTTGTCCGAAGCATTCCAGACGGTCGCGCCCTGCGCCCACATGCGCGCCGCCACGTGCGCCTGATAAGCCAGCCATAGCGACTGCCTGTCCCCGCCGGGCGCGATCTGGAAGATGTCTTTCCGCCGGTCGTTGTTGTGCGCGATCATGTCGAGCACATAGGCGCCTTTGACCGCGACATTCGAAAGATCGACGGTTCCTTCCATCGTCTCGATCCGCATGGCGCCTTCGACAAGAAGCTGCGCGAGATGTCGCGCGCCGAGGCAGTCGGCCGGAAATTCCTCTCCGGTCAGATGCACGAGCCAGATGTCGCGTGCGAGCTTTCCCTGACGGCTCAGCTCCATGAACACCTCGGCGCCCAGCATCAGCGCCGACGTTGCCGAGTGATTGTCATCGGCGCCCGACGCCGCCATGCGCGCGCCGTCGTTCTTGCCGGAACGATAGCCATACGTGTCTTCCATATAGGCCGTGTCGTAGTGGTCGCCCATGATGATCGCCTGGCTTCGGTCGCGCCCCGGAATGACGCAGACGATATTGCGCTCCTGCGCGCGGCCATCCTGGTTCTTCAGCCAGCCTTCCATCCAGGGAAACTCGAAATCGGTTTTCCAGCGGAACGGCATGTCGCCGACGATCGCCTTGGTACCGGTGTCGCGAGCGAGCTTCTTGTAATAGTCGAGCAGGAAATCGCCCAGCTGATCGAGATCGCGCTTAGGCCAGGGAAGCCGGGCCTGTGTAGCCGGATCGGTCGAGCAATCGGCGCTGTTCTTGTTGAGATAGCGCCCCTCCGCCAGCTTCGCGATGGTCTTCCAGTATTTCACCTCGAATGGTCGCGT
This sequence comes from Rhizomicrobium sp., assembly GCA_035524575.1. GTDB lineage: Bacteria > Pseudomonadota > Alphaproteobacteria > Micropepsales > Micropepsaceae > Rhizomicrobium. Next base: position 15,890 of record DATKON010000062.1, read on the forward strand.
TGCGGTGTGATGAAAGGTCAGCGCATCCTTGGGATCGAATGTCGCGTCAGCCGGCACGCCCAGTTGCTCGGAAAATGCCGCCGTGGCGCGGCGCGTGCGTTCGGCATCGGTCAAAGGTTTCGTGTTGCGCGGCTCGGCCGACAGCCTCGGCCACAATTCCAGCTCAGGAGGCTCCAGACCCGAAGCATCCTCCGCTGTGAGATAGCCTGTCAGCGTGCTGTCGAGAATGCGGATTTTGCCGCCGTGCCGGAATGCGATGAGTGGGCGATGCCAGAAAATCGCGAAACGCCCAGCCTGCATCGGCGGATAGAAGAACCGGTAGCCCAGCGAATGGCCGTGCGCCACGACCTCCATCGCGCGCACCAGCGCGCCGGTGTCGGCGGCAGGCCCGTGCAGCACGGGATGGAAATGCGCCGACCAGATCTGCGCGTTGCGCGCCAGCGGTTTGCCGTAGAGACCGATATCGTCGGGCTGCGTGCTGAAGAGCACTTTGTGGATCTGGTCCTCGCTGGCGAAGGTCGTGGAGTCGTCTTCGCGATGCATCCGCTGCCAGCGATGCGTGCGGCGATAGGTGTCCTTCGCTTCGCCGAGATGCAGATCGTGCTCGCCGTGATGGTGCAGCCATCCCGATTGCGGCACGCGGATGCCGCGGGGGCTCGCATGGCGCGCGACGACTTGCGACAGGAGAATCTGTCCCGCAAACGGAAGATTGAGCGCGCGATATTGCTGGGAGCCCCAGAAAATCAGCGAACCCGGATAAGGCAACAGATGCAGCTTTCCGTCGAGATAGGCGCGCTGAACGGGCTCGGGCAGAAGGCTGAATGGCCGGAAAGTCAGAAGATAGCGGATGCCGTCGATGTCGTCGGCGTCTTCCATCAGATACGGACGTGTCCAGGCCGGCAGCTCGCCGTCGGCGAGATCGTTCGGCACCGCGCCCGTCGGCAGGATCCGAAAACGCGCGGCATGCAGATCGGCGCCATGTTCCTCGTAGACCGTCGCGAGCAGGAGCCGCATCGCTTCTTCGGATTGCTTCGTGGGCTTTTCGACGCCCGGCGCGGTAAAAAAGCTTTTCCAGAATCCGCGCGCAGGGCCCAGATGGCTGCCGCCAAAGAACGTCCATCTGACGCGGCCCTTGTCGTCCTGCGATTTCGACAGCGCGAGGGGCGAGAGAAACAGATAGCGCTCATGCGCCGGGCCGGCATCGGCCTTAGCCAGCGCACCCGGCCAATAGGGATTGTCGACGAGATGCAACCGTCCGACGCCGGTCGATCCCTTGCCCAGGCCCACGACGCAGTCGATCACCTGGCGCGCGATGTTTGCGAGGCCGGGCGCAAGCTCACGCTCCTGCTCGGCGGCGCCCACCTGCCAGCCATGGTGATCGTCCTCTGCGAACGGCGTCTCAAGATCCCAATGGCCGTAGGGCTTCTGGCCTACGCGCGGCGGCGGCATGTATTCGGAATAGGCCGGGATACGAAAATTGCCCTCCCCGCGGGCCCAGGACCAGTCTCGATAGAGTTCTTTCCAACCGCCCGCCATGGCTCTACCAATCGGTCCCCGCCACCCACGAAAGCCAGAGTCGTTCATGCCGTCAACCGCCCACAAGGAG
>DATKON010000063.1:0-27704 GCA_035524575.1 Rhizomicrobium sp.
CGAAGCCCTCGTCGATCAGATGTACGGCATCAACCGCCGCTTGGTGTCGATCGAAGGCCGCCTCTTGCGCCTTGCGGAAGCGCATGGCGTCGACCGCCAGGACTTCGTGAAGCAGCATTTCAGCAACGAGCTCGATCCCAACTGGGCGCGCCGTGTCGGTCGCCTGAGCGGGCACGGCTGGGCCGACTTCGTTCGGGAAGAGCGCGACCGCATCAAGCAATATCGCGACGAGATCCAGTCGCTGGCGCAGGAGATGCGCCAGTCGATCGTCGATTTCCGCCGCATCGTGCACACGGTGCAGAAGGGCGAGCGCGAGTCAGGGCAAGCGAAGAAAGAGATGATCGAGGCGAATCTGCGTCTCGTGATCTCGATTGCGAAGAAATACACCAATCGCGGCCTGCAATTCCTCGACCTCATCCAGGAAGGCAATATCGGCCTGATGAAGGCGGTCGATAAGTTCGAATACCGCCGCGGCTACAAGTTCTCGACCTATGCCACGTGGTGGATCCGCCAGGCGATCACCCGTTCGATCGCCGACCAGGCGCGCACCATCCGCATCCCCGTGCACATGATCGAGACGATCAACAAGCTGGTGCGCACCTCGCGCCAGATGCTGCACGAGATCGGCCGCGAGCCGACGCCGGAAGAACTGGCCGAGCGTCTCGCCATGCCGCTCGAGAAGGTGCGCAAGGTCCTCAAGATCGCGAAGGAGCCTATCAGCCTCGAGACGCCGATCGGTGACGAGGAAGATTCGCATCTGGGCGATTTCATCGAGGACAAGAATGCGGTTCTGCCGATCGATGCGGCCATCCAGGCGAATCTGCGCGAGACGACGACACGCGTGCTGGCGACGCTGACACCGCGCGAGGAGCGCGTGCTGCGCATGCGCTTCGGCATCGGCATGAACACCGACCACACGCTGGAAGAAGTCGGCCAGCAGTTCTCGGTGACCCGCGAACGCATCCGCCAGATCGAAGCGAAAGCGCTCCGCAAGCTCAAGCACCCGAGCCGTTCGCGGAAGCTGCGCTCGTTCCTGGATAACTGAGGCGGAACGCTCGAAGCAAAAGATAGTATCGTCCCGGCGAAAGCGGGATCCAGAGTTGCCCACGCTGCCCCCGATCCCCGCTTTCGCGGTGAGGACGAGTTTCATTTGGTTCAGGGTGCAGGGCGTCGCCGCCGGCTAGGCGTTTCACGCCATCATGTCGAGCGTGGTCTTCGCCATCTCTTCGGCCATGCGGAAAACATCCGCACTGGCCTTGTAGCTCTGCAGCGCCATGGTCTGATCGACGAGCGTCGTGGCGAGATCGACATTCGGCACGGCGACGAGGCCCTGGCTATTGGCGAGCGGCGCCGAGGGATCGTAGCCCGGGCTGTAAGCCGGCATCTGCGGTTCGACTTGCGCCGAGACGCCGCCTTCCGCCGTCGCGCTCAGCGCAACCGTTACCGGCTGATAGCCAGCATACGGCGCGTTGCCTGCGGGCAGCCCCGCCGTATCGTTCATGTTCGCGACATTGGACGCGACCGTGTCCATCCAGGTCGCGGCTGCGTCCATGCCGGAAACAGCGATGTTGAGTGTCCGATCCATGGCGCGATTTTTACCGCCGCCCCGCTAAGTCTCGTGTAAGATTTTCTGTGATATTGAAATCAAAGACGTCTCAAATGCGACGCGACGGGTTGCTCAGTATTAACCAGGAGCAATGGCCTGCGGAACGAGATGTGCGTCCCGAAGTTTAGGTCTGTGAGCGGAGTGGTTTCCTTGAATATCGCGACAAAAAATCTCGCGACCAAAGCCGAGCGGATCTATTCGGAGATCGAGCATCGCGCCGACATGATCGTCCATGTCCTCGGCGCCCTGTTTGCGGTGAATGCGACGGCTTGGCTCGTCGCGCACATTTCCGGCTCGGGCGTGCTGGTGGCCAGCGTGCTGGTCTACTGCATGGGCCTTCTGGCGATGATCTTCGCGTCGGCCGCCTACAATCTCTGGCCGCATGGTCCTTCGAAGCAGCTTCTGCGGCGCATCGATCATTCTGCGATCTTCTTCATGATCGCGGCGACCTATACGCCTTTTGCCGCCAACCGGCTCGGCGGTCTTGCCGGCCCCCTGATTCTTTCCGTCGTCTGGCTTGCCGCGACGGGCGGTATCATCCTGAAAGTCGCGTTTCCGCGGCGCTTCGAAACGGCAAGTCTCGCGCTCTATCTCGTTACTGGCTGGATGATCGTGACGGTGATCCGGCCGCTCGAGCATTCCCTCGCGGCCGTCGATTTCTGGCTTCTGGCCGGCGGCGGCCTCGTCTATTCCGCGGGCGTGGTGTTTTACGTGATCGAGCGCATCCCGTTCCACAAGGCGATCTGGCACGGCTTCGTCCTCGTCGCCGCGGTGCTGCACTTCTCGGCGATCGCGCTGGAATTCTCCCGCTGATTCCTGTTTCGGCACGGTATCGGACGCGCTACACACTTCGGCTGAACCAGCCGGACCTTCCTCGTTCATGATCGAAGCGGTGATTTTCGATTGCGACGGCGTGCTCGTCGACAGCGAAGTGCTGGCGCTCGAAGTCGAGCTCGCGGCTTTGGCCGAGGTCGGCCTTCACTACGAGGAGGAAGATTTCAAAGCCCGTTTCATGGGCATGAGCACGCCTGCCTTCTACGACGCTCTCGAAGCCGATCATCGCCTGCATTTCGGCCGAGACCTGCCGGAAGGTTTCCGCGATCTCTGCAGCGCCCGCTACCGCGCCTCGTGGCATCGATTGGGAGAGGTCCCCGGCGCGCGCGAGGCGATCGCGAAGGTCTCGCATCCGAAGGCCGTCGCCAGCTCCAGCCACGAGGATGCGCTGGCGCGCAAGCTCGAGCTGACAGGTCTCAGGGCTCACTTCGCGCCGCACATCTATTCTGCCGATCGCGTGACGCATGCGAAACCCGCACCTGATCTGTTTCTCTATGCGGCGCGCGGATTGGACGTCGCACCGGAGCGCTGTCTCGTTCTCGAGGACAGCGTCAACGGCGTGCGCGCCGGCCGCGCCGCCGGCATGACGGTGTGGGGCTTCCTGGGCGGCGGCCACATGAACGATGCGATCGGCGCGCGGCTTCTGACGGCGGGTGCAGTCGAACTGGTTCGCGACTGGAAACATCTCACCGAGATGCTGGCCGCGGTTTAGATCACCCAAACATCCGTCATTGCCCGCCTTCTGCGGGCCACCCGAATTTTTGATCGGGGAAAAACAGGTTGCCCGGACACGCTGTCTGGCGCGCCGGACAATGACGGAAGGTGAGAGTTTCGAACTGGCGCGCTATTCCTCTTTCGCGTCCTGGCCGAAGCGGTAGCGGAGCTCGACGCCCCACATGCGCGGCGCGCCGTAGATCGACGAATCCGTGCCCGTCAGATGCTCGAGCGGATTGCCGCCGACCTTGTAGAGCTGATCGGCGACATTGTTCACGAAGAACGCGACATCGGCGGACGTGCCCATGAAGTCGTTCCAGTCGAGTCTGAGATTGACGAGGCTGTAGCCGCCCTGCGAGCCGTCCGGTTCTTCGTCGGCAAGGTCGGTGAACCATACGCGGCTCTGATTGTACCAGCTGACGCTGAATACCGGCACGCCGAGCGCGCGGTCGATGCGGAACCTCAAATGCGCGGTCACGCCCAGCTTGTTGGCCGGCGTGTAGGCGAAGGGATTGCCGGAGTGATTGAGAATCCCGAGCTGCGTCGACCCGATGATGGCTTGCGGCAGCGCAAACCTGCCGTAGCTCGCGTCGATATAAGAATAGAACGCGGTGATATCGAGATGATCGTCGGGTACGACGGTCGTCTCGAAATCGATGCCCTTGATCGAGGCTCTCGCCGCGTTGAGCGTCAGCGCGGACGGGACGCCGTCGACGTCGATCAGATCGTTCTTCTGCACGTCGTTGTACCAGCCGTAATAGCCGTCGAAATTGGTTCGGCCGGGGACGCCCAGAAGAGTCCAGTTGTTCTTTGTTCCGACTTCGACATCGGTCAGGAATTCGGGCTGGAATTCCGAGAAGCCCGAGGTCGCGGCGACGCCGCTGTTGAAGCCGCCGCTCTTATAGCCCCTGCGATAGGTCGCATAGACCATCGTGTCGTCGGTCGCCTGATAGTTCAGGGCCAGCGTCCATGTCGGTGCGTGGAAGTTTGCGGCGAGTGTCGGCTGCATATAGGCCGAATTGAGCGGCGAGGGGCAGGGCGGCGAGCCCAGATAAGATGAATAGATGCAGCTCAGGGCGGTGGCGACTTTGTGGTCCCAGGTGTAGCGGCCGCCGGCCGTGACGCTGAGGCCGTTCACCCATGACGACGCGTTGTACGTCGTGCTGCCGTAGACGGCGTTGGATGTGCCGCCATTGCCGAAGGAATCGACCTCTGAGAGGCTCAAGGGCGACGGCACGCCGCCACCGCCGAACACGTCGCGTTCGACTTCGCTGTAGCCTTCCGGATGATCGAGCTCGTGATAGGCGCCGAAAATCCAGTTGATGCTCTTGTCGGTGGTCTCGCCGCCGACCTGCAGCTCTTCCGTCACCTGGAAGGAATTCGTTTCCCAGGTGCGTGGGTTGGGGATTTCGAGGATCGGCAGATAAGAGCCGTCATAATCGAATCCCGACTGCGTCTTGTCGCTGAGATAACCGAAGATGTTGCGCACATAGAGGTCCGGTGTGATGTCGTAGCGCGCGATGTCGATGGCGCTCCAGGTCTCGCGCCGATAGAGCGGCACGATGCTCGAGGTCGTCTGGCGCGGTCCGAGGGCCTGCTGGTTCGCCAGCGCGCCCTGCAAGGCCGGATAGAAGGCGCCGACATAGCCGGCCGCCGCTGCACTGCCCGCTGCTGTTCCATCGGCAACCGCATTGGGATCGCCGCCTAGCGCAAACTGTCCGATATATATCGGGATCAACTGTTGTGCGGCGGTGTTCGTCAGCGTCGCCTGCGAGGCGATGCCGGTCAGCACATCGCTCGTGCCGTTGGTGCGATTGTGGAGATAATCGAAGACCGTGTAGTTCTCGAAATGATCGAACGGCTTCCAGGTTACGCCGAGGCGATAGGCCTGGTAGTCGAGATTGTCCTGATCGACGGTGAAGGGCGCGCTGGCGCCCGTGATCACTTCGTCTTTGGTGAAGCCGTTTCGGCTGGCGACGTCGAAGGCGCCGCGCACCAGGAGCTTGTCGCCGATAACGGGCACGTTGAGCGCGCCGGAGATCTCCCGGAAATTGTAGTTGCCGAGCTGTCCGTCGACATAGCCGCCGAACTCGTCCTTGGGACGCTGCGGCTCGAAGAGCACGGCGCCGCCGGTCGTGTTGCGGCCGAACAGCGTGCCCTGCGGGCCGCTCAGCACCTGGATGCTCGACATGTCGAAGAAGCTGCCGGGGCCTTCGGCGTTGTAGGGCACTTCCGCGAAATAGGTCTGCACGCCCGGATCGGCGCCGCCGAAAGGCTGGCTCTGGCCGCGGATCGTGAAAACATTGTCGTCGCGCGAGCCCAACGTGCCGGTGACGGTCAAGGTGGGGGCCGCGGTCTGAAGATCGGTCGCGGTCTTGATTTCCTGCTCGCGGATGAGATCGCCGGAAATGGCGGTGACGTTCAGCGGCACTTTTTGAAGATCTTCCTCGCGGCGCCGCGCGGTCACGGTGACGGTTTCGATCTCGGCCGCCGGTCCGATGGACGTATCGTTCGATTGCTGTCCGCCGGTTGCCTGGGAATAGGCCGGGCCTGTCAGAACGCAAACGAGACCCGCGGCGCCGAAAGCGCCCATCCACTGCCGCATGATTTCGCCCCCTGATGGGCGCGCGGATTCAAGGCTGCTCGCTCTGAGACGTGCCCCACGCGCCTTCCTTCGACCGTCAGTATACGCCGATATGGGAAGCCGAGGAGGGGGCGTTTGATTTGGGCCGTTGAGCGTGACGCAAGTGCCACGGTCGCCGGCGACGGTCTAGAATGTGTCTTTGCGCCGCCGCGTTTCGGCGAAGACCTCGACATCGCTTGCGGAACCCATGCCGAGCGTTTTGCGGATTTCCGGCGACTGCGGCCGCAAAAACGGATTGGTCTTCTTCTCGACACCGATCGTGGAGGGAATGGTCGGCGCATTTCGGGCGCGCAATGCTTCGACCTCTTTCATCCGCGCCTGCAGATCGGGATTGCCCGGCTCGAGCGTCAGCGCGAAGCGCCCGTTGGAAAGCGTATATTCATGGCCGCAATAGACGCGCATCTTGTCGTCGAGGCGCATCAGCTTCGAGAGGCTCGACCACATCATGTCGGCCGTGCCTTCGAAAAGCCTGCCGCAGCCCATCGCAAACAGCGTGTCGCCGGTGAAGACGGCATTGTCTGCATCGAACACGAAGGCGATATGCGCCCGCGTATGCGCGGGGATTTCGAGAACGCGCACGGCGTGAGAGCCGAACGTGCAGCTGGTTGTCTCGTCGACGCCGACATCGATTCCCGGAATGCGCGCGCGGTCCTTTCCGGGGCCCACGACCTCAGCGCCGAATTCCTCCTTGAGCGGAACATTCCCGCCCGTGTGGTCCAGGTGGTGATGGGTGTTGAGGATATGCGTGAGCTTCAGTCCGCGCGCCCGCAAAGCTTCCTTGACCGGGCCGGGCTCCGACGGATCGACGATGGCCGTGAGCTTCGCAGCCGGATCGTGGATCAGATAGGCGTAATTGTCGGAGAGGCAGGGAACAGGCTCGATCGAGAGCATGGCGGCTCCTTTGTGCACCACAAATCCAGGGTTTGGGCGGTCTCTATCTAAGCACCAGTTGAACCGGGGCCAAGCCGGGATTACGGAAATGGGTCATGCCGGTGGACGCGCAGGACCTTTCCAGTTTTTACGATGAGCCGATCGGCCAGATCGCCCGCCGCCTGATTGCGCGCCGTATCCGGCTTGCCTGGCCGGACCTGCGGGGTTTGCGGATTCTGGGCTATGGCTACGCGGTTCCCTATGTCAGGCCCTATGTCGGCGAGGCGGAGCGGGTCGTGGCCTTTGTGCCGGCCGAGCAGGACATCGTCGGATGGCCGCCGGGACAATCGATCATCGCCTTGGGCGAAGAGGATGCACTGCCGTTTCCGGACGCTTTCTTTGATCGCATTGTAATGGTGCACGGCCTAGAGACGGCGGAAGCGGCGCGGCCGGTCATGCGCCAGATCTGGCGCGTATTGGCGCCCCACGGGCGCCTCCTGGTCGTCGCACCCAATCGCGCCAGCCTGTGGTCACAGGTCGAACGCTCGCCCTTTGCGCATGGCCGTCCGTTCAACAAAAGACAGCTCGACCGGCTCCTGCGCGAATCCATGTTCGTGCCGGAACGATGGGACACGGCGCTCTACTTCCCGCCGGCGCGCGTCAGACGGCTCATTCGCAGCGGCTTCGGCTGGGAACGCGCAGGTCGCAGATTGTGGCCGCGCCTTGCCGGCGTTCACATCGTCGATGCCACAAAATCGTTATATGCGCTCGTGCCGCCGGCGAAGCTCCGCGCAGGCCGGCGCGTGCTGGTGCCCGCAACGTCATCGCGGGCCATGCAAGTCTTCCATCCCGACCGCTAGTTTTTTCTCACACAAGTTCGACATGGCCGCTATGCGAACGCTTGCATGGCAGGGCGGCGCACATCGGACGACATGAGAAAACCCCGACTTGCGCGGCTTTCGCGCTCGAATTCCCGCCACTGCGCAAATTGGCTGAACGCTTCGTAATCCGCGCGCACTTTCACCGTGTCAAACCCGACCTATCTGCTGCTGTGCCGGCGCGATGAACGCGTGCGGCCCGCAAAACGGAGGAGCCAAATGGGTTCGTTGAAAATCGCAGCGTCGATCGCAGCGCTGAGTCTCGGCATGACAGTCGCATCGGCAAACGCGCAGCAGGTCGCCAATGTGCAAACCTGCCTCAGTGTTGCCTCACAGGTTAAGGCGGCGCTCGGCGCCAATACACAGTCGCCGAATTACGAAGCGGCGATGAAGGAGCGCAATTTCGGTCTTGCCTATTGCAACGCCACTTTCTTTGCGAAAGGCATCGATCACTACAATCGCGCGCTTGCACTGCTCGGCGCGACGCAGAACGCCGATACGGCGGCGGCGCACTAAGCCGGCTGTTGTTTTCCGGCGTGCAGCAGGAAGATCGCGCTTTCGGCGAAGAGGTTAGGGCCCCACGCATCCGCTCGCATCGGGTGTGTGCGGCCCTCTTCGCTGAGCGCCAGCGCCCTTTCGGTGACGGCGCCGGCTTCGCGGGCGAGATTCGCGAAATCCGCAATCGTGCAGAGATGAATGTTCGGCGTGTCGTACCAGGCATAATCGAGCGCGCGCGTTCTCGGCATGCGGCCGCGGGCGAGAAGCGACAGGCGGATGCGCCAATGGCCGAAATTCGGGAACGAGACGATGGCGCGGCGTCCGATGCGCAGAAGGTCGCGCAGCACGGTGCTGGGATGACGCGTCGCCTGGATCGTCTGGCTTAAGATCACGACATCGAAAACCTGCGAAGGATATTCCGCAAGGTCGGTGTCCGCATCGCCCTGGATGACGGACAGGCCCCGCGCCACGCAGGCATTCACGTTTTGCTGCGACAGCTCGATGCCGCGCCCGTCGGCGGCCTTGCTCGCCGTCAGAAATTCGAGCAGCGAGCCGTCGCCGCAGCCGATATCGAGCACGCTCGATCCGTGCGGGACCATCTCGGCAATCGCTGCGAGATCAGGGCGCAGCGCCCGCACGGTCGGCTTCACGCCACGCCGCGGCTCGCAGCCGCGGAATTCAAAAAGCCTCTGACCGTCGCGAACATCTCCGGCTCGTCGAGAAGGAAGGCGTCGTGGCCGCGGTCGGTCTCGATCTCGACGAAGCTCACATTGGCAGCGACGGCGTTCAGCGCATGCGCGACACGCTTGTTCTCGGCCGTCGGAAACAGCCAGTCGCTGGTGAACGAGATGATGCAGAAGCGCGTGCGCGTGCCGCGGAAGGCTTCCGCCAGCGAGCCGTCGTGATCGGCCGCCAGATCGAAATAGTCCATCGCGCGCGTGATGTAGAGATAGGAATTGGCGTCGAAGCGGTCGACAAAAGTCATGCCCTGATGATGCAGATAGCTTTCGATCTGGAAATCGGGCCCGAAGCCGAAGGAGATCGCCTCGCGATCCTGCAGCGCACGGCCGAATTTGCGCTGCAGCGCCGCTTCCGAGAGATAGGTGATGTGCGCGGCCATGCGCGCGACGGCGAGTCCTTTGGCCGGGCGCGTGCCGAACTTCTGGTATTCGCCGCCCTTCCAGTCGGGATCGGCCATGATCGCCTGGCGGCCGACTTCGTGGAACGCGATGTTCTGCGCCGAATGGCGCGCGCCCGTCGCGATCGGAATGGCGGAGACGACGCGGTCGGGATAGCTCGAGGCCCATTCGAGCACCTGCATGCCGCCCATGGAGCCGCCGATGACGCAGAGGATCTCGTCGATGCCGAGGGCGTCGAGCAGCATCGCCTGCGCGCGCACCATGTCGTCGACAGTGACGAGCGGGAAAGTGAGGCCATAGGGTTCGCCGGTCGCCGGATCGATCTCGGCCGGACCCGTGGAGCCCATGCAGCCGCCGATCACGTTCGGGCAGATGACGAAGAAGCGGTCGGTGTCGATCGCCTTGCCGGGTCCGATCAGCACGTCCCACCAGCCCGGCTTGCCGGTCAAAGGATGCTTGCTCGCCGCGAACTGGTCGCCCGACAGCGCGTGGCAGACGAGGACGACATTCGACCGCGCCGCGTTGAGCGTGCCGTAGGTCATATAGGCCACGGTAAACGGCTGGAGCGTGCGACCGGAGTCCAGCTTCAGCGGCTGGGCGAACGTCATCGCCTGGCCGGGATCGGCGCCAGGGGCTGCAACCGGGCGCAGGAAGCGGGGATTTGCCGTCTCTGCCAAAGCTCCCTCCGACGGGTGCCTGAAGAGGCACCGGGGCGCGAAGCGCCTATGTTTATCAGATGGGCCCGCGAAGCGCCCATCAACCCAAAGGGGCGCGCGAAGCGCGCCGGGCGCGCTTGCTAAAACCCATGGCCGCCCCTGTCAAATCGTTCGTTAATCCTGGCCTTCGATTTTGACTCCGCTGCCCCGACCCGATACGCCGTTTTTCAGAAGCCAGCCGGACGATACGCTCATGAGCCCGACGCCCAAACCCGGCGTCCTCGACATTGCGCCCTATGTGGGCGGCCGCCATCCCGTGGGCGCCCACGAGGATCCGTACAAGCTCTCGTCCAACGAGTCCGCGCTGGGCCCGAGCCCGCATGCGGTCGCGGCCTATGAGAGGGCGAAAGATCAGCTGTTTCTCTATCCCGAGGGCAGCTCGAGCGTCCTGCGCGAGGCCATCGCGGAGACTTACGGCCTCAATCCCGAGCGCATCGTCTGCGGCAACGGCTCCGACGAGCTTCTGACGATGCTGGCGCATGCTTACTTGCGCCCCGGCGACGAAGTCCTGTTCAGCGCGCACGCCTTTCTTGTCTACAAGATCGCGACGCTGGCGAGCAGCGGCGTGCCGGTGATCGTGCCCGAGAAGAATCTGCGCGTCGATGTCGATGCCATGCTGAAGGCGGTCGGCCCGCGCACGCGTCTTGTCTATCTTGCCAATCCCAACAATCCGACGGGCAGCTATCTGACCAGCGAGGACGTGCGCCGCTTCCATGCCGGGCTCCCGCCGTCGACGCTGTTCGTGATCGATGCGGCCTATGCCGAATATGTCCGCCGCAACGATTACGATTCCGGCATCGAGATGGTTTCGCAGTTCGAGAATGTGGTGATGACGCGCACTTTCTCGAAGATCTATGGGCTCGCGGGGTTGCGTGTGGGCTGGGCCTTTTGCCCGGCGTCCATCGCCGACGTGCTGAACCGCATCCGTGGACCGTTCAATGTCTCCGGCCCGGCACAGGCCGCGGCCGCCGCCGCCCTGCGCGACAAGCAGCACGTCGAGATCGCGGTCGAGCATAATGAGAAGTGGAAGGCCTGGCTGACTGAGCACATCAGAAAGCTCGGCCTGCGCGTCGACGACAGCGTCGGCAATTTCATTCTGATCCATTTTTCGGAGAGCGGTCCGCATACCGCGCACGCGGCGGATGCGTTCCTGCATTCCCGGGGCATTGCGGTACGCCCCGTCGGCAATTACGGCTTGCCGCATTGTTTGCGGATGACCATCGGCCCGGACGAAGCCAACCGTCGCGTGGTGACGGCGCTCGCCGACTTCATGGCGGGCCGCGCATGACGATCGATTCCAAACCTGTCTTCGGCAAGGTCGCGCTGATCGGCATCGGACTGATCGGCTCGTCCATGGCGCACGGGATCAAGCGGGGCGGGCTCGCCGCGCATGTGGCCGGCTATGCCAATGATCCCAACGTGCTCGAAAAGGCGCGGCATATCGGCTTTGCGGATTCGCTCCACGACACGCTCGAGCCCGCGGTGCGCGACGCCGATCTCGTGGTGCTGGCGACGCCCGTGGGCGCTTTCGGGCCGCTGGCGAAAGCGATGAGCGCGCATTTCAAGCACGGCGCGATCCTCAGCGATGTCGGTTCGGTGAAAACAGCCGTCGTGCGCGATGTCGGTCCCTTCGTGCCCGATCATGTTCATCTGATTCCGGCGCATCCGATCGCGGGTACGGAACAGTCCGGCCCCGAAGCCGGTTTCGCGGAGTTGTTCGACGGCCGCTGGTGCATCCTGACGCCGCCGCCGGGCGTCGACGCGGCAGCCATCGCCACGCTCAAGACCTTCTGGCAGCGCATGGGCAGCCAGGTCGAAATTATGGATCCGAAGCACCATGATCTCGTGCTCGCCATCACCAGCCATGTGCCGCATCTGATCGCCTACAATATCGTCGGCACGGCCGCCGATCTCGAAACGGTTACCGAAAGCGAAGTGATCAAATATTCCGCCGGCGGCTTCCGCGATTTCACCCGTATCGCAGCCTCCGATCCCACCATGTGGCGCGACGTCTTCCTCAACAATCGCGAAGCCGTGCTCGAGATGCTGACGCGATTCAACGAGGATCTGAGCCTTTTGCAGCGCGCCATCCGCTGGGGGGACGGCGACATGTTGTTCAACCTCTTTACCCGCACGCGCGCCATCCGCCGTTCAATTATCGATGCGGGCCAGGACAGCGCCGAACCCAATTTCGGCCGCGGCAAGAAGAAGCCCTGATCGTTGCCATTTTGTACGAGCGTCTCGGGAGAAGTTGAACCACAGAGGCGGTGAGGCACTGAGAGCGCGAGCGCATCCCCGATGGCACGACTGACTGTCGAAATTTGCCTGCGCGCCTATCCCCTCTGCCGCGGCGCGAACTCGGTGGGACGCGCAACGAGTGCCTGTCCAAGATGATGCACGGTCTTGGTGAGGGGCGGGCTACCTCTGTGCCTCACTGCATCTGTGGTGAATCTTTTTGACGTCACAGTCAGGCAGGCTGTCGAAGATCAGGCCTCGTCCAAATGCGAATACCTCGACGATTTGTTCGCGAAGCGGATGAACGCGACGGTGTCGTAAAATCCGTGGCAGAGGATCACTGTCCAGAGATTCCCGCCGCTGATCACGAACAAGACGCCGAATAGCACCGACAGCTGGGTCACGATCGTGGCGGCACGCAGTCCCTGATAGAGATGAATAATGAACGCGCCGCCTGCCGCCGCGGCAATGCCCAGTCCCGCCGCGGTCCATGTCGTGACAGAGCTGCGCGCAAGCGCTTCGACCGCGTTGAGCACGATGCCGCGCAGCACCAGCTCTTCCAGAAAGCCGCCGAGAACCCAGGCGATGACGATCCCGGAGACCAGCTTCAGACGGGATTCCTGTAGAGCGCGAAATGCGCCGAGTGTCGGCGGCTTTTCAAAGAAGCGTGTGGCGATGTTGTCGGCGATGGGGCCGTAAAGCAGCATCAGCAGCAGCCAGACAACCGCGAGCGCGAGCGTTGCAAGCCACGACCGCGGCAGACCCAGGCCGAAATCCTGCGGCGTGGCATCGCCATGCAGGAATGCACCGAGCGCGCAAAGCGCGACGATGACAAGCCCGCCGATCAGCACCGCTCGCGAGGTCCGAAAAAAGATCGCCACCGCGGCGAGCCACAGCGCCGTCAGAAGGAGCGCGTAAAGCTGAAACGGCATCCGGTCCCCAAGCCCCTGAAGCGGACACTGTGCCGTGCGCGGTGCTGGTCAGTAAAGAGCGTGCAGGAACCCGACTGGTTCGAAGCCAACATTGCCGCCGACGTCCTTTCCGGGGCCGACGAAGATCAATCCGTCCTTGAAGACGACCGTGATGGGCAGAGCGCCCGATTTGTCCTCCGGCACGCGATGCGAAAGATCGGCAAGAACGTCGAGCAGAGCGCGATGCGAGCCGGGATGCTCGCTGATGCTCGCGGCCTGTTTGTCGAGCGACGCGCAATCGGCGAGCGAGAAGGCCAGCGAGCCTGCCAGGCGATGTTCGGAATCCAGCGTCACCGCCCCCGAGCTTGTCGCTTCGCATTTGCCCCAGAACAGAGCGGCCTGGTCCACCTTGAAGCCGCTATCCTTGCCGTGCTGCCAGACATCGAGCGCGTGCCGCCAGTCCGCACCGCCAGCCAGTACGGGCGCAAAAGGCTCGGCGGGCGCCAGCCGGCCTTCGATGCGCGCGTGACTGAAGCCGTCGCCGAATCCCGCTGCGGCATCGCCGGCGAAACGCACATTTTGCAGATCGGCGACGAGATCGAGTGCGTCGAGCACCGGATCGTGGCGGAGGTGGAACTGTGCGCGGGCGGCTGAGAATTTTTCGGAGGCCAGACCGAACGTATCGATGTCGAAGCGCACGAGCTTGCCGCCTTCGAGGATCGCGCTCCCATGCAGCGCGGCCGGTGTGAAGCGGAAGCTCTTCGCCTGTCCGTGGTCATTGGTCCACGCGATCACCTGCGGGCCCGCCGCCTCCAGCACGTATTTCGTTGAATCATAGGTCAGGCGATGGCTGGCGAAATCGTGCGCGCGCCAGGTGATCGGGCCATCGGCGCCGGGCGCGTCGACGGAGAAATCGGTGAAGATCGCATCGAGGCGGAAGGGAAAGCCCGCGATGCGCTTCGTCCGGAAATGCATGTGCACGCCCGGCGCGATCTCGTGACCGTTCATCTGATCGAGACGGTGCGCCAGCTGGTCCGCCGCATGCCACCAGTAAATCATCACGCTCGCGGCCAGCGCCACGAACAACCCGAACGGGCCATAGAGGAAGAAACGGTGCGAGAAGGACATTCCAGCCGAGCGGTTATTGGTCGACAAGGAGGATTTAGCACGGAAACGGGGTGCGGGCGGTATGACTTCTTCGCGCCAAGGACGTCAAGGTGACGCAAAGAATGCGAAGGCTTCGGCGCTCGCTAAAGCAGGGAGATTTTTCTGACAGCCATGTAATCCCGCGCGCTTCGCACGTGGTAATCCTAACCGAAGAGCCAACCACAGCGACTGGCGGGATCTCGCTGCCGTCGCGTACAGCTGGCGAGATCAGCGTTGCAAAGAAGGCGCTGGCCCCACAGAACGAGGCTTTACCCGCACCGCGAAAAACCGCAGGACAGGCAGGTGTCGCAGCCCTCCAGCGGTACGAGGCTCGGGCTCGAGCAGCGCGGGCAGGTGCGCCCGACCGCCGGTGCGCCAGCCACGGCACGGAGCTTCTCCGGCAAAGGCAGCGTCTCGCGCGGGCTCATGAAGCCGATGGCGATCAGATGCCGCTCGATCACGTCGCCGATGGCTGCGAGAAGCGACGGCACATAGTGCCCCGCCATCCATTGCCCGCCGCGTGGATCGAACACCGCCTTGAGCTCTTCGACAACGAAAGAGACATCGCCGCCGCGGCGGAACACCGCCGAAATCATCCGCGTCAGTGCGAGCGTCCAGGCATAGGCTTCCATGTTCTTCGAGTTGATGAAGATCTCGAAAGGTCGCCGGCGCCCGTCTTTCTCGATGTCGTTGATGGTGATGTAGAAGGCGTGATCGGAATCCGGCCATTTCACCTTGTAGGTATGGCCCAGGAGCGATTCCGGCCGGTCGAGCGGCTGGGTCATGTAAACGACGCCGCCGTCGCGCGAGAACGGCACGACCAGCTCTTCGCGACCGGAATCCGGCTTGATCTCGGGCTCGGCAATCGCTTCGAGCACCGCACCCGTCACCGGATTGGGACGATAGGTCGTGCAGCCCTTGCAGCCCTGCTCATAGGCCTCGCGATAGACGCCTTCGAAGTCCGCGAAAGAAATATCGGCAGGCACATTGATCGTCTTCGAGATGGAGCTGTCGACATGGCGCTGGCAGGCCGCCTGCACCGCGATGTGATCGCGCGGAGACAGCGTCTGCGCATTGACGAAATAATCGGGCAGCTCGGCTTCTTCGCCGAACAGTTCGCGGAAGCGGCGATAAGCGTAGTCGGTGACCAGCTGCTCTTCGCGCGTGCCGTCCGGCTTCAGCACCTTGCGGCCATAGGAATAGGCGAAAACGGGCTCGACGCCGCTCGAAACGTTGTCGGCAAAGAGCGAGATGGTCCCGGTCGGTGCGATCGAGGTGACCAGCGCGTTCCGCAGGCCGTGCGCCGCGATCTTGTCGCGCAGATTCTCCGGCAGTTTCGCGATGTTCGGCCGCGCCAGGAACGCGTCGCGATCGAAAAGCGGAAACGCGCCTTTTTCTTCCGCGAGGTCGGCTGACGCTTCGTAGGCGGCCTCGGACACGATGCCGAGCCAGCGGTCGATCAGTTCGAGGCTCTCCGGCGAACCGTAACGCGCGCGGCAGAAGATGAGCGCATCCGCAAGCCCCGTGACGCCGAGCCCGATGCGGCGCTTGGCGACCGCCTCGGCGCGCTGCTCCGGCAAAGGAAAGCGCGAGATGTCGATGACGTTGTCAAGGAAGCGCACGGCGATACGCACCAGCCGTGCCAGTTCCTGCTCGTCGAAATGCCAGTCATCCGAAAACGGCGCCTCGACGAATTTCGCGAGATTGATCGAGCCCAGGAGGCACGCCCCATAAGGCGGCAACGGCTGTTCACCGCACGGATTGGTCGCGCGGATCGTCTCGGCATAGGCGAGATTGTTTTCCTGATTGATGCGGTCGATGAAGATGACGCCGGGCTCGGCGTAGTCGTAGGTCGCGCGCATGATGCGATCCCACAACTCGCGCGCCTGCACCGTCTTGTAGATGCGATCGCCGAATTTGAGGTCCCACGGTCCGTCGTTCCTGACGGCGTCCATGAACGCGTCGCTCGCGAGCACGGACAGATTGAACATCGAAAGCCGGCCGGGCGTGCGCTTCGCCTCAACGAATTCTTCGATGTCGGGATGGTCGCAGGCCAGCGTCGCCATCATCGCGCCGCGGCGCGAGCCGGCCGACATGATGGTCCGGCACATCGCGTCCCAGACTTCCATGAACGAGATGGGTCCCGACGCGTCCGCGCCGACGCCTTTCACCGGCGCGCCCCGCGGCCGCAAGGTCGAGAAGTCGTAACCGATGCCGCCGCCCTGCTGCATCGTGAGCGCGGCCTCGCGCAAGTGCGCGAAGATGCCTCCCATGTCGTCGGGGATCGTGCCCATGACGAAGCAGTTGAAGAGCGTGACGTTCCTGTCCGTGCCGGCACCGGCGAGGATCCGCCCCGCGGGCAGGAAACGATAGCCGGCCAGCGCATCGGCAAAGGCGAGCGCCCATTCGCGCTGCTTCTCGGGGGCCTCGGCGAGGGCCGCCGCAAACGCGACGCGCGCCCAGGTCTCCGCCACGTCATGGTCGACGGGCGTCCCGTCCGGCGACTTCAGCCGGTATTTCATGTCCCAGATCTGGCGGGCGATGTCGCTCATGGAAGCCCAAACGTTCCCAATATGTTCCTACCACAAAATATTGTCGAAAGGGTAGAGATAAGCCCCGGTGGACGAGGGGCAAGCGTCAATATTTGTATCCGCCCCGGCTGTCATCGCCCTCTTGCAGGGCTCTGTTGAGATGCCCACAGGTTGCAATGCGTCCGCGGCTCGCCTGTCTTTGACCGGCGGGGAGGGTTCACGCAATCTTCGGCGTGCGGCAGGAATGGGGGCGATCATGGCCGAGTCACACGAAAGCGATGCGCAGAAGATCGAACGGGACCAGTCGCCGACCTGGATGGTCCGGCTGGGCATGGCGCTGGCCGGCGTCGTTCTCCTCGTCGCCGCCGCCATCGCCTCGCAGATGCATGTGATGCTGACCGGCATCTACGGCCAGCTGCTGCCCTGGGTGATCATGCTGGGCGTGCTTCTCGGCGCCGGCGCGGTCATCGAATCGATCAAGACTAGCGTCTGGATCACGTTGATCGCGGGCATCTCGATCGTCGCGGGCGCCTATTTCGTCACCGGTCGTTACGTCGTCAATCTCGACGCCTCGGCGCACGCGGTGTTCGTCGTCGACCGCTTCAGCGGCGAGACGCATTACTGCGACCAGGATTCCTGCACGACGCTGTCCGAAGGCGTCACGTTCAAGAAGGTCGTGAAACGCATCGAAGAGCACCACTGATGCGGCGGAGCAGAGCGGCCACTGCTCTGAGATTGCCGACACCGTTTCTGACTCAAAAACTTTTGCCTTTTCGGCGGGCGCGATGGCTAAATGGAATCGCGATCCCGACCGATTCGAGTTCATGGCCCTGGCCGCCGCCGAGCATTTGCCGACGAAGCACGAGATCTTGCGCGACGTGTTCGGCTTCGATGCATTCCGGCCCGGTCAGGCTGAGGCGATCGACGCGGTCTTGTCGGGCCGCAATTTGCTGTCCGTCATGCCGACGGGCTCCGGCAAATCGCTCTGCTTCCAGGTACCTGCGCTGTTGCTCGGCGGACTGACGGTCGTCGTCTCGCCGCTGGTCGCTTTGATGCAGGACCAGGTTGCGGCGCTGAGGCTCGCCGGCATCGCGGCCGATACGATCAACTCCTCGCGCGATCGCGAAGAAAACGTCGCCGCCTGGCGGCGTGTTGCGAGCGGCGAAACGCGTCTTCTCTATCTGTCGCCGGAAAGGCTGATGACGGCGCCGATGCTGGCCGCGCTCGGCAAGCTGCCCGTGCGGCTGATCGCAGTGGACGAGGCGCATTGCATCTCGCAATGGGGACCGGCGTTCCGCCCCGATTACGAGGCGCTGTCGCGCCTGCGCGACGCCTTCCCGCGCGTGCCGATCATGGCCTTGACCGCGACGGCCGATGAATCGACGCGGGCCGATATCGCCAAACAGCTCTTCGGCGGCAAGGTCGAGGCGATCGTGCTCGGCTTCGATCGTCCCAACATCAAGCTGACGGTGGCGCCGAAGCAGGGCTGGAAGCAGCAGCTGCTGTCGTTCGTCAAGGCGCGGCCCGGGCGCAGCGGCATCGTCTATTGCCTGTCGCGCAAGCGTACAGAGGAAGCTGCAAGCCTTCTCGCCGCCGAAGGCATCCGCGCGCTTCCCTATCACGCGGGCATGACCAAGGAGATGCGCGAGGCGAACCAGAACGCCTTCATGACCGAGCCGACCATGGTGATGGTCGCGACCATCGCCTTCGGCATGGGCATCGACAAGGGCGACGTACGCTACGTCTTCCACACCGATCTGCCGGCCAGCGTCGAAAGCTACTATCAGGAAATCGGGCGCGCGGGGCGCGACGGCGAGCCGGCGGAAGCGCATATGCTTTACGGTCTCGACGACATTCGCATGCGCCGGCAATTCATCGACCAGGAAGAGTCGAGCGACGAGCGCAAGCGGCGCGAACATCGGCGCCTCGGCGCGCTGGTCAATTATTGCGAAGCTTCGAGCTGCCGCCGGCGCATCCTCCTCGGCTATTTCGGCGAACAGGCGGAGCCGTGCGGACATTGCGACATGTGCCTGCATCCGCCGGCCCTCTCGGACGGAACCGAGCATGCGCGCCGCGTGCTCGAAGCGGTGTGCGCTACAGGCGAGCGTTACGGCGCAGGCCACATCGCCGACGTGCTGCTCGGCACCGAAACGGAAAAGACCATCGCCAGCGGCCACAATCGCCTTTCGGTGTTCGGCGCCGGCGCGGCGCTCAAGAACAAGGAGTGGCGTTCGCTGATCCGTCAGCTCGTTGCGGGCGGATTTCTTCATCACGACGTCGCAGGCTTCGGCGGCCTCAGTCTTTCCGACGAAGGGCGCGCGCTGCTGAGGGGCAGCGGCAGTTTCCGGTATCGCGCGGAGACCCGGCGCAAGGAACGTGTGGCGGCGACCGTCGCGGCGCTGACCGATGCGCAGGCCCAATTGCTGGCGGCGCTGAAGAAGCTTCGCCTCAAGCTCGCCGGCGAGCGGCAGCTTCCGGCCTATCTCATCTTCTCCGACAAGACGCTGGTCGAGATGGCGCGCGCGCAACCGAAGACCCTCAGCGAATTCGCGATGATCGGCGGCGTCGGCTCGTCGAAGCTCCGGGATTTCGGACGTGCGTTTGTCGAGGCCATCGCACAGCAGGAAGCCTAGGCGAGCGCCCGACTGTCGCCGATGTGTCGAACAGGCCGGGATACCCCGCGAAACTGCGCGATCGATTTACGCAGCGATAACTAAACGCGCGCGAAGTGCGGCCTTGTCTAACGCCGAAGCGCCGGTGTTATCCGGATATAAACCGCGGATCGTCATGTTTCCCTCCGCGCCCGCGAATGAGGGCAGCCAAACACTGGGGAGACAGTTCGGTGAGAAACATCCTTATTTCTGCAGTAGCAGTGCTTGTCCTCGGCCACGCGTCGGCGCAGGCGCAGAGCGCCACGGAGAACCAGGTCATCGTGAATTACGGCGACCTCGACGTCGCGACGGCGGACGGGGCGCAGATCCTTGTGAAGCGCGTCGAGATTGCCTCGGCCGAAGTTTGCGGCTATCAGCCGTCGCTCATGGACATCTCGGCGCTCCAGGCGTTCCGCGCGTGCAGCGCGGCTGCCGAGACCCGCGCCATCAAGACGCTGCCGGTCGAAGTCTCGCAGCACATCAGCGGCATCGTCGAGACGGTCGCCGAGCGCTAAGTTCCGCACGAATTGCTCGCCACGGAGACAGGCGTCTCCGTGGCGATGTCGTTTCAATGCATGCGGAAGCGGATCGGCACCTTCTTGGGGCCGGAGACGAAATTCGCTTCAGACAGCTTCGGTTCGCCGTCGAGTTCGACGCTCTCGAGCCTCGGCAGCAATTCCTCCCAGAACAGTCGCATCTCGAGCCGCGCCAGATGCTGGCCGAGGCACACATGCGCGCCGTAGCCGAAGGCCAGCTGCTTGTTCGGTGAGCGCTCGACGTCGAACCTGAACGGATCGGCGAAGATCTCCTCGTCGCGGTTTCCGGACGGATAGGACAGCAGCAGCCAGTCGTTCTTCGCGATCTTGTGCCCGCGCAGCTCGGTGTCCGCCATCGCCGTGCGCATGAAATGCTTCACCGGCGTCGCCCAGCGGATCGATTCCTCGACGAGACCCGGAATCAGCGCGGGGTTGTCCTTCACCTTGCGGAACTGATCGGGATTTTCCGCGAGCGCCCACAAGGCATGCGCGGTCGTCGACGACGTGGTGTCGTGGCCGGCCGTCGCGACGATGATGTAGTAGCTCATCGCTTCGAAAGCGCCGAGCG
Organism: Rhizomicrobium sp.; assembly: GCA_035524575.1. Classification (GTDB taxonomy): domain Bacteria; phylum Pseudomonadota; class Alphaproteobacteria; order Micropepsales; family Micropepsaceae; genus Rhizomicrobium. The sequence goes on from DATKON010000063.1 coordinate 20,478, forward strand.
GCTGGCCGTTGACCTTGCCGTTGGCGATCACGCTGGCGACGTCGTCCTTCGGTTCCTTGCGGCGGTTCTCGGTGATAGCGCCGAAATAGGTGACGAAGTCCGCGATGACGGATTGCAGCGTGCCCAGCGCCGTTTCGGGGTCCTGCAATTGTCCGGCCGCGCGATTGAGATCGGGATCGTTGCTGCCGAACAGTTCCTGCGTCAGCTTCATCATCAAGGGCTCGTCCACTTCCGGCACGCCCAGGACTTCCATGATCACGTGCAGCGGATAGAGGAACGCGACGTCGCGCGCGAAGTCGCATTTGGTCCCCATGCCCGCCATGCGGTCGACCGCCGCCTTGGCGATCTCGCGCACGCGGAGCTCGAGCTTCTTGAGGTTCTGCGCGAGGAAATAGGGCTGGGTCAGCCTGCGATAGCCCCCATGCTCGGGATTGTCCATCTGCACGAGCGACTTCACGAGATGAGGCGAGCCGCCCATGATCTTGCGGACCTTCGCATCGATGTCGATCGAGACGAGCGTCGTTGCGCGCTCGCCGTTGTGGAACAGCTCGTTCTGCCGCTCGACTTCGAGGATGTCGTTGTATTTCGACACGACCCAGAACGGATCGAAGCCTTCCGGCTGCGCCACGGCGAGCGGCATTTCGCGGCGCAGGAATTTGAACGCCTCGTCCGCGCGCTTGCCGTCGGCATAGGCCTTGGGATCGACAATATCGACCGCGATCTCCTGCGGAATCCTCATGCCTCGTCTCCCTGATATCGCATCGAGGATAAAATGCGACGGCGGCGCGGGGCAACACAAGCAGCCGGCCGATCGTTGCTGCTTTCCGTAGCGGCAGGCTTGCGTCAGTCCGCGCCGTTGCCGTCGGCGCAGTAGCGCATCCGTCTTTGATCGAGCGGCTTGTCGAGCTGGGGCTCGACATACTGGCAGATCCGGGTGGTGTGGATGGCGCCGCTCGCCGTCTGATATTTGATGCAGGCCTGCACCACGAGCACGCCCTGCTTGTTTGCGATCCAGTCTTCGTTCGCGAGGCCGTCGGTCTGCGAAAAATGACGCGCCATGCTCGCCGAGGGAAAGACGACGGCGCCGTCCTCGGGCGAGATCAGCGCATCGCAGGTCGCGTTGCCGCCGGCGAACACGGCATCCAGCGTATTGGTCGAGACAGTCTCGGGCACGGTGCCGCTGCGCATCGCGATGACGACGCCGCGCGCCGGTTCGGTTCCGACATTGGCGTAGTTGAGCGTGACGTCGATGCGCGGCTTGCCGTCGCTCCTGAGCGGTGCGCGCACGATATGAATGGAGACCGGCGAGAGCCAGGGACGTCCGGTGGCGACAGCCGGCGTGGCGCCCGCACCGCGGACGAGGACCACAGCGAGCGCGGCGAGGCTTGCAACGCACAGCGTGGTCGAGACGATCGCAATGACGCCCAGCGTGCGCCGCGTGAAGAACCTGTCGAAATCTCCGGCCGCGAGCGCGGCGAAGCGTTCGCGCATGCCTTTCCACGCCACGCCGCCGAGCTCCCGGAGTCCCAGTGGAAGTGATACGCGCATCGCCCGCCCCCGGACATGTTAGTGCGGCGGCGGCGAAATTGTCACGCCGGGCGCGGCCGATTCTCCAGAAGGATGCGCGCGGCGGTGACGAAGAAGCTCAGCCAGTAGATGGCGAGCGCGATCGCGGCGGCGACGTCATAGGCGATATCGACGCCCGGCACCGGCTCGATCGGAATGGCGATGATCCCGGCGCCGAGCGAGGCCGCCACGCGCAGGCACAAGGCCGTCGCCACGCGCCGCAACGAACTGCCGGCCGGCATCCGGAAGGCCGCGATGACGAGCAGCACGAACAAGACCGCCATGGCGCCGACGAAGATCAGAAGATCGGCGAAGATGTGGGTGACGGCGGAGAGGATCGGCATGGCAGGGCTCCCGTTCGCGGGGCGACTTTAACCGCGCACTGATGGCGCAATGATGGCATCCGGGAGCGCCTGGAGGAGGTGTCGAACAGAGCGACGGAGGGGGCAACCTGACGCCGGCCGCGCGGGCGCTCGGCAATCTCCCTGCGCGAAGCCGGCGGACGATGATCTACCCGAACACGGCCGGGGCGATGTGATGGCTGTCGATGCGCCGAGCCGGCGGAAGATCGCGGTCGGGGAGGCCCGGCGCCGCCAGATTGGGCCTCGCCGTGATCGTCTTCGCGGCGGCGGACAGGAAGCGCGCCATCTGCGTCGCGAAGATATCGTCGAGCGCGTCGCGGCCGGCCGGCGTGAAGGTCACCGTGCCGTGCCTGCTGAAGGTCAGGAGGCCTTCGTCGCACGCCGCGTCGATCAGCCGGCGCACATGGATGCGCGAGACCCCGAAGCGCCGCGCCGACGCCGACAGCGAAATGGGAATCGGCCGCAGAGGCGGAAACTTGTCGTCGGGATTTGCGGCAATGAGGCTGTGCACGATCTGTATGCCGGCATTCCGGTGCAGGAAGACGCGAATAAAGGGGCGCTCCAGATCGGTCAGATTGGCCGCCTCGAGGAAATTGCGGCACAGCTCTACCGAATAGGTCTCGAATACGCCCGGGCTGTCGAACCGCGCGATGATCAATTCCGCCGCCGGCTCGAGAACCTCGACGGCGTCGAGGACCGCGCGCAGGTGGTTGCGCCAGGTGTTGAGGAAGCGATGGGTGCAAACATAGAGCGCCGGCGCGCCTTTCCTTTGGTGCGCGGCGCGCTCGACATAGCCGAGATAGCGCAAGTACAGCAGCAGCGCGCGGGCGCGCCCGGGGCTGACCAGTCCGAACGACGCGCACAGCGCCTTGAGGCGCGGCAAGGTCAGCCCGCCGGAGAAATGCAGATGCGCCGCGCACAGGGCGGCTGCGTTGCGGCCCGCATCCTTCAGGAGGCCGTCGAGCAGGCGATCGGAATCGCCCTCCGCCAGCATGCTGACGGCGAAAGTCCTGATCGCCTTCGGATAGCGCGGATCGGATTTGAGCCGCACCAGAGTCTCGGCGCCGCCTGTTTCCCACCGCAGAAGCGACGCAAGCGCTGAATTCAGCACAAATCGATCCGCTACAGCCCCGACGTGACGGTTACAGAGTCGGGCGCTGTCCCGCAAGCATGGACGATCATAGTTGAACGGGTTGCGACAATTCCGTATGCCCGCTGACGCGCGTGTCTGTGCGGCCGGCGCATGGCGCAACGAAGGAACGACAGGGTAGAAATCGCGGATGCGCCGCTGCGGCAATGTTGTCGAGCCTCGCACGCGCGCCGCGCGGTTGCGGCATATGGAATGCGGGCCTAATCTTCTTCGCGAATATTGATCGCGTCCGAAGGGTTCGATGACCGATCGCTTCTGGTCTCTTGTGCTGCCCGCGCTGACGACGGCGGTCGTCTTTGTCTCATCAGCGCCGGCGCAGACGCCGCCCACAAAGCCGCCCGAAAACGTAATCGTCACGGGCCACAAGCCGGCCGAAGACATCGACAACATCGTCTCGCATTTCATCGACCGGCACGCCGCGCCCAATCGCAAGACCGGCCAGTACATGCGCGACGATATCGGCCCGATCTGTCCCATCACGCTCGGGCTGCCGGAGGCCTTCAGCACCTTCGTGTCGAAACGCGTCCTTTCCGTAGCGGCAAGTGTCGGCGCCAGGACGGGCACGCCCGGCGCCTGCCGGCCGAATGTCGAGATCCTGTTCACCGATCAGCCGGAACAGGTGGTCAAGGCGCTGTCCGAACGCACGCACGGCGCCATCCTCGGCATGCATTATGTGCACGAGCGGCCGCAGCTGCTGGAGGTCACCCATCCGATCCAGAGCTGGTACGTCACCGCGACGCGCATGGACGAGAATGCCATCGAGCCGGTGACGAGCTACGGCCAGGACTACAGCGTCAAGCCGTCCGACGACAAAACCCCTGTCTTCGACGACGCCTATCGCAATGCGCCCGATCGCGTGGCGCTCGGCTCGAAGATCCCGATGCGCCGCATCAGCGCGATCGCAAACGTGCTGATCGTGGCGGACCTCAAAGAGGTCGGCGGCCACGAGATCGGCCCCGTTGCGGACTACATCACGATGCTGGCGCTGTCCGAGCCCGTTTCGCTCGATTCCTGCAACGAGCTTCCGAGCATTCTCGATCTGATGTCGAACGGCTGCGGCAGCCGCGCCAAGCCGGACAAACTCACCGACAGCGACATGGCCTATCTCGAAGCCCTCTACGCCGCCGACTTGGGCGCGAAGACCAACGCCGCGCAGAAGGAAAGCATCGAAGGCGGCATGAAGGGGGAGATGGGGAAATAGAAAACGCGCGGTGCGCGAGGAGCGTCGGTCCGCAGGCTCCGACGCGTCTGCGGCGGCGAGCCTTGACCTGCAATTTTGCGCCGGCCGCGAGAACCCCTCACCCGCCCCTCAGCAGGATGAGTGTCCTGTGCCTCGCATCCCTCTCCCTCAAGGGGAGAGGGGGGAATTCAGCGCCTTGCAGGAACATCGTGTGACGGGCAGCGTTGCGCTGCATTCGTTACATTGTCAGCGCAATGCAAGGTGCCCCCTCTCCCCTTGAGGGAGAGGGATGCCATACGCGGGAGATGACGCCTGCTCGAATGCGGGTGAGGGGTATCTCTCCGCCCGCGCCGACGTCGGCGTTGTCACAAGATCATTTCGCATCGCGGGCGCGTCACCGGCTACCGCGGCACCTCCCCCTTCACCGTCGTCCTGATCATCTCCCGCCGGAATCCGTCGTGGTCGTTGAAGGCGTGGTGGAGGCAGATGCGGTTGTCCCAGAGGGCGAGGGTGTGCGGCTGCCAGCGCAGGCGGCAGGTGAAGGCGGGCTGGGTGATGTGCGTGCGCAGGAATTCCAGGAGCGGCTCGGCTTCGCGTTCGCTGAGCCCCACGATGCCGAGCGAATAGGTCTGATCGACATAGAGCGCTTCCTCGCCCGTGACGGGATGGGTGCGCACCAGCGGATGATGCCGGCCCTCGAGCATCGGCGCCTCGTCGAGCGTGACCACGCTCGAGCCGAGCGTCTTCTCGGCGTGGCCGGCGCTTTGCTCGCCGATGAAGCGGATGACGTCGCGCGCCGTCATGTGCACTTTGAGCGGCCGCAGCATCGCCTTCATCGTGTCGCTGAGATAGTGCCAGGCGAGCCGCGTGTTTGCCCACATCGTGTCGCCGCCATAGGGCGGGATGTCGACGCCGAGGAGGAGGCTGATCGCCGGCGGCCGCTCGAGAAACGGCGAATCGGTGTGCCAGTCACCGCCGAAGATGAGCTTGGTCTTCTGCTCCGCTTCCTTGACGACGCGCTGGACGTTGGGATGTCCGGGAACACCTTTGGTGTAGGCGTCGGTGCCGAATTCGCCGAAGCGCTGCGTGAAGCGCTCGAGATCGGACAGGTCCATCGCCTGGTCGCGGAAGAAGATCATGCCGTGGCGGAACAGCGCGTCTTCGATCTCGGCGAAGGCGCGGTCGTCGATGTCCTTGACCTGTACGCCCGTGATCTCGGCGCCCATGGCGGCCGCGAGCGGCAGCGCGGTAATGTGATCGTATTTCCGGGCCCGGTTGTCGAAGGCGCCCGCAGGATGGAGTTTCATCGCGGTCCTCCCCTTTCTGGAAGAAGCTTACTCCGCCCGGGCCGCCGGCGAAACGAACCTTCAAGAGCCCGGCCGGACCGCATCATTTTTTGTGGTTCGCGGCGGGCGCAGCCCTGGCGCTGCAGGCGGCGCGGCGCGCAACTCCGGCCATGGATATTCGTTGCAGCACTAAGGGGCAGTGAGGAGGGGCGCGAATGGAACGCGCCATCGCCGACTACCTGAGTGAAGCGCCGATCTTCGTGAGGCGCCTGAACGGAGAGATCACCTATTGGACCGAGGGCGCGCGGCGGCTTTACGGCTTTGACTGGAGCGACGCGATCGGCAAGCTCTCGCACGAGCTGCTGCAGACCGTGTTTCCGGCGCCACTCGAACTGATCAACGCATCGCTCGTCTCCGAAGGCGCCTGGGAGGGCCTTCTCGGCCACACGCGCAAGGACGGCGTCAGCCTGTGGACGCAGAGCGGCTGGCGCATGAAGGACGGCGACGTCGTCATCGAAACCAACACCGACGTCACCCAGCGCGAAATGCTCTCGCACGAGCTGATCCATCGGGTGAAGAACACGGTCGCAATCGTTCAGGCGCTGGCGCGCCTGAGTTTCTCGGACCAGGCGAGCTACCGCGAGTTCAGCCGCAGGCTCATGGCCCTGGGGCGGGCCCATGACGAGCTCCTGCGCCATCACTGGGAGCATGGCGATCTGCATCACATCCTGCAGCGGACATTAGAGTCGTTCGGGGTTTTGGACAGAGCCTCGATCGACGGACCTTCCGTCGTGCTGAAGCCGACGGCGGTCGTGGCCTACAGCCTGGCGTTTCACGAACTCACGACCAACGCGGTCAAGCACGGCGCCTTTTCGGTCCCCGCCGGAAGAGTCTCGGTGCAGTGGCGCCTGCTCGGGGACCAGCGCATCTATCTCATCTGGCAGGAGCGCGGCGGGCCGCCCGTCTCCGCGCCGGCAAAAGGCGGCTTCGGCAAGCGCCTGCTCGAAAGCGTTCTGAGCCGCGAGCTCGGCGCTCCCGTGCAGCTGCGCTTCGAACCCACCGGTTTCGTTTGCGAGCTGGACGGCCCCATCCAGAAGACGCCCGACCTTCCGGCTGCCTGATCCGCTGCACGGTGGGAAGCCCGGGTGAACAGTTTGCTGTATTCTGTTCACGGCAGGAAAGAGCCGCTGTTTGGGTGGTTCTCTTCGGTCGAGCTAGGGGGTCTATTCGTTGGCAACCGATCCCAAGACGTTGGTCTCAAGAGGCTACGATGAAATCGCCGAAGCCTATCTTGAAAGGTTCGGTCGCTCACTCGTTCGAGCGGACAAACTCCGTGAGTTCATTCGAGACATGCCGCCACGATCGAAAATTCTCGATCTAGGTTGCGGTGCGGGCACACCCATCGCAAGTGAATTGGTTGCCCTTGGATTTGACGTAACAGGCGTTGACTCATCCGCTCGGCAAATAGCGCTTGCCAAAAACAATGTGCCGAACGCCAGTTTCTTGCAAGCCGACATGACTACCGTGGATTTGCCCGTCGCATCGTTTGACGGCATATGCGCGTTTTATTCGATTACTCATATTCCTCGTGACGAGCAGGGTCCGCTTCTCAAGCGGATTGCATCATGGTTGAAGCCTAACGGTCTCTTTGTCGGTAGCTTCGGTATTGCCGCTGGCGACTGG
>DATKON010000064.1:0-3025 GCA_035524575.1 Rhizomicrobium sp.
GTTCGATCGCTTTGGTACGCGATTCCATTTTGCGCGTCGTCCGCAGACAGCGCAGAAAGCGCTAAGACAATGGGCTCACGCGAGGCGCGTCGCCCAGGAGAGCGCGTTGATCCAAAGACGCCGGTAGCCGGGCCATTCCACGAAACTCGCGGGCAGCCAGTGCGGTCCGATATCGGAGGTCCACGCGAGCGTGCGCCCAGCGCCAAAGCCGCCCGTCACAAGCAGCGGATGCCCGCCTTCCTCCAGTGGCAGCCTCGCGAGAACCTCGACGCCCGGCTCGTCCTTCACGCGCACCTCGTTGGCGCCGAGCAGCAGCGGCCACGGACCTTCCAGTCCGGCGAGAACCGGGTGAGCGGCGTCGCCGACGATATCGGGCGAAAAGCCCTCTGGGATTTCGAGTCTGTCGTCATAAGGCAGGCAGGAGACGGGCAACGCCTCCTCCACAGGCGTTGCGCGCCAGCGCGCCCGGCCGTCGATCCCCTGAAAGCTGAAGTATCCACCCATCATCAGGAGCCCCCCGCCCGATCTCGTCCATTCGCGGATGAGCTTGAGTCGGTTCGGCGTCGGCTTGCCGTGCAGCCAGACATCGGGCGACAGGAGAAATGTGTTCGTGCCGATGTCGGAAAGGATGATCGCGTCGAAGCGACGAAGGCCCTCGCGTTCGAACGGGAAGCCTGTCGCGGCTTCGTGCGCGGGCATATAGGTCAGGTCGAAGTCGCTGCCCTTCAGCGCCGCGACCAGCGGCTCTGCGCCAAGATGAAAGGTGATGCTGCCAAACTGGTCGAAGCCCTTGGCGTGCGTCGCCGAAGTCGCCCAGCTTTCGCCGACAAGGAGCACATTCTTCCTGGCCATAGGTTTCCTTTCTCAGACAAGGCGGGCGAGCCCCGGCCATTCAGGTTTTCGAACGCGAAGGCTGGCATTGCCGCGGGATTTCGTAAAGCGCCTCGCTCCGAGATGCGCGCAAAATGACGTCGGCGTGGCGCCGGCCCTCAGCGATCGAGGCCGGTGATCATCGCGACGATCTCGTTGCGGGTGACGCTCCGCGTTTCCCTTACGCCGATCTGGCGTCCGCGCCTCAGGACGCAGATCCGGTCAGCGACGCGAAAAACCTGGTCGAGGCTGTGGCTCACAATGACGATGGCGAGACTGCGCGCCTTGAGGCTCTCGATGATCCTTTCCACCCGCTCCGTCTCTGCGACGCCGAGCGCGGCGGTCGGCTCGTCCATCAGCACAAGCTTTGTCGCCCAGTGGGTGGCGCGCGCAATCGCGATGCCCTGCCGTTGCCCGCCCGAAAGGTCACGCACGATCGCGCGCGCGGAGGGAATGCGTACGTCGAGCTCGCTCATCAGCTTCTCCGTCTCCACGATCATGCGGCCGCGCCGCAACCTGCCTAGCCACGGATGAACAAGCTCCCGGCCGAGGAACATGTTCATGTAGACGGGCTGGCGCTCGGCGAGCGCAAGGTCCTGATAAACGACCTGGATGCCCTTATCCTGCGAGGCGCGCGGGTCTCTCAGATGCGCCGCGCGGCCGTCGATCAGAATGTCGCCGCTCGTCTGCGGCTGCACGCCGGCGACGATTTTTACCAGCGTCGACTTGCCCGCGCCGTTGTCACCGACGAGCGCCACGATCTCGCTGGCGGCAACGTCGAGGTTGAATTCCTCGATCGCCGTCACCCCGCCAAAGGTCTTGTGAATCCTCTGCAGCGACAGGACCGGCGTCGTCATAGCGGCCAATCCGCGACGCGCCCGAAGGCGTCGTGGATCAGCTCGACTCTCGGCGCGCCTGTGGAGAGGCCCGCGACGCCGACCGTATAGGCGCGCGTGACAAAGGCCTGCGGCCGGAACCCAAAGACGGATGTGTCGCCGACGCGAGCTGGTTGCACGTCACCGTTCTGGATCATCCCGTAATAGTCGATTGCCGCGGGTGACGGGATCTCGACGCGCTTCAGCGCCTTCGGCGAGGCGGTCGGCTCGCTCGCAACGATTGCGCGCACCGGATAGTCCGGGAAAACAGGGTCGATATAGAGCCCGCCGCCGAAGCAGAACGCCTCGCCCCCGATGAGATGCGACACCTCGCTGACATAGACGACTGCCGGGGCCTCCGGCAGGTCCTGGAACACATGCAGCGGAGTCGTCCCGGTGAGGCCGTGGCCGGGCTCGATCTGCGTCGCTCCGGCGGAGGCGAGCATAGGCAGGATCTCCGTCGAAGTCGTGCCGGGCGCGTTGATTTCGACGGCCTTCCGTCCTGCCGCCGCGAGCGCCTCGGCCGCACGGCCGAGCGTCGCGAGATTGGGCGTGGGACGCACTTTGCGGCTTTGCTCATCGAAAAGCTGCGTCGGAAAGGAAGTCACGCCTGCGAAGGAAAGTCCCGGCAGCGCGTCGATCGCATCCGCGACCGCCACGACATCGGATGCGGCGAAGCCGCCCTCGTGACCGCGATAGAACGTGTCGCCTGGCGCGACGATGCGCGCGAGCGCCGGCTGCTTTCGCCCGCGCGCCGCGCTTGCTACGCTTGCCTCGGCTGCCTTTCCTTCCGCAAAGACGGTCCAGTAGGCAGGCGCAATCGCGGCGGCCGCGTCAGCCTCGTGCCGCGAAATCTGAACGAGATGGCCGATATGGCCGATTGTCATGCCGGCGCGATGGCAAGCGCGCGCACATTCCATGTCGACCGCGACGGCTGCCGGGATGCCGCCTTTCATCACCGCGCGGCAGAAGGAACCGTTGCGACCCATCTGCTTCGTCATCGCAAAGGTCTTGAGCCCGAACTTCGCGGCTTCTTCGGCGATGATCCGGGCGTTCTTCTCGACCGCGTCGAGGTCGATCACATAGGCATTTGCGGGAATCTTTCCCGCCTGATGTAGCGCGATGGCCTGCTCCACCAGCGTTGGATTGCGCCGCAAGATGAGATCGAGAAACATCGGCGTCGCTCCCAGAAAAAATTATCGGTCGCCTTCGCGCAGCGTCAGCGCCACGGCGACAAGAATGATGAGGCCGCGCGCAATCATCTGATCCGACGGATCGTA
>DATKON010000065.1:0-8594 GCA_035524575.1 Rhizomicrobium sp.
TTCGTCGCCGTGCCGTTGTGCCAGCGAAACAGGACAAAGCGAGCGCCGCCGCGGCTGAAGCCCGCGTACGCGCAAGAGGTCAGAACGTAAAGCCGAGGACCGCCGTCGCGCGGCGCGGGAAGCCTTCCCGTATATATCCGCCGGGTAGCCGCAGGATTTCTCGCGCATCGCAGCATCTCGTCGACGCTGCCGGTATCCCAGACCACTTTGTAACGGCCTGCATCGATATCGGCGATGAACGCGCCGGCCTCGTGCGCCTCGGAGAAAAGATAGGCGTTCTGGTCAAGCCGAACGACGCGCCACATGGATTTGTCCGGAGACGAAGAGGTATTCAAGTCACGCGCGCGCACGTCCTTGTGGCTGTCGAGCGCGTGGAGGATTCGCTGCCGCGTGAGGAGCCATTTGTGCTTGATTTCCGCGGTATCTGCCGTATCGGTCGGCGAAGGGTCGGTTGTCAGACCGCTCTCCGGCGGCGGCGATTCAGCGCCTGAGTCGCGATCGTCACAGTTGTCGCGGGTTGGATCGGCAAGCGCGGGCCATAGGCAAGCCGGTGCCGCGAGGCTCAGGGCGCCTGCGATCAGCATCGCACTCGTGAGACGCTTTGCGCGCATGGATCGGTCTCGGATCGGCACCCGACGTTACCGTATCGGGGTAAATTGTCCGTGAAACCAGTGCCCGCTTAGAAATCCTCCCGCTTCGCGCCGGGAAGGACGTACACGGATGATTTCCACCCTGGCTGCCCCTGATCTTTGCCGTCGCTCTTGAGCCCGAAGTGCAAGAAAGGCCTTTCGTTGTTGGCTCAGATGGATTTCCGAACGCGGGGAAGAAAAAATCGCCCCTGATTTTTCCCCTGATAGCAGGGGAGATCAGAACTCGTCGTTGTTCTGCCCGATCCTGGGCGGGTCGCGGCGGATGGAGGCGGGCGTCCTGGCGAATTTGACCGGCGGCTTCATGGCAAGCCAGGTGCCTTCGGTCGGGTGTTCGCGGCGCTGGAAGAAGTTCACGGCCGTCAGATGCGGATCGTGCAACACCTCTTCGAGCGTGTTGGCGCGCATGATCGGGATGTTGTGCTTCTCCCCGAGCGCCAGCCACTCCTCCGTCGTGTGCGCGGCGGCGGCTTCGCGCAGCGCCTCGTAATAGACGGCGACTTTCCCCTTGCCGCCCTTGGCGCCGGTGAAGCGCTCGCTTTCGTAGAAGTTGGGAACGCCGCCGAGCTCCAGGAACTTCGCCGCCGCGGCGCGGCTGACGGGCTGGATGGCGATGTGGCCGTCTTTGGACGCGAGCGGGCGACGGTCGTTGGCCAGCGCCGGCGTATGGCCGACATGCGAGACAGGCGGATCGAAAGTCTCGCCGTAAAGATGCTCGGCCATGATGAAGCTGGTGAAGCTTTCGAGCATGGGCACTTCGACGAACTGGCCTTCGCCGGTGCGTTCGCGATGAAACAGCGCCGCCAACACCGCGTAGATCGCATGCAGGCTCGACACCTTGTCGGCCAGGAAGGACGGCATCAGCCGCATGTCGTCCGTGCCGTCGACGCGCGGCAGAAGATCGGCCGCGCCGGACGCGGACTGCACGAGATCGTCGAAGGCCTGCCGGCCGGCATAGGGACCGTCCGAGCCGTAGCCGACGCAATGCACATAGACGATGGACGGATTGAGCTTCGCCACGGACTCGTAATCGAAACCGAGCCGCGCGATGGCGTCGGCGCGCACATTGTGGATGAAGACCTGCGCTTTCGGGATCAGCGCGCGCAGCCTGGCGCGGCCCTCCTCCGATTTCAGATCGAGCGCCAGCGAACGCTTGTTGCGGTTGAGCGTCATGAAGGTGGCGCCCATGTCTTCGCTTTTGGCGTGCTTGCTGCCGTGGCGCTGGCGGTCGCCGGTGGGATTTTCCACCTTGATCACATCGGCGCCGAGATCGCCGAGCGTCTGCGTCGCGTAGGGACCGAAGATGAATTCGGTCAGGTCGAGGATGGTGACGCCGTCAAGCGGCCCCTTCTTCGCGGACATGGATCGGCCTCGGCAATTGCGTGTCGCAGCAAGCATAGGCCCGCGAGGGCGAAGCGCAAGGCGTCAGGCGGCGGCCTTCGGCTTGCCTATCAGACGCCGCGCCAGCCTTGCCATGAACGGCACGAAACGCGGCCGCTTGAGGCGCGGATCGTAGATGCCGAGGCGGCGGTCGTTTTCCTTCAGGCACACGTCGAGCAATTGGCCGATATCGATGTCGGCGCCCAGCTGCTGCGCGCCGTTCATCGTGAAATTGTTGTCCTGCTGGCCGTTCGAGACGTCCGAGGCGATGCCCATGCGTTCGTAGATCAGGAACGCCCAGACGCCGAGCACTTTCAGCTCGAACCACGGCCTGCGCCAGAAGGGCATGTTGCGGCGCCACCAGGCGACCCAGTTCACGAAGAAGAGGATGTGCCGGCCTTCTTCCTGGATCACCGGCTCGAACGTGTCGATCAGCTCGGGCGGAAAATAGCCGGTGTTCTTTGCGGCTTCGAACAGGCCGAAGGCGAAGAAGCTGTCGATGCACTCGCTGTAGCCCGTGACCATGAAGGCCCATTCGGGATCCTTCGGCCTTTTGAAGGGGGCTTCCGGCGCCAGCTTGATTCCGTAGGCCTCGACGAGATGCGACAGCACATGGCGGTGGCGGCGCTCTTCGTGGCCGTCGAGCTCGACCGCCTTCTTGAGCAGCGGATCGGTGATGCCTTCCGCATAGGTTGCGACGTAGAGCCCGGCGCGGTTTTCCGTCTGCACCGCGATGTCCCAGATCGGCAGGCTGGTGATGCGGTTCTGCGTTTCCTGATCGAGCTTCGGCCAGTCGATGACGGCGGGCCTGTAGGGATTGAACGTGTCGAGCAGCGTCTTGCAGAACAGGCGCTTGTGCTCGTCGCTGCCATATCGGATGGGCCCGTTGCCGGGCATGGCCCCCGTGTTCAGGAAAATCTCGGGGGGAACGACGAAACTCTGGCTGCTCATTGCGGCGCACCTGGCAGGAACGGCTCCCGCAATAATAGGGGAGGGTGTCCGTCCGGAAAACCCTCCAGCCTTCGGGCGGCGAAATGGTCGCAAAGGACTATTGGACCAAGGGGTAATGCGATCTCAAGACCTGCGCCGGCGATTGATCTCGGCGTTGATCTCTGCGCCCAGAAGCAGCACGAGCAGCGACAGCCAGATCCAGGTGAGAAAGCCGACGATCGAGCCGAGATTGCCGTACATCTCGTCGTAGTGGCCGAAGCGGCCGACATACCAGGAGAAGAGGAACGTGCCGGCCATCCACACCGCGGAAGCGATCGCGCCGCCCCACGTGATCCAGCACCATTCCGTGCGCGACCGATCGGGGCCGTAGTGATAGATGAGCGACGACAAGACGGCACAGCAGAAGAAGGCAATCGGCCACACAAGGATCCGGCAGGAAATCGCAAACCAGTTGTCCGGCGGCAGATGCTCGACGATGGGAGGCACGATGACCGCGAACGCGACAACGACGGCTCCGAAGATCACGGCAATGGTGGTCAGCATGAGGGCGTGCAGAGTCAGACGGACAAAGCTGCGCGTTTCGCGGGTCTCGTAGGCAATGTTGAGGCCTTCGATCAGGGCCTTGATGCCGCCCGACGCGCTCCAGATCGCAAGCGCGAGCGCGATCATGAAGCCGAGGCTGAAGCGTTCCGCAGGCCTCGCCGCCAGCCGGACGAAGTCGTTTCTCAGGACGTTCACGGCGCCTCCCGGCAGGAAGCTCGAGACGAGCCGGAGAACATGCGAAATCGAGCTGCGATCCGCAAATATGCCGTAGATCGATGCGACGCAGGCAATGGCGGGGAAAAGCGCAAGGAGGAAGAAGAAAGTGATGGATCCTGCGACCGAGGGAATGCGGTCCTCGGAGAACTCCTCAACGACATTGCGCAGGAAATGCCACGACCGGGACCACATACCGGGCGCATGCTGGGTCTGAATGCTCATTGCAATTCGTCAACATTCCTCAGCCCCCTGGGTTGCTAAAGCGTCACCGCCGGCGGGTCGCTGGCGGGAAACGTTTCTTCCAGCGCTTCGTCGAGGCGCTCGTCCAGATCCGGCATGATCTCCGTTCCCGCGGGCGCGAAGTCGGTCTTGATGGCAAGGCCGCGCTTCAGCGTCAGCGTGACGGGCGTCTTCTCGGCGATTTCCGCGATGCGGGCGCGCTGCTCTTCGCTCAACTCGCCGTCGAGCGTGACCGTGCGGTCGATCCGTTCTTCCTTGTCCTTTCGGACGAAATGAAGATCGACGCCGATTGCACGCACGTTCCAGCCCTTGCGCTCGACATACATGCGCAGCGTGATCGCCGTGCAGGCGCCGAGCGAGGCGAGGAGGAGCTCGTAGGGATCGGGAGCGGAGCCCGCGCCGCCGTTCGAAGGCGGCTCGTCCGCCGCCATCATATGGCCGTCAGCTTCGATGCGGACCGAGTATTTCTTTGTGCCGATGATTGCACGCGCGCGAGTCATGTCCATCCTCCCGTTGCCGAAACGGCCCCGCCCGGAGCCCGGTTTCATCACAAGCGCGGGGAGCGGAACCTTGCACCGTCCAATGTAAGACATTTTCGCCGAAGTTGCAGAGCCGCGTCAGCTGTTGTGACGCTTCGCCACCTCTTGCGCCGCGCGAAGGCCCGAGCGCATCGCGCCTTCGATACAGCCGGCCCATTCCACGGAAGTCTCGCTGCCCGCCCAATGGATGCGTCCGCAGGGCTCGCGCAGGGCTTTGCCAAAGCGCGTCATGGTGCCCGGCGGCATGCTGGAAACATAGCCGTGCGCGTAAGGCTCGACCGTCCAGTCGTTGTCGTCATAGGCGATGACGTCGCGGGCCCTCGGACCGAAGAAGCGGACGAGCGAGGCGACGACTTTCTCCTGCCGCTCATCTTTGCTGGCGGCACTGAGCTCGACGGCGTGTCGGACCTCGATGAAGGCCAGCAACACCGCCGTGCCGTCATCGCGCACATCGTCAAGGACGAGGCCGACCGTATCGTCGTCGGTGGCGACCTGGCCCGAGAAGCCCTCCTGGCGCCAAAACGGCTCCGCATAAACGATCAGCGCCTTCATGATCGAGCCGGCCGGCATGCGCTGATGCAATCCGTCGCGCGACGAGGGCAGGTGCGGCTCATAGGCGATGCGTGCGGCGGCGGCCGGCGGCGCCGTGACGATCACGAAGCGGGCGGCGAATTCGCCCTTGAGCGTCGTCACCCGAACGCCGCTGCTGTCCTGCACGATCCTCTGCGCAGCGGCGGAAGGGATGAGGCGGTCGCCCAGTGTGTCCGCGAGGCGCTGTGCGATCTGCTGCATGCCGCCTTTGAACTTCGCATCCAGCATGCCGTCCTTCACCGCCATCAGATATTCAAGACCGCGATTGCTGCGCAGCGCATCGAGGAACCAAAGATACGAAACCTGTTGCGCATCGGCCGCCCATGCGCCGCGCGGCACCAGGCGTGCGAACTGGCGAGCGGACCTGGTGTGCACATTGCGCTCGATCCAGGTATCAAGCGTGATGCTGTCCCAGGCTTTCGCATTCGGCGCTTCCCAGGGCGCGTGGGGAGGAAGCGTAGCCATATCGCGATCCCAGCGCTTCTGGATGCGCGCGAGTTCGAGAAGCGAAAGGAACGGCATCTTGGGCACATTGCCGGTGAACTGCACGAGCTTGCCCAGAAGCTGCATCACCGTCTTGCCGGTTTCGTATTGCGGATAGGTCTCGATGCCGAAGCGCCGGGCATCCGCGAGCAGCATGTCGTGATGTTTGCCGACCCATTGTCCGCCGAAGTCGGCGATATGCCCGCCAACCTCGCCGCGCTTGACGCGTCCGCCGACCCGTTCGTTGGCTTCGAGCACGATGACGGAGCGTCCCATGCCGACAAGCTCTGTCGCCGCTTTCAGCCCCGCGAAGCCGGCGCCGATGACGATGACGTCCGCTGTTTGCGCGCTCACAGCGCCGCCACCGTCTGAATTTCCACGAGGATTTCCGGCAGCAGCAGTTCCGCCACACGCACGGCGGTCGAGCCGGCGATGACACCCGGCAGGATCTCGTTCCTCGCCGCCGTGACGTCGAGCGCATCTTCCATGAAGCTGCGCTCGTTCGACGCGAGATACCAGGTCAGATGGACGATATTCTCGATGCTGCCGCCCGCGAGCTCGATGATCTCGCGGATGTTGCGGAACGCCTGCGCAGCTTGCGCCTGCAATCCGCCTTCGACGATCCGCTGCGAAGCATCGATGCCGGTCTGGCCTGCGATCGTCAGCGTGTCGCCGTGACGGACGGCTTCCGCGAGACCGTAAGGCTCCAGCAGCGGCTGCATCGAAGGCCGCGTAAAGCGCTTCGTCTTGGACATCCGCAACCTCCCAGTTTCGTTCCTATTTATCAGACACCGGCCGGCGAAGCGATCAGGAGGCGTGGGGAGGGGAACCGGCGTAACTGTTCATTTCGCGCTGATGTACACGTCGACCAGCTGCCCCGGATAGATGCTGACGTTCTTTGGCCGGTCGAAGCGGAAGATGATGGGAAGCACGCGCACATCGACCAGTTCCTGGCGCTGGTCCGAAAGCTCGATCTTGGGCGAGACGTAAGGCTGGATGCGCTCGAACGTCATCGGGATGCGAAGATTCGTGCCGCGGATGAACATCTGCGCCGTCATATGCTTGTCGTTCTCAAGTCGCGGGATCAGAATCTCGTCGACATAGGTGCGCACTTCGAGCGTCGCCGGATGGGTTCCGAGCACGATCAGCGGATCGAAGCCCTGTGTGTAGGCGTTGTAGGCGCCTTGCGTGGAGACATAGCTTCCCGGTGCCGCCTGAACGGACAGGATCACGCCGTCGGTGGGCGCTCGAATCGTGTATTTTGCAAGCAGGGCCGTCGACGCGGCATAGGCTTTCGTCTGCTCGATCTCCTGCTGCTCATATACCTTCAGAGCTGTCCGGGCGACGCTGACGGCGTCACGATCGGCGTCAAGCGTTTGCATGCTGACCGCACCGTGATCGAACTCATAGGTTTTCCAGACCTTTTCCAAAACGTCGACCGCGGTCTTCACGACCGCCTTCCCGTTCTCGATCTGGGCGCGCGTAACGGCAAGCTGGGCCTGCTGCTGTTCCGCCACGGGACGTTGTATCGAATCATCGATAGTGATGAGGGATTGGCCCTTGCGCACCATTTGGCCTTCGGTGACGTAAACGCCCGTGATCGGCCCCGTCACTTCCGGATAGATGTTGACGTTCACGCCTTGCGTCTGCGCACTTTCGACCATGCCCTCGGAATAGATGCCGTGTGCATAGGGATTGGCAGCCGGGTTATAGGCCGGCGGCAGCGGGGCCGGCTGCACGCCGAAGACATAGGCACTGAAGACGCCGATCAAGAGGCCCAGAGCCGAGGCGATAAAGAGCAGTCTATTCTTCATGGAGGTCTCCTTTTTCGGCGGCCATCACATGTCCGTCCTCCATCTTCAGGATGCGATCGGCGTATTCGAAGATGCGGCTGTCATGCGTCACCACGACAATGCAGCGGCGGTCGCTGAGGATATTTTTGCGGACGAAGCTGATGATCATGCGGCCGGTGTCGCCGTCCAGCGAGGCGGTCGGCTCGTCGAGAATGAGGATGTCCGGACGGCCGACGATGGCGCGGGCGATGGCGACGCGCTGCTGCTCGCCGCCGCTGAGCTTCACGGGCGGAAGATCGGCGCGATCCTTGAGCCCGACCACGTCGAGATCCTGCCTTGCTTCCTGAAGGGCCTCGCCCCAGCCGCGCGCCTGCAGGATCAGCGGTATGGCGACGTTCTCCGCTGTCGTCAGCCGCGGGAAGAGATGATAATCCTGGAACACGAAGCCGATCTTGTGCAGGCGGAATTCGGCGAGCGCGTCGTTGTCGAGGCTCCAGATGTTCGTGCCTTCGATGTCCACTGTGCCGCTGTTGGGCCTGAGGATGCCCGAGATCATGCTCAGCATCGTGGTCTTGCCGCTGCCGGACGGACCGACGACATAGACGATCTCGCCGAAGAAGGCCTCGAAGTTCACGTCCTTGACGGCATGCGTGCGCGCTTCGCCTTCGCCGAACCATTTGTTGAGGCCCGTGGCCCTGATCGCCGCCTTGCCCACGTCATCCCCTGAAGATGTCGAACGGTTCGATGAGGAGCACCTTGCGCACGCCGAAATAACTCGAGATCGCCGCAATGATGACGACCATGACGAAGGCAAGGCCGATATTGAGGAACGTCACCATCGCCGCGTAGTCGGGCATGTACGCTCGCGCGAGCCAGATCGTGACGGAGCACAGCCCGATGCCCGCGCCGAAGCCGAGCAGCGCGACGAGCGAGGCCTGGAACAGGATCATGGCGACGAGTTCGTGGCTCTTGGCGCCGATGGCTTTGAGGGCACCGAATTTCTCGATGTTCTCGATCACGAAGGAATAGAAGGTCTGACCGGAGATCGACAGGCCGATCATGAAGCTGATGACCAGCCGCGCAGACCTGCGCCACCGGCTGGACACAATCGTGGTCGGTGCTTCGCGGAAGGGGCGACCGGTGACAGCGGGGGACCTGGAAGCGACAGGCGCGATGATGGCGCTGCTCTCGGACGCGCTTCTGCCAAATCT
>DATKON010000066.1:0-40875 GCA_035524575.1 Rhizomicrobium sp.
GGTTTCGGCCGGTCGATCCAGGCCGGGATGTCGAGATGCACCCACGACTTGGCCTCGCTGACGAAATGATTGAGGAACAGCGCGGCCGTGATGGCGCCGCCGAGATTGTAATCGGGGCTGTTGTTGAGATCGGCGACGGAACTTGAGATCGCGCTTTCATAGCCGCGCCACAACGGCAGCCGCCACATGTGGTCGTGCACTGCAAACGCGATCCGCAGAAGATCGGCCGCGAGCTTTTCGTCGTCGGTGAAGTAGGGCGGCAGATCGAAACCGGTGGCGGCGCGCGCGGCCCCTGTCAGGGTCGCGATGTCGATCAGGAGTTCCGGTGCTTCGCTGTCGGCTTCGGCGAGAGCATCCGCGAGCACGAGGCGGCCTTCGGCATCGGTATTGCCGATTTCGATCTTGAGGCCCTTGCGGCTCGGGATCACGTCGCCGGGGCGATAGGCCGAGCCGGAGACCGAATTCTCGACCGCGGGAATGAGGACGCGAAGGCGCAGATCGAGCTTCGCGTCCATGATCATATGCGCGAGGCCCAGAACGGTCGCGGCGCCGCCCATGTCCTTCTTCATCATCAGCATGCCGGATGCGGTCTTGAGATCGAGTCCGCCGGAGTCGAAGCAGACGCCTTTGCCGACCAGCGTCACTTTCGGCGCATTGGGACGGCCCCAGCGGATGTCGATCAGCCGTGGCGGACGCGCTGACGCACGGCCGACCGTGTGAACCAGCGGATAGTTCGCCTTCAGGAGCGCATCGCCGACTGTCACCGCGAATTTTGCGCCGTGACGCCTGGCGAGGCCTTGCGCCGCGGCGGCCAGCTCTGCCGGTCCCATGTCGTTCGCCGGCGTGGTGATGAGATCGCGCGCCAGGAACACGCCTTCGGCGATGCGCGAGGCCTCTTCGCCGTCGACGCCGTCGGGCAGCACGAGCTTTGGTTCTCGTGCCTCGCTCTTGCGATAGCGCCTGAAGCTGTAGAGGCCGAGGATCCAGGCAAGCGCCGCCGGCTGCCCACCGACATCCTCCGGCACGTCGCCGAGCGCGTAGGTGCCCGTCTCGAGCATTTCCGAAAACATCGCGAGCGCCAGAGGATCGCCGCCCTTGCCGAGGCCGAGCACGATGGAAGACACATTGCCGGCGGCATCGGGCAGCTTCAGAAGCTCGCCGGCCTTGGCCGAAAAGCCCGTACGCGTCAGCCAGCTCTGCTCGCGCTTTCCCCGCCGCGCCAGAAACGCCTTCAGGCCCTTTTGCGTCACCGCATGCAGCGGCACCGCATGTTTTGCACGTCTGACGAGAGAGGGATGCATACGAGAATCCTTTGCGCGCGAGAGCCCGCGAATTTAAGAGTCGATTCCACCTTCCGCAATCGGAGCTTCTCATGACCTACACGCTGATCGTCGGGACCAAGGAATGGTCGAGCTGGAGTCTGCGTCCCTATGTGGCGCTTCGGCATATCGGCGTCGCTTTCAAGGAAGAGGTCGTTCCGCTCAGGCGCCATACCTCGAGCGCGGAGGTTCAGAAGCGCTCGCGCTCGGGACGCGTGCCGGTGCTGGAGATCGAGGAGAAGGGCGAGCGCTATCACGTCTGGGACAGCCTTGCGATCTGCGAGACGCTGGCCGACCGGCATCCGGAGGCGAAACTTCTTCCCGACGATCCGAAGCTGCGAGCGCTGGCGCGCGCCTATTCCGCGGAGATGCATTCGGGCTTTCCGGATGTGCGCGAGCAGCTGACGATGGAATTCGTCCGCGAGATTCCGACGCCCGATCTGCGCGACGCCACCAGGGCGCAGATCGAACGGATCAAGTCGGCGTGGAGCGACGCGCTCGGCGAATACGGCAAGGACGGCGGCTTTCTGTTCGGCCGTTTCTCGATCGCCGACTGCATGTACGCGCCGGTGGTGTCGCGCTTCCGCACCTACGGCATCGCGCTTTCGGCGCCGCTCAAGGCCTATTGCGACCGTATCTGGGCGCTGCCGGCGATGAAGGATTGGGGCAAGGCCGCAAAGGCCGAAGTCGACGCGGGCCTTGCGTAGCTATCCGCCGCTGCGCGGCAGAACGCCCGTTTCGCGATAGAAGCGTGCGGCGCCGGGATGAAGCGGCGCGGGAACGTCTTTCGTCGCATCTTCGAGACGGATGAAGCGCGCCACCGGATGCGCTTCGTCGAGCAGTGCGCGGTTGGCCGGATTGAAGAGCGCGCGCGTCATGCCGTAGACGATCTCGGGCGCGACAGTGTCGTTGACGATCAGGACGGCCTGCACGCCGACCGTTTCGAGCGGCTTCTTGATGCCGGGATAGGAGTCCGCCGCGATCGTTTGGGCCGACAGCCCTTTGCCTTCGGCGACGAGACGCTTGCGCCCCGCACCGTCGATCGGCACCAGCGTCGCCTTGCCGCCGCCGAGGACACTGCGCACGAATTCGATCGGCGCACCGCCGACGAAGAAGACGGCATCGACCTCGCCTTTCTGCAGGCGTTGGGCGGCCACCTCGGGCGGCGCATAGATCGTGTGCATCTCGCGTTCGCCGATGTGATAGGCCGCGAGAATCTCGCGCGTCGTGCTCGCCGTCCCGGACTCGCGCGCGCCGATGACGACGCGCTTGCCCCTGAGATCGCTGACGCGGCGGATGCGGGCGTGCGTGGCGGCAATGAGATGGACGTCTTCCGGATAGAGGTCGGCGATCATGCGCAGATGGCGTGCGGCGCCGTCACGGCGGAAGTCGCCTTTGCCCGCGACGGCTTCGGCGACGATGTTGGACTGGGCGAGCCCGCCGTCGGCACGGCCCGCCTGGACGTCGCGGATATTGGCGATCGAGCCTTCGCTGGAGCGCACCGAGGCGACCAGCCCGGCCGGGCCGCAGACGCCGGCGGCGTCGCAGCGGGCGATGCCGGGGGGGTGGCTGACGATGCCCGCGATGGCCTGGCCGACCGGGAAATAGGTGCCGCCGGTCGAGCCCGTGGCGATCACGAAGGCGATGTGCTGGGCGGTCGTCTGCGCCGTGCCGAGATTGGCGATCGCGAAGCCCGCAAGCGTCAGGACGCTGGCGAACAGGGCTCCGGCGATGGTCAACAGACGGCGCTTCATGGCCCGATAGAACACACCCATTGCGTCAATATTTCGATGAGAAAGGCTCATTTTTCCGCGCAATCACAGAAAAATGCTTAAGCGTTTGTTGAACCCTCAAGGGGCATGCTGGAGGCCGGAATTGCCGAGGGGCTCTCGTCATGAACCGCCAATTTGCGCGCACGGCCGCGGCCGTTTTCTGCGTTGCTTCGCTGGCCGGCTGCGCTACGACCGCGTCCGACAAGGCGAACGCGCCGACGGCGTCGTCGCAGCCCGGCGCGAGGTTGCAGGATGCGTCCGCGAACGACCTGCCGACCACGCTCGACGGCGAGATCGCCCGCGCCCACAGGCTGCGCGAGGCGGGTTCCTACGAAGAGGCCGCCAAATCGCTCGCCCAGCTGATGATCGTGGCGCCGGACGATGTCCGCGTCGTCGGCGAATACGGCAAGGTGCTGACGCAGCTCGGCCGCCCCGATCAGGCCGTGCCGTTCCTGACGCGCGCCATCCAGATCGACGCGAACGACTGGACGCTCTATTCGGCCCTGGGGGTTGCCTACGACCAGGCCGACCAGCATGCGAGGGCGCGCGCCGCCTACGAGCATGCGCTGAAGCTGAGGCCCGGGCAGCCGGACGTGCTCAACAATATGGGCGTGTCGAAGATGCTGGCGGGCGATCTCGGCGACGCCAAGAAGCTTCTGACCGAGGCGCAGCAGCCCGGCACCGGCGGCGCCAAGATCGGCAACAACATCGCGCTCCTGGAAACGATGAAGCCCGCGACGGCGGCGCCTAAGCCGCTCTCCGGCGTCGTGATGCAGAAACTGCCCGCGCAGTCCGATGCGGCCCCGAAGGGCACCGACCACAAGGCCGACAAGTCAGACAAGGCCGACAAGGTCGCGCAAGCGCACAAGCCCAAGGACGCGCCGACGCTGCGCCAGCAGGAACAGTCGCCACCGCAGCAGCCGGTCCTGCGCACCGCCGCCGACGGGCAGTAATCGGTCCGCGCTTCTCCCCTGCCATCAGGGGAAAAAGCAGGGGCGCGAAAAAAGCCCTCGCTGACGGGCGTTCACTTGATCCAGCAATGACGGGCCTTTGCCGCACGCCGCGCTCGCCGCTCGAGGCGAAAAGCAGGGGCGCGCAGGGTCAAATCCGTCCGTGTACGTCATCTCCGGGCGCGGAGCCTTCGGCACCAAAAGATTCACCACAGAGGCACAGAGGCACAGAGATAGCTCGCACCTTCCCCGAGACTGTGCGTGCTTTCTGAAAGCTTTCTTGCGCGCGTTCCGCCGAGGTGGTGCAGCAGCGGCGGAGGAACGCGCGCAGGCAAACTCCGACAGCGAGTCAAGCCGTCCGCGCCCAACTCGGCATCTCTGTGCCTTCCGCCTACGCCAAGGCTTCGGCGGACAAGGTGTTTCGCAAAGACCCGCCGTAGCTTTAGCGAAGGCGGGCTGTGGTGAATCTTTTTCGGCCTTGAAGCCTGCTCAGCCCCCGGCGGTCAGCAACGCAGCCCGCGCGTCCGCGCGCAGCGTTACCGGCGCGGCACTCGAAGCGTCCGCGCAAAGCTTTCAGATTTCACGATGTCAAAGAGCGATGCCGGGAGTCTGCGCCGCCTGCTCGCGTCCGTGAAGAGAGACTTATGCAGTACACCCGCGATTTTCGCATTTCGGGCTGCAAGCCTCTGACATCGCAGGCGCGCGTGTTCTCATTTTCGGATGTGGCCGCCCGCAAGATGCGAACAAAACGATGACGTCGCCGTCGCATCGAACGAAATTGCGAGCCGATCGAACGTCCGCGCGTGCAAGCCGGCGTTTCGAATAACGCGTCGTCTCACGTCTTCGTCGCGAACACCACGCGCCGGTTGCGCGCGCGGCCCTCAGGCGTCTTGTTGTCGGCGACCGGCACGGTCAGCCCGAAGCCTTTCGCGGTGAGGCGCTTGGCATCCACGCCTGCCGACACGAGATAGGCTTTCACCGCCTCGGCGCGCTTCTGCGACAGCTGAAGGTTCGACGCGGCGCCGCCGATGCTGTCGGTATGGCCCTGGATCTCGAGCGCGACGGCGGGGCTCGCTTTCATGTATTGCGCGACGGCGTCGAGCACCGGTTTGGCGTCGGACCCGAAATCCGCCGAGTTGGTGGCGAACAGGATCGCGTGCGTCGTCGCTTCGCCGGAGCTTTTGAGCGCGGCCACGACATCGGCGCCCGCGGCGCCGTCGCTGATCGACGTATACATCCATTTCCACTTGGTCTCGCCCCTGATCAGCATGGGCAGGTCCGGATCATCGAGGATCCAGAACGTTCCTTTCGTTTTTCCGGCCACCTTGATGGTGTGCACCTTCGTCGGCTTCTCGTTGATGAGCGTCGTCAGGTCCTCTTCGCCGATCTTGCGGATGGAGACCGGATTTTCCGCATCGTCCATCTCGAGCTTGGTTTCCTTCCCGGCCTTGATCGCGGCATAGGTCGCATCGGACAGTTTCAGATAGCTCACATCGCCCTTGCGGCTGTCGTCGCCGGACGGCCAGTACTCGCGCAGCATCGTGCCGTGGGCGTTGTCGTCGGGATAAACGGTCTGTGTGCCGCCAGACGTTGACAACGACTTTCCGCTGAAGCCGAACTGGTATGTATAGCCGCCGTTCGCGACCTGCGTGACGAGGTTCACCGAGTCGTAGTCGCCCAGAGCTTTTCCGCTCTTGTCGTAGCCGCCATAGATGCTGCAGACGAGCTTCAGTCCGGGATGAAGCTTGAGCGTCACGCGGTTGGCGTCGGCGGTCGCCGTCAGAGAGGCAAGTACCGCAGCCGCAAGAATGCCCTGACGAAGAATGCGCGCCATGATCCCCTCCTAGTGCCCCGAGCCTGCGTGCTGCTCCTGGCAGGCGACGTTCTCCATCGCGCCGCCGAGACCGCCCTGCCGCACGCAGGTCGCCGCCGCGGGCTTTGCGGCGGACGGCACAGCCGTCTGGCTGCGCGCCTGCGCCGCCTTTTGCTTCGCCGCTTTCCGGAGGTCGCCTTCACGGGGGAAGCATTCGTCGAACAGCTGTTCGTCGGCCGTGCTCCAGTTCTTCGCGGAAGCTTCCTGCGCGATGGCGTTCCCCGTGGCCTGATCGAGCTTCGATTTGATGGCGTCGCGGTCGGTGACCTGTTTCTTCATCTCGGCGTCGAGGCGGTCCTGCGTGCTTCTCCACGACGCCATCCTCGCATTGAAGGACGCCTGCGACTCGCCGGGACGGCCCACCGGTTTCGCAAAGCCGTTCTGCAAGGCTTCATTCGTCGCAATGCGCACCAGCGTGGCGGCCGTGTCGTATTGATTGCGCAAGGGTGCCGTCATCCTGTCGACGAGCGCATTGGTCTCGGCCGGCGTCTGACCGTTCGAACCCAGTTTTTTGTGCGTGCAATTGTCGACCACGGGCGGAGGCTCATCGCAGCCGAGCGAAGCTCCGTCCGCCACGAGCCTGGCGCGTTCCTGGCGCAGCGCGTCCAGCGCGGCCGCCTGCTTTTCGGCGGCGGTCTTCTGATTGAGATAGAGATCGCCATTGGCGAAGTCGGTGCCCTCGAGAGCCTTGTTGGCCATGGCGATGTTGGCGCTCATGGAATTCTCGATGGAGGCGACATTGTCGGCGATGCCGGCCACGGCCTGCGAATAGGCATCGAGAAATTGCTTCACGCCCGGCACCTCCGCGGCGCCGCTCGCCTGTCCGGTCTTGTCGATGACGATCTTCAGCGCCCGCACCTGATCCGCGGCCGAGCCGTCGCGCGCGTCGTCCAGCGTCTGCAGATCCGCCACCTGGTCGCGCACCGCCTGGAGCGTCGATACGGCCTTGCCGATATAATCCTGCGCTTTGGCGAGGCCCGCGGCCGTCTTTCCCGCCGCACTGCCTTCGTATTTCGTCACGCCGGATTGGATGCTGTCGGCCAGGCCGTTCACTGCACCCGCCAATTTGTTCCAGGCGGGTGGAATGGCGACTTTTGCGTCCTTGAGGTTCTTGGTGATGTCACCGAGTTTGGACTTCGCGCCGTCCACCGAGCCGGTGATTTTGCCCAGGTCGCCCTTGGTGCCTTTGAGGCCGTCGATGAGCTCGTCCAGCACGGCCAGAAGGTCCTTGCCGACCTGGCGCGGCAGCTGGGCCATTTGGAGCTGGGCGATGGCCTGATCGATCCGGGCGATCTGGGCCTTGTTCTTGTCGCAGTCGGACGAGCCGGCCGACGCCGGAACCGCCATGGCCGCAAACATGGCCGCAAACACGATGACCGCCAAAATGCGATGAAGTTGCCCGCGCATCTGCCCCCCGATCAGCCGACGCCCACGCCTCTGCATGAAGGCGCCCGCCGTTCACGCATCGAGGAAAATACTACAGCGCTCGGGACGTCTTGTCGCTATGGCCGATCACACGCGCGTCGCGGGAATCGAGACGCGGTGAGATACCCCTCACCCGCACCTCATCAGGCTTCGCATTCCGCGCCTCGCATCCCTCTCCCTCAAGGGGAGAGGAGAAATTCGGCGCTCTGCATCGCGAGGCAGTCAGACTCGACGTTCGGCACGGACTTCGATCGTCACCTTGACGGAGCAAGGCTTGATATTCCCCCTCTCCCCTTGAGGGAGAGGGATGCAGGGCTCGGAGGGAGACGTCTGCTCAGGTGCGGGTGAGGGGTCCGCCCGCTCCGCGGCATTCGTTGAAACGCCGCGTCAATGATGGAACGTCGACATCACGCGCATGATCGCGGGGCCGAGGATGACCACGAAGAGACAGGGCAGGAAGAACAGGATCATCGGCACGGTCAGCTTGGCCGGCAGCGCGGCGGCCTTCTTTTCCGCTTCCATCATGCGCATGTCGCGGTTTTCCTGCGCCGTGACGCGGAGCGCCTGGCCCAGCGGCGTGCCGTAATGTTCGGCCTGGTTGAGCGCGGCCGCGACCGCCTTGACGCCGGAGTGGCCGCAGCGCTTGGCGAGGTTGTCGAAGGCCTGGCTGCGCTCGGGCAGATAGGACAGCTCGGCGGTCGTCAGCGCCAGCTCTTCGGCGAGCTCGGCCGACTGCGTGCCGATCTCGGCGCCCACTTTCGTGAAGGCCGGCTCGATCGACATGCCGGACTCGACGCAGATCAGCATCAGGTCGAGCGCATCGGGGAAGGCCTTCATGATCGACTCGCGGCGCTTCTGGATCATGTTCGAGAGCGCAAGGTCGGGCAGATAGAAGCCGAACAGCGCCGCGCCGACCGCCGCCAGGAGCTTGTTGAAGGCCGTCCAATGGAAATGCGTCATCACGAAGAGATAGAAGAGCGCCACCAGGAACACGATCGGCGGCATCGCGAAGCGGAAGAACAGGAAGGCGATCAGCGGCGCCTGACCGCGCTTGCCGGCCATGGCGAGCTTTTCGCGCGTGCCTTCGGATTCCAGGATATTCGACAGCTTGAAGCGCTCGACGGTCGCTTTCATGAAGGAGACGGGCTCCGCGCGCAGCGAGCCTCTCTTGTTGAGGGCGGCGTGATGGCGCTGGCGCAGTTCCTCGCGCCGCTCCGCCACCGCCTTCATGCGCGTGCCGAGCTGGTTCCTGTCGAGCATCGGCAGGCCGAGCGTGACGACCGTCGCGAAGGCGAAGATCGCCGCGATCGCGGTGATCAGAAAGGTCTTGTCGAACAGAAGATTGAAGATGCCGACGTCGAGCACGGTGGTCGTCTCCTCAATGCTTGAAGCTGATCATTTTGTTCATGACGAAGCAGCCGATCGCCATCCAGCAGACGCAACCGCCCAGCATCAGATTGCCCATGCGCTCGGTGAACAGCTTCATGATGTAGTCCGGCGACGACATGTAGACGAGGCCCATGACGAGCGGCGGCAGCGAGCCGATGATCATCGCCGACGCCTTCGCTTCCGACGACATCGCCTTGATCTTGCCCTGCAGGCGCTTTCTGTCGCGCAACACGCCCGCGAGATTGCTCAGAGCTTCGGAGAGGTTGCCGCCCGATTTCTGCTGGATGGTCATCACGATCGCGAAGAAGTTCACTTCCGAGGTCGGGATGCGCTCGTACATGCGCTTCAGGCCCTGCTCCAGCGAGACGCCGATCTTCAGGCCCTCGACGAGCACCGCGAATTCCGGCCCGACGGGGACGGGCGATTCCTTGGCGACGATCTTCAGCGCTTCGTTGGTCGGAAGACCCGACTTCACGCTGCGCACGATGACGTCGATGGAGTTCGCGAATTCCTCGGTAAATTTCTTGAGGCGGCGTCCGCGCAGGAAGCCGAGGACCCAGCGCGGCGCGCCGAGACCGGCCGCGAAAGCCGCAAGCAGCGAGACCAGCAAAGGCTGTCCGGTGATCTGAAGCGCAAGGCAGACGGCAAGCGCCACGCCGGCGCAGATCAGGTAAAACGTGCGCGGCTGGATGGTAAGGCCCGCCTGCTCGATCCGGCGGCGCATCGTCATGCGCACTTTCTGTTGCGCCTGCTGCTTCTCGAGCTCCTTCAGCAGCTGCTGGGTGTTCTGTCGGCGCTGCTTGGTCTGATCGGCCTGCGAGCGCGCGCCGGGGACCTTCTTCTCCGCCAGTGCGGCCACGCGCTTCCTGGAGGCATCGCCTGCCCCGAGGAAGGCGTAAGCGACGCCGCCGGCGCCGCCTGCAAAGAGCAGGGCCATGAGGGCTACGAGGATCGTGGGGTTCATGTCCGTCCCCTATTGCTGCTGCAGCTGGTCGAGCGCGTCGGCCAGCTCCCGTTCCATCCCGAAATAGCGTGCGCGTTCCCAGCAGGCCGGACGGACGATGCCGGTGCCCATATGCTTGCCGCGGATCTTGCCGTTGTCGTCTTCGCCGTCCATCTCGTAGACGAGAAGATCCTGCGTGATGACGACCTCGGCTTCGGTGCCGACCACTTCGGTCACGCGCGTGATGCGGCGCGAGCCGTCGCGCAGACGCTCGGCCTGGATGATGATGTCGATCGAGCCGACGATCATCTCGCGGATGGTCTTCACCGGCAGCGAGAAGCCGCCCATCGTGATCATCGATTCCAGACGCGACACGGCTTCGCGAGGGCTGTTGGCATGCAGCGTACCCATCGAGCCGTCATGGCCCGTGTTCATGGCCTGCAGAAGGTCGAACGCTTCGGGTCCGCGCACCTCGCCCACGATGATGCGTTCGGGACGCATACGCAGACAGTTTCGGACGAGATCGCGCATGGTGATCTGGCCCTGGCCTTCGAGGTTGGGCGGCCGGGTTTCCAGGCGCACGACGTGCGGCTGCTGCAGCTGAAGTTCGGCGGCGTCTTCGCAGGTGATGACGCGTTCGTCGGCTTCGATGAAGGCGGTCATACAGTTCAGAAGCGTCGTCTTGCCCGAACCCGTACCGCCGGAGATGAGGACGTTGCAGCGCGAGCGGCCGATGACGCCCAACACGCGCGCGCCGGCCGGCGAGATCGAGCCGAACCGCGTCAGGTCGTCGAGCGTCAGCTTGTCCTTGCGGAATTTACGAATGGTGAGCGTCGGTCCGTCGAGCGCGAGCGGCGGGGCGATGACGTTGACGCGGGAACCGTCGAGGAGGCGCGCGTCGCATATGGGCGAGGATTCGTCGACTCTACGGCCGACCTGGCTCACGATGCGCTGACAGATGTTCATCAGCTGCGCGTTGTCGCGGAAGCGGATATTGGTCAGCTGGATCTTGCCGCCGACTTCGATAAAGACGCGGTTGGCGCCGTTGACCATGATGTCGGCGATGTCGTCGCGTGCCAGCAGCGGCTCGAGCGGGCCGTAACCCAGAACGTCGTTGCAGATGTCCTGGAGCAGGTTTTCCTGCTCCGCGATGGACATCACCACGGCCTTGATCGAGATGATCTCGTTGACGATGTCGCGGATTTCCTCGCGCGCCGATTCCGGATCGAGCTGCGCCAGCTGCGCGAGGTCGATGGTGTCGATCAGCGCGCTGAAGATCGTCGTCTTGACCTGGAAATATTCCTCGGAGCGGGCGTCCGGCACGGGCACCACCGGCTTCGGCGACGCTGCAGGCGCGGCCGGCGGGGGGGCCGGCTGAGGCGCTGCCGCTTTCGGCGCTTCGGACGCAGCCGCCGGCGGCGCCGCAGGCTTCGCTATCGGCCGCGGCTGATCCGATGTGGCGGAGCGCTTGCCGAACATGGTCAGGCCTGTTTACGGCCTTTGAGGAAGCCCAGGAACGGGATGACGCTCGTCTGCTCCACCGGCGCCGCATGGCGGCCCGTCAGGCGTTCGGCGAGCTGCGTGATGGCTTCGGCCGTCGGGCCGGTCGCCTTCATCTCGAGGAGCATCTGCGCGTTGTTCGCCGCAGCGCCATAGACCTGCGGGTCGAAGGGCAGGGTGAGCGTCGCTTCGGTGCCGACCGTCTGCGCGAAATCCTTCACCGGAATTTCCGGACGCTTCGGCTGGCCGACCTGATTGAGCACGAGGCGCGGCGGCTGGTCGTTCGGACGATTCTGGCGGATGAGGTCGTACAGCGCCTTGCCGTTGCGCAAGCTCGCGAGATCGGGCGTCGCCACGATCACGATGTCGTCGGAATTCAGCAATGTCTGGCGCACCCACGGCGTCCAGACATGCGGCAGATCGACGATCACGCAGGGCGTCATGCGGCGCACCGCGTCGAGCACCGCTTCGTAGGCGCTGGGCTCGTGCTCGTAGACGCGGTCGATAACGGCCGGCGCCGTGAACAGCGAAAGATGATCGCCGGCCTTGATCAGGAGGCGCTCGAGGAGGACGTCGTCGAGACGCTCGGGCGCCGACAGCGCGTCCGCCACGCCCTGTCCCGGCTCCTCGTTGAAATCGAGCGTGCTGGTGCCGAAGGAAAGATCGAGATCGATCAGCGTGGTGTTGATCTGGAATCTCTCGGCGATGCACCAGGCGACGTTGTGCGACAGCGTCGAAGAGCCGACGCCGCCGCGGCAGCCGACGAAGCTCACGATGCGTCCGATCGGCGCTGCTTCGGGATTGAGATAAAGCCCCGAAATCACCTCGATCAAATGCAGCGGATTGAGCGGGGCGACGAGATACTCGCTGACGCCCCGGCGCATCAGCTCGCGATAGAGCTCGACGTCGTTGACGCGGCCGACGATGACGACCTTGGTCGAAGAGTCACAGACTTCGGCGAGGCGCTCGATTTCCTCGACGGCGGCGCGGCCCTGAAGCTTGGTCTCGATGATGATGAGATTGGGCGTCGCCTGGCCGGCATAATGGTCGAGCGCGCCCTGAAGGCCGCCCTGATCGATCGTCACATGCGCCTTCGACAGCCTGCGGTCCTCCGAGGCGCGCTGAAGCGCGGCGCTCGTGTCCGGAAACTCGCAGAAGGCATGGATCGAGATGCGCGGCACCGGCCGCTCGTGCGGCTGCGCGCCGAACGGTTCGGCTCCGTGCGCCATGTCCTGATCTGCCTTCGCCATCATACGCTCCAAACTCTATTGCGAGCTGCTTCCGACATCGGAAACGGCGCCCGACTGGGACTGAGATTTCTGCGACTGGGTCGTCTGGCCCTGCTCGTATTTGTTGAACACCTGCATGCGCTGCGCCGGATCCGACGGGCCGAGCGCGCGCGGCTGCGCCAGGTCCCTGGGATCGGCCAGCTGTGCTGCGATATCGTGCTGCACGGCGCAGCCATAGTTGGGCATCGGCGTGTTCTGCAGCGTGAAGGCCACGTTTTCGCTCCAGTCGCCGCACGGATCGGTGTGCGCGTCGAAGCTCACATAACCGACCTCGACCTTGCCTTCGGCGCCGGTCTGATCCTGCACGCCGACGAGGATGTGCGAGCGCGGCACGCCGAGGTCGGCGAGACGCTCGCCGATGGCCGTGATCACGCGCGAGGAATAGGGGCTCGTCGGCACCGAGACGCTGATGGAGCCGTTGCCACGGGACAGATAGTCGTCGACGAAGGCCGACAGGTCGGCCGCATCGTTCGTCGACAGCGTTTCGCTATTGGCGAGCTTGAGCGAGCGGTAGACCGGCGCCGCCGTGATCGGATAGTTCACTTCGCCGTCCTGGAAAAGCCGCGGCGGCTTGTCGTTGTCGCTCTCGAACTGCGAGCAGCTGCCTGCCAGCAGCACGGCGAGAAGCGAAGCAATGCGCAATCCGTTCTGCGTGATCATGGCTTACTCCACGATAAAGCCGACTTTGGTGTCGCCCGCCTGCTTCAGCCCATGCGGATCATTGGGGCTGATGATGCGGTTGAGACGGCCAAAGGCGATTGTTCCCGCGTCGCTCGGCGCGGCGAAATTGTCGGTCGGCGCGGCCAGCTTCCTGGCGGTCGTCGGTTCGGCGAGATAGGCGCTGACGATGATCACGAGCTCGGTCTCGTCGTTCTCGAAATCGCGGCTGCGGAACAGCGCGCCGAGAACCGGCATGTCCTTGAGGCCCGGAAAGGCGTCGAGCACCTGCTTGTTGGTATGCTGCAGGAGGCCCGCGATCGCGAAGCTGCCGCCCGACGGCAGTTCGACCGTCGATTCGGCGCGGCGGACTTCCAGCGCCGGGATCGTCTGCGCCTGCACGGTTTCGATCTGGCCCGACTGGGTCACGAACGATCCGCCGGCGAGCGTGAAGGCGCCCGTATTGGTCAGTTCGCTGACTTCGGTCGACAGTTGCAGCGAGATGCGCTTGTCGGAAAGGACCACCGGCGTGAAGGAAAGGCCGACGCCGAAATCCTTGAAGATGATGCTGATGTTGCCCTGCTGGTCGCGGCCCGCCGGAACGGGGAACTCGCCGCCTGCCAGGAACTTCGCCGTCTCGCCGGAGACCGCGATGAGATTGGGTTCGGCCAGCGTGTGCATCAGACCCGTCTGCTCGAGCGCATTCAGCACGGCCTGGGCATGATTCTGGTTGGCATTGCCGACCTGCAGGCCCGAGGCGGCGGAAAGCGCCTGGCCCACGAGGCCGTAAGGATTGGCGGTGGCGAAATTGATCGGCACGGTGCCGATATTGCCCATGGCCTGCAGATTGATGCCGAACTGCTTGGCGATCTGCCGTTCCATCTCGGCGACCTTGACCTTCAGCAGCACCTGCTCGTGGCCGCCGATCTTGAGCATGTTGACGACTTTGGTCGGGTCGACGTTCTTGCCCGGATCGCGCACGAACTGTGCGGCAAGATCCTGCGCGCGCGCCGCTTCCTGCGCGTTGGCGACCGTTCCCGACAGGATGAGATTGTCGTTCAGCGAGGAGACGCGGACGTTGGAGTCCGGAAAGTTCGCGTGGATCGCGTTGACGAGATCGGTGACGTCGCGTTCGACGCGGATGTCCACGGAGAGGATCTGATGGCCCTGGCCGTCGAAGATGAAGGCGTTGGTCTGGCCGATCTTCTGGGCGAGCAGGAAGATGCGCCGCGTCGTGCGCACGACCGCGTCGACCACCGATGGATCGGACACCAGAACGTCGCGCGCATCGGTGTCGAGTTTGACGACCGCCGCCTTGCCCAGCGCCAGCGTGATGCGCTCGGTCTGTCCCGAACGCATCGAGACGGTGATTTCGCGGGCGCCGGCATTGTCGGCGTCGGTGCGCAGCTGCGCCTGCTCCGCAGAACAGGGCTGCGCGATAACGAGAGTTCCGGCCGCTAGAGCCGCGAGAAAAAGTTCGCGCATCGCCCCTTACTCTCCCTGCAGGCCCGCCGCGCGCGGCAGGCCGTAGCCGATGACCCTGACGGCGGCGGCGGTGTTGTCTTCGCCCTTGTCGGCGGTCTTTGACTGCTGCTGCGCGCCGCTGTCGCCCAGCGCACGCAACGACAGCGAGATCGTGCCGGCGGCCTGCGCCGTCTCGATCAGCTCGGCCTGCGCCGGCGTCAGCTCGAGCGTCGCCGTCTTGCCGAGCACCGTCTTCTGGTCCTTGTCCTGATGGAAGATCTGATCGATGGCGAGCACGCGCACGTCGCGCAGAATGGTGAAGGCGCGGAAGCGCCGCGGGCTGTCCGAAATCTGTCCGGTGACGAGCACGTCGACGCGATCGTTGGGCAGGATGAAGCCGCCCGCGCCCGATTCCGTCGAGATGCCGACGGACACCGCGCGCATGCCCTGCGTGACCATCGCGGCCATCACGCCCGCCTGGTCGGCGTGCACGATTTTCGTCATGGCCAGCGGCTCGCCCGCAACGAGCGGCGCGCGCACGACGGTGCCCTGGATGATGTGATCGATATCCGGCTGCCCGTTCTCTGTGATGAAGCTCGAGTCGACGGCCGATTTGGGCCACTCCTGCCAGTGCACGGATGCGCTTGTCAGCGCGGTGCCGGGCTGAAGGTCGCTCGACGCGACGAGCACTTCCGCCGTCGGAAGGCGCGGCGGAGGCGCCGCTTTCGCGACCGGCGTACCGCCACCCATGAGGCCGCGTGCAAGCAGGGCGGCAGCACCGGCGGCCACGGCCGCCACGCCGAGAATCAGCATGCGTTGGGTATTCATGGGTCCAGCTCCCTTGAGCTGCGATCCCATCATGAAACCCTTGGGAATTGCTTAATTTCGGCTTTGCAAATAAAGGAGTTGCAGGCCCTTAACGGGTGACGGCCAGGCGGAAAACATCCGTATACGGAAGGACTGCGAAGGCCCCCGCGGCCAGCGCCGCGCCGTAGGGAATTCCGGCCTTCTCGTCGTGCAGACGGAGAATCCAGCCCTGGCTCGTGAGCTGTGCCGGTAGGGGCAATTTTCGGAAACTGAGAAGGGCGAGCGTAAGCACGCCGCCGAATAGGGACGCCGCCAGCGCGAAGTCGGCCATGTCGCCGAGTCCGAACCAGAGCGCCACCGACATGAAGAGCTTGGCGTCGCCGCCGCCGACATAGCCGAAAGCGAACACCGTAAAGCCGATGGCGAGGCCGAGGCCGCCCGCAATCAGGTGCTGCGAGAACTGCGTCGTGGTCATGCCGGAGGTGAAGGCGAAGAGGAAAAAGGCCGCGATCAGCGCGGCTTGCAGGAAATTGGGGATCGTATAGCTCGCGAGATCCCAGCCTGCGGCTGCGATCAGAAGCGCAGGAAGCATCACAAAAATCACGAATTCCGCGATCATCCTGGCCCTCCCATAAAAACGGAACGGCCGCCCACATGGGGCGGCCGCCGTTTCGACGATAGTCGGTCGAAGCCGATTAGATGTTCGTCGCAACCTTGTTGAACGTGCCCTGCAGGTTCGTACCCACAGACTGCACGGCCGCGATGATCACGACGGCAATACCGGCGGCGATCAGGCCGTATTCGATGGCCGT
Source organism: Rhizomicrobium sp. (assembly GCA_035524575.1). GTDB lineage: Bacteria > Pseudomonadota > Alphaproteobacteria > Micropepsales > Micropepsaceae > Rhizomicrobium. The sequence goes on from DATKON010000066.1 coordinate 16,201, forward strand.
CGCACCCGACTGATCCTTGAAGAAACGAGCAAAGAGATTCTGCATGTCTGCCTCCACTTGATTGACACACCCTAGGGTGCCCCGCTGTGCCGTATTCAAGTCGGCCCCTTGGCGTGACACACGCTCGAAGGTAAGAGGATCGGATTAATGACCGCTTAATGCGAAACCAAACCCGACAATTCGAAGCGCGTTGTCGCGCTGCAAAATCCGCGGTTTTCCGTCATTTGCGAACAATGTCCGCGCCCGCGTTTGTCGTGCATTAAGCAGTCGTTATGAAATCGGCTCCGCGCATTGCGATCGACAAACTTCGCGTTCGCGCACGTCGTTCGAAGCGGCCATGACGATACGAAACGCACGCGCCAGATTAAAACTCTCTTTACACGGCCACGATACCGTAACGCGTCTTTCAAAGGGGCCGTCCATGACCGTTCGTCGTATCGCGCTCGTCGCTGCCTGCGTCCTTGCGCCGGCTTCGGCAGCGTTGGCCGGACCAGTGTCGGTGCCCGTTTTCGTGCCGATGGACAACGTCGCGCTCGTGTCGTTCAAGGCGCCGGTGGCGACGGTCTATATCGGCAATCCGAGCATCGCTGAGCTGACGATCCTTGATTCCAAGCACGTCTTCGTGCTCGGCAAGCGCTTCGGCGCCACCAATCTCATCGCGCTCGGCGCGGACAAGACGATCATCGAGAACGATCCGGTGACGGTGTCGAGCCGCCAGGCGGAAGCGGTGACGGTGTTCCGCGGCAATGCCACGTTCAACTATGTCTGCACGGGGCTTCATTGCGAGACGCGGCCGGTGCCGGGCGATCCGAAGACCTGGTTCGACAATACCGAGACCGAGGCGAGCGAGCATGAAGACGCCGGCACCAAGATGGCCGGCAATGCTTCGCAGGGCGGCATGCACTAGCTGACGCAGCGCCGGGTCAGACGACGCCGCGCACGCGCATCAGTCCTTCCTGCGCCACCGAGGCGACGAGCTTTCCGTCTTCGGAATAGATCAGCCCGCGATTGAAGCCGCGCGCGCCATAGGCGCAGGGGCTGTCCTGCACATAAAGCAGCCATTGGTCGGCGCGGAACGGGCGATGGAACCACATCGCGTGATCGATGCTCGCCATCTGCACGCGATCGTCGAACCAGCCCATGCCGTGCGGCAGGAGCGAGGTGTCGAGCAGCGTCATGTCGGAGGCATAGGCGAGCACGCATTGGTGGAGCGCCCGGTCGTTCGGCAGGGCGCCGGTCGCCTTCACCCACACGGCCTGATGCGGCGGGCGCTTCTCCGGATTGATGATGGAATTGCGATCGACGGAGCGCAGCTCGATCGGGCGCGGCCTTAAAAAATTTTCACGATGCGCTTCCGGCACCTTGTCGGCGACGCTTCTGCGGATCTCGTCTTCGCTCGGGAGTGTTTCGGGACGCGGCACCGCCGGCGGATCGATCTGATGCTCGAGCCCGGGTTCCTCGACCTGGAACGACACCGACATGTGGAAGATCTGACGGCCGTGCTGAATGGCGACGACCCTGCGCGAGCTGAAGCTTTTGCCGTCGCGGCTTCTGTCCACTTCGTACAAAATGGGAACTTTGGGATCGCCGGGCACGAGAAAATAGGCATGAAGCGAATGACAGAACCGGTCGTCGATCGTGCGGGTCGCGGCAACCAGGGCCTGTCCCAGCACCTGCCCGCCAAAAACGCGTTGCGAGCGGTCTTTCGGACTTACGCCGCGGAAAATGTTGACTTCGATTGCATCGAGATCGAGGAGCGCGATCAGCTGCTCCACGGCCGTCCGGTTGTCTTCCATCGCCATGTTCCCCAAATAGTCGAGGCCGTCGGTTTCCTGCAAGCGCGCCCTTCGAAGGAGCTTTGAATTGTTAGCGTCCCGGCCTAGATAGAGACCTGCGAGCTTTAGAAACCATCAGCCCCGGTTCCCCATGGCCAATGCCCTCCTGGATCGCGCCGCGCACACGAAGCCGGCAACGACAAAGCGCGGCGCGCTCGAGCGCCTCTTCACGCTGATGTTCAAAGGCTTCGTCTACAACCAGATCTGGGAAGATCCCGATGTCGACATGGAGGCGCTGGCGCTGAAGCCGCACCACACGCTGATCACCATCGCGTCGGGCGGCTGCAACGTGCTCAATTATCTTGCTGCGGATCCTGCGCGCATCATCGCGGTCGATCTCAATCCCAACCATGTGGCGCTGACGCGGTTGAAGCTCGCGGCGCTCGCCAATCTTCCGAGCTACGAGGATTTCTTCCGCTTCTTCGGCACGGCGAAGAGCAAGGAAAACCGCAAGGCCTTCGACAATTTCCTGAGTTCGCGTCTTGATCCGGTGACTCGCCGCTACTGGGAAAAGCACATCCCGCTGCACGGCCGGCGCATCAACATGTTCGCGCGCAACCTTTATAAATACGGTCTGCTCGGCCGTTTCATCGGCGTGCTTCACACGGTGGCGCGCCTGCATGGCAAGAAGCTCAACGGCATCGTCGAAGCCCGCACGCCGGCGGAACAGCGCCGCGCCTTCGAAAAGACCATCGCGCCGCTGTTCGAATATAAGTCGATCAAGCTCTTGTCGAAGTCGCCGGTGTCGCTTTACGCGCTCGGCATTCCGCCGGCGCAATATGACGAGCTCGTCGCGTCGTCGGAAGGCGACCCGATCGCGGTGCTGCGCCAGCGCGTCGAGAAGCTGGCCTGCGATTTCCCGATCCACGAGAACTACTTCGCGTGGCAGGCCTTCGCGCGCGGCTACGACGTGGAGAACCGCTCGGCGGTTCCGCCTTACCTGCAGGCCGATACTTACGACGTCATCCGCACCCGCACGAACAAGGTCGAGGTGCATCACGCCTCGCTCATCGACTTCCTGAAGTCGCAGAAGCCGAACTCGATCCACCGCTACGTCCTGCTCGATGCCCAGGACTGGATGACGCCGGATGTGATCACCCAGCTCTGGGAGCAGATCGACCGCACGGCCGATTCGCGTGACGCGCGTGTGATCTTCCGCACGGCGGGCGAGGATTCGCCGCTGCCGCGCAAGCTTCCGCCCGCGCTTCTGGCGCCATGGCAGTATCTCGAGGCGGAAAGCCGGGCCTTCCATGCCCAGGATCGTTCCTCGATCTATGGCGGATTCCACGTCTATTGCCGCCGTCCCCTGTCCTGAGCAGGCATTCCGACGCCATGGCGGGCGACCAGCACGCGGCCCTGATGGACAAGGTCTATCGGCGCCAGCGCTACATCTATGACCTGACGCGGCGGTACTATCTCTTCGGCCGCGACAGGCTGATTCGCGAGCTGGCCCTCAGGCCCGGCGAGGCGGTGGTCGAGGTCGGGTGCGGAACCGCCCGCAATCTCATCCGCATCGCGCGGCTCTATCCGGGCACGGAGCTTTACGGCCTCGATGCATCGTCGGAAATGCTCAAGACGGCTGCCGGCAATATCCAAGCCGCGGGCCTCTCCGGCCGCATCAAACTCGTCCAGGGCTACGCCGAGGCCCTGGCGCCGTCGCTGTTCGGTCGGGACAGGCCCTTCGACCGGGTGCTATTCCCTTACAGCCTTTCGATGATTCCCGATTGGCGGCAGGCACTTGCGGCGGCCGGCGCGTCCCTGGGCGACAGCGGACGGCTGCATGTCGTCGACTTCGGCGATCTCACCGGATTGGGGCCGGTCGCGGGCGGATTGCTGCGCGCCTGGCTGCGCCTTTTTCACGTGGAGCCGCGCGTCGAGATTCTGCGCACGCTCGAGCGTCAGACGAATCACGCGGCCGACCCGTCAAGCCAAATTGTCCTGTTGCCCGCGCGATATGCGTTCCTTTGGACCAGTGGCAAATGGGGGACCAAGGCGTTCGCGGAATAGTCATGTTGCGCCCCAGACACAGCCGAACGGGAATTCCCCCGGCCGAAGCCCTCCGGCCGTGGCGTTTGGTGGACATCCGCTAACCACATCCTCCAGTATAGGCACTACTGAGGTTTGGTATCCCGAACTCGGTTGGGGGGTTCCTTGCCCGTCGGTACTTCTAAACGAGGGTCAAATATGAAAATTCGGATGATCGCCCTAGCGGGCGTTGCGGCGTTGGCCTTGTCGGGCCCTGCGCTGGCAGGCGAGGCGACCGGTTGGTACGTCGATCTGTCGGGTGGCTACGACCATATGGGTCAGTTCACCGCCCACGACAACTCGACGCTCCTTGAGACAAAGGTCGGAACCGACAACGGCGGCCTGGTCACGGGCGCTTGGGGTTACAAATTCCACGACCATGTCCGGGTCGAAGGCGAAGTTGGTTGGGTCCACCACAACGTAACATCGGGCGGACACGCCGACATCAAATCGTTCCTGCTGAATGTCGCCTATGACGTTCCGCTGGCCCCGAAATGGGACTTCAGCATCGGCGCCGGCGCCGGCACGGGTGTTGGCAACATCGAAGCGCTCAACACGGCCGTTCCGCTCAATGGCGCTCCTTGGGGTTATATGTACCAGGGCATGGCGGGCTTCGCTTATTCGATCCGCAAGAACGTCGATATCACGCTCGACTGGCGCTATCGCGATCTCGCTCTGAACAAGAGCTTCAACGGCGCGGCCAAGGCGAAGGACACGGATGAGCAGGCCTGGATGGTCGGCATCCGGTGGTACCCGTGGTACGCCCCGGCACCGCCGCCGCCGCCACCTCCGCCGCCGCCTCCGCCCCCGCCGCCTCCTCCGCCGCCGCCTCCCCCGGTGAAGACGTTCATCGTCTTCTTCGACTTCAACAAGGCGAACTTGACGGCCGAAGCGCAGTCGGTTGTTTCGGAAGCGGTCAAGACAGCCAAGGCGAACGGCTTCGTGAAGGTGCTCGTGACCGGTCACACCGACACGGTCGGCTCCGACAGCTACAACCAGGGTCTCTCGGTGCGCCGCGCCGAAGCCGTGAAGGACGAAATGGTCCGTCAGGGCATGGACGGCTCGGGCATCTCGATCCAGGGCAAGAGCTTCCACGATCCGCTCGTGCCCACGGGGCCTGGCGTGCGCGAACCGCAGAACCGTCGCGCCGTCATCGATCTCGGCGGCGGTATGTAAGCCGCGGGGTTATTGCCGGACTTGGAAAGGGCGGGACGAAAGTCCCGCCCTTTTCGTTTCTGCCCGACGCCGGCGCGGCAAAAAAAAGCCCGGCCTCGCGGACCGGGCTCTCCCCTGCTTCTATGATCGAGCCGTCAATTCCCGCCGGGCGGTGAGGCAGGGCTTGCCGGTGCGGCCGGCGCCGCAAGCGCGGCCATCCGCATCGGATTGGGTTTGGGCACCACCAGGGGCAGGCCCGAGAAGCCCACCGCCACGCTCATGCCGCAGGAATTGATCGGTCCCTGTTCCATCACTTCGATGCCCGAAACGAAGCTTGCCAGTGTCGGCTTGTCGGGGATCAGCGCCGCGTCGAACACCATGCTCGCATCCCGGCAGTAGTTCTGATTGTCATGGATGCTGCGAATGGAGGAATCGTTGGCGAGCCGCGTCTTGAAGGCGTGGTATTCGGCTTCGCCGCGCCCGGCATAAAGGCGACGGAACATGCGTTCGAGCGAAGCGTCCGAACGGCGCAGTTCCTTGCCGTAGCTCACCTGGAAAGCATTGAAATGCTCGACCTGATTGCAGGTCAGCGCCGCCACCATCAATTGCTGCTGGATCGCCGCCGCCTGGATCGCGGTCACTTCATCGGAGGACGCGCAACGCGGCGCACCGATCGCGCCGGTAGCAGCCGTCAATACCGCAAGCGCAACCGCGCCCACACCCGCTTTGCTTCGCATGCCTGCCATCGCAAAAATTGTTTACGGAGAGCACAATAGCATCTGCTTCGCGGCTGTGCGAACCCCCCAGGCACAGTGGATCGTGGATAGCGTTAAAGCGAGCTTGCATGCCGATGACAAAGCCTACCGAAAATCCGCCCGCGAGCGTCGATCTTTCCGATGAGCGCGTCCATTGGGATCTCGGGGAGTCGATGTCCTATGGCGACTATCTTGCCCTCGACCGCCTGCTCGATTGCCAGAAGCCGCTGACCGAGGAACATGACGAGGTTCTGTTCATCATCATGCATCAGGCCTCGGAACTCTGGATCAAGCTCTGCCTGCACGAAGTTGCGGGCGCCATCCGCGGGATTCGCTCAGGGGAACTCGGCGCGGCGTTCAAGATGCTCGCACGTGTCGGGCGCGTTCAGGCGAATCTGATTCAATCCTGGGAAATACTTTCCACGATGACGCCGTTCGATTACGGCGCTTTCCGCAATGCGCTCGGAAAGTCTTCCGGATTCCAATCTTTTCAGTACCGCATGCTCGAATATCGGCTGGGCAACAAGAACCGCGAATCCGCGCGCGTATTCGAATCTCATCCGCACATTGCAGCAAAAGTTAATGCGGCACTGATGGAGCCCAGCATCTACGATGAATCCCTCGCGCTTCTTGCGCGTCGCGGATTTCCGGTCCCGCGCGAGAAGATCGAACGGGACTTTGCGGAGCCTTACACGGCCGATGCACAGGTGCGTGAAGCGTGGCGACTCGTCTATCGGGATGTCGAGACGCATTGGGATTTATACGAGCTCGCGGAGAAGCTGGTCGACCTCGAATATCGCTTTCACCTGTGGCGCTTCAGCCACATGAAAACTGTGGAGCGAATCATCGGCGGGAAAGTGGGCACCGGCGGAACCTCAGGCGTCACCTATCTGAGAAAGGCGCTGGAGCTTCGCTTTTATCCGGAATTGTGGGACGTGCGCGGCGAACTCTAAACCGCGAATTTCGTATTTCGCGTTGCAACCATCATCTCGCGTTCCCGTTACGACAGGTGCAGCCGTCGGTTGATAGCTGCGGAGGGGGGTTCGTCCCCAAAAACCTGTTGTCGCCAGAGAGGGGTGCAACAATGAAACTACGCGTCGCATTAATTGCGGCCGCGGCCCTGAGCGCGTTCGCGACCCCTGTGTTCGCGGGCCAGGGCTGGTACATCGGCCTCGGCGCGGGCTGGGAAAAACTGAACGACTTCAATTTCGTCACGATCGACGGTGCGAGGACCGCTTATCCAAACGGCGGAATCTTCGCGGCCGGTGCGGTAGGCTACAAAATGGGCAATCTGCGCCTTGAAGTCGAAGGTAGCGGAAGCCATAGCCATTATCTTGGTAACGGCGCCGGCGGAGTCGTGTGGACCGGCGCTTCGGCAAATCTGCTCTACGATTTCCACTTCATTCCGCGCTGGAGTGCCTATGCCGGTGGCGGCGTCGGCGCGGGCGGCGTCGATCAGGAGGCCGATCTTCCTGGTGTCGGCGCCGGTCAGTTCGGCCGGTGGGGATTCCAGTGGCAAGTCATCGCCGGTGTGAACTACGAGGCCAGACACAACCTCGATCTGTTTGCAGAATATCGGTACCGCGGGAACAACGCGGACCACTTCCAGGAAATCTATCCAACGCCCAGTGCGCCCGCAGCGGGGAACGAGTTGCGGCAGAACGTCGTGATGCTCGGTATTCGTTACTATCCATTCTACGTGGTTGAAGCGCCGCCACCGCCTCCGCCACCGCCGCCTCCACCGCCGCCTCCTCCTCCGCCACCGCCTCCACCGGTGAAGACGTTCATCGTCTTCTTCGACTTCAACAAGGCGAACCTCACGGCTGAAGCGCAGCAGGTGGTGCAACAGGCGGTTACGACGCTGAAGCAGCAAGGCAGCGTCCGTGTCCTCGTCACCGGTCACACCGACACGGTCGGCTCCGACAGCTACAACCAGGGTCTGTCGGTCCGTCGCGCGGAAGCGGTGAAGGACGAGATGGTGCGCGAAGGCGTCGACGGTTCGACGATCTCGATCGAAGGCAAGAGCTTCCACGATCCGCTCGTGCCGACGGGACCGGGCGTGCGCGAGCCGCAGAACCGCCGCGCAGTCATCAACCTCAACAGCTGACGGCGGAAGACAACAACAATAATGCCGGAAGAAGGGCGGGCCCCAAGCCCGCCCTCACTTTTTCGGCCGATTGCCGCTTCGGCCCCCGCAAGCTAAGAGCGAGCGTCAGTCAAAGGGGCGTTCGCCATGGGCGCGCTGTCGCATATCCGTGTCCTCGACTTGAGCCGCGTGCTAGCCGGTCCCTGGGCCACGCAGATCCTGGGCGATTTGGGGGCCGAGATTCTGAAGATCGAGAAGCCGGGCGAGGGTGACGAGACGCGGGCCTTCGGACCGCCCTTCCTGGCCCAGGGCGACGCGACCTATTTCCTCGCCGCCAACCGTAACAAGCACTCCGTCACGATCGATTTCTCGAAACCGGAAGGCGCGGCGCTGGTCAAAAGGCTGGCGCGCCGGGCCCATGTCGTCGTCGAGAACTTCAAGACCGGAACGTTGGCGCGCTACGGCCTCGACTATCAAACGCTGTCCGCCGACAATCCGGGCCTTGTCTATTGCTCGCTGACCGGCTTCGGCCACGACGGCCCCTATCGGGACAAGGCCGGCTACGACTATCTCATCCAGGGCATGGGCGGACTGATGAGTATCACCGGCCAGCCCGACGGTGCTGCCGGCGCCGAGCCGATGAAGGTCGGCGTTGCGGTGTCCGATATCGTGACCGGTCTCTACACGACGATCGCCATCCAGGCGGCGCTGATCCATCAGGCGAATACCGGTGAAGGCCAGTCGATCGACATGGCGCTGTTCGATTGCCAGGCGGCCGCGCTCGCGAACCAGGCGATGAACTATCTGGCGGGCGGCATGGTCCCCGGGCGGCTAGGCAACGCCCATCCCAACATCGTGCCGTATCAGGTGTTCGCGACCGCCGACGGCCATCTCATTCTGGCTGTCGCCAACGACCGGCAATATCGCAGCTTCTGCAAGGCAGCCGAACGCGAAGATCTCGGCCAGGACTCGCGCTTCCAGACCAATGCGAGCCGCGTGGCGCATCGCGAGACCTTGATCGACCTGCTGCGTCCCGTTTTGGCCTGCCATTCGACTGCGGAGTGGATCACGCGTCTCGAAGCGGCGAACGTGCCGTGCGGTCCGATCAACCGTGTCGACCAGGTTTTCGCCGATCCGCAGGCGATCGCGCGCGGCTTCAGGATCTCGATGGCGCATGCAACGGCGGGGCCGATCGATCTTGTCGCCAGCCCTTTGCGTCTTTCGCGGACGCCGCCAGAATATCGCAACGCACCACCCATCCTCGGCGAGCATACGCACAGGGTTTTGTCTCAAATCCTCGGCTTAAGCACGGACGAAATTGCACGCCTCGAAGCCGCGAAAATCATATGAATATGCGGATTTACGATTAATCCAGCCGCTCGTTCCCTCCCGTTTGTCCACATGCAACTTTAGCTAGGGCGGCGGATTATTATGCCGTGGAGGGTGATGATGCGTGCGGGCATCGTCTTTTTCGGACTGCTTTTCCCCGCGGCGACTGCAGCGATGGCACAGCCGCCGGCCATCATATTGCCCGAACCGTCTTTCTATCAGCACAGCACCGCGCATCTGCCGTTGTCCGACGGCAGCACATTCCAGGATATCTCGCGGACGGAGGCGAACCCGGCGCTGGCACGCGGCCAGATGGCGGCGAGCGGGCATCCGCTCGCGCTCGGCCCCTTCAGTATGGACATCGGCAGCTCCGACATCGGCCGCGACGGCAAACGCGCGCATTTCGCGCATGTCCAGTTCGGCGATTTCCATCCCCTGGGCGGTAACGTCTCCGGCACCTTCGATGGCCGCGCTGCAACCGTCAGGCTGAGCTGGCCCACGGGCCAATAGGCGCCCCGCGCTTTCCGCCACTTTTCCGCCGCGCCTTATTGCAGTAATGCTCGCGCCTCACTCCGGGCCGCATGGGCCTGGGGCGTCGATGGAAGGATAAGCGATGTCGTACAAAGTTGCCGTCGCCGGTGCGACCGGCAATGTGGGACGGGAAATGCTGGGCGTTCTGGCCGAACGCGCGTTTCCCGCGAACGAAGTGGTGGCGCTCGCCTCCTCGCGGAGCGTGGGTACGGATGTCTCCTTCGGCGACAAGACGCTCAAGGTGAAGGCGCTCGAGCACTACGATTTTCGCGGCACGGACATCGTCCTGATGTCGGCGGGCGGCACCGTCTCCAAGGAATGGTCGCCGAAGATCGCGGCGCAAGGCGCCATTGTCATCGACAATTCGTCCGCCTGGCGCATGGACCGCGGCGTGCCGCTCATCGTGCCCGAAGTCAACGCCAGCGCGCTGGACGAGGGCATCCCGAAAGGCATCATCGCCAATCCCAATTGCTCGACGGCGCAGCTCGTCGTGGCGCTGAAGCCCCTGCATGACGCGGCCACCATCAAGCGCGTGGTCGTCGCCACCTATCAGTCCGTTTCGGGCGCCGGCAAGGAGCCGATGGACGAACTCTTCCGCCAGACGCGCGCGGTGTTCGTCGCCGATCCGATCGAGTCCAGGCTCTTCACCAAGCAGATCGCGTTCAACGTGATCCCACACATCGACGTCTTCCTCGACTCCGGCTACACGAAGGAAGAGTGGAAGATGATGGTCGAGACGCAGAAGATCCTCGACCCCGACATCCAGCTGACGGCCACCTGCGTGCGCGTGCCGGTGTTCATTGGCCACTCCGAAGCGGTCAACATCGAATTCGAGAAGCCGCTCACGGCGGCGCGGGCGCGCGCGATCCTGCGCGAAGCACCGGGTTGCCTCGTCGTCGACAAGCACGAGGATGGCGGTTACGTCACGCCGGTCGAAGCGGCGGGCGAGGACGCGACCTATATATCGCGCATCCGGAAGGATCCGACGGTCGAGCATGGCCTGTCGATGTGGATCGTGTCGGACAACCTGCGCAAGGGCGCCGCTCTCAACGCTGTCCAGATCGCAGAATGCCTGATCAACCGCAAGCTGCTGAAGAAAGCGGCTTAAAGGTTTATCGCTCTCCTTCTGATCGTCATCACCCGGCGCGCGTCAGCGTGTCCGGGTGCCCCACTTTTGTCTCCGCCTAAAGAAAATGGGTGGCCTGGATCGCACGCGACCGGGCCATGACGGAAGTGGATGTTTAGGTGATGCTTTGAATTCGTAGTGCAGCATTTTCGGGCGGCGCGACGAGCGCATCCTGAAGCTGGATCAGCAGCATCTCGTGCGAACCGGCCGTGACGCTTTTTTCGAGAATGGCGAACACAGATGCGGCCGTCTTCGCGAGGCTCTCCTTGAGCGAGAACCCAGCAAGATGATGCGCGAGGAACAGCGCTGCCATGAGATCGCCCGAGCCGTGCGGCGGGTTTGCCAGAAGCGGCGTCGAAGCGAGCCACACTTCGTCTTTCGAGACGGCCAGTGTGCCGATGCGGTCGTCGCCGGCCGGCACTGAGGTCACGAGGACAATCGGCCGTCCCAGGCGTTGCGCGGCAACCAGCGCATCGTTTGCGTCGCGGATCGCGACGCTCGTCAGGCTCGACAGCTCGAACACGTTCGGCGTGACGATGTCGGCGAGCGGTAGCAGCTCGCGCGCCATGGCTTCCGCAACGCCAGGCTTGGCATAGGCGCGGCCCGCATCGCCGAACACGGGATCGAGGCAGTAGACGGCATGGCGATTGGCTGCCTTCACGCGGCGTACCGCATTTGCCACCACCGACGCATGATCGGCCTGGCCGAGATAGCCCGAGAGGATCGCGTCGCAGGAGCCGAGCCAGCCATTGGCGTCCAGCCCGTCGATGACCCGGCGCAAGAGATCGGCCGACAGGCTTTCGCCGCCGACTTCCGCGTAGCCCGCATGGCTCGACAGCAGCACCGTGGGAACGGCCCAGACCTCGTGGCCGAGCCTCTGGAGCGCGAACCGCGCCGCTGCATTGCCCACGTGGCCGTAGACGACATCAGACTGGATGGAGAGCACATTCATGATGTCACGATCCTATCTCTTGGCGGGGCAGGAGCCATAGGATAGGTGTCGAACCTGCTATCCCAGAGGATTTCCATGACCGTCCGTCCGCGCCGCTCCGTCCTTTACATGCCCGGCTCGAATGCCCGCGCGCTGGAGAAGGCCCGCACGCTGGCCGCAGATGCGCTGATCCTCGATCTCGAAGACGCCGTCGCCCCCGACGCCAAGGAGCTGGCGCGGCGCCAGGTCACCGATGCAGTCAGGGCGAGAGGCTTCGGCAAGCGCGAGGTGATCATCCGCATCAATGCGCTCTCGGCCCAATGGGGCGCCGACGATCTGAAAGCCGCGGCGGCCGCAGGCCCCGATGCGATCCTCGTCCCCAAAGTTTCCCGCGCCAAAGACCTTGCGGACGTCGAAGCCTTGCTGGGCGCAGCGAAAGTTGCCGTGTGGGCGATGGTCGAGACGCCGCTCGCCATCCTCAACATCGCCGAGATCGCGAGCGCCGGCGGGCGGCTCTCGTGCCTCGTCATGGGCACCAACGATCTCATCAAGGAATTCCGCGGCGTCCACACGCCCGATCGCGTCAATCTTTCCGCCGCGCTGGGATTGTCCGTCGCGGCCGCGCGCGCCTGCGGGCTCATCGCCATTGACGGCGTCTACAACGACATCAACGACACGGACGGCTTCTACAGCGTGTGCAAACAGGGCCGCGCCTTCGGCTTCGACGGCAAGACGCTGATCCATCCCTCGCAGGTCGACGCCTGCAATCAGGTATTCGCGCCGTCGGTGGAAGAGATCGAAGCCGCGCGCAAGATCATCGCCGCCTTCGAGAAGCCGGAGAACAAGGGCAAAGGCGCCATCTCGCTCGACGGCCGCATGGTCGAACTCCTGCATGCGGAGATCGCCCGGCAGACGGTTGCGCTCGCCGACGCCATCGCCGCGCTCGAAGCCGCATGAAAACCAACAGCGGCAATTTCTTCGAGGATTTCAAGCTCGGGCAGACGCTACAGCACGCGACGCCGCGCACGCTGAGCGATGGCGATCGCGCGCTCTACACCGCGCTGTACGGCTCGCGCTTCGTCCTGCAGTCTTCAGACGGCTTTGCGCAAATCTGCGGGTATCCCGAAAGTCCGCTCGACGATCTTCTCGTCTTCCATACGGTCTTCGGAAAATCCGTGCCGGACATTTCGCTCAACGCCGTCGCCAATCTCGGCTATGCCGAAGGGCGCTTCCTGAAGCCGGTTTATGCCGGCTCGAGCCTGTCCGCCGTGTCGGAAGTGATCGGCCTCAAGGAGAACTCCAATCGCGAAACCGGCGTCGTCTATGTGCGGACGCAAGGGTTCGATGAGAAGGGTGAGGCGGTACTCTCCTATGTGCGCTGGGTGATGGTGAGAAAGCGCGACAAGACGGCTCCCGTCGGCGAGGCACAGGTGCCGAAGCTTGCGAGCGCCGTGGATGCCAAGGCGCTGGTCGCGCCGCCCGATGCCGAATTCGACGGCTTCGATTGCGCGCAGTCGGGCAGCCCTCATCTCTGGGACGACTACGCAGTCGGCGAGAAGATCGACCACGTAGACGGTATGACGGTCGAGGAAGCGGAGCACATGCTGGCGACGCGCCTCTATCAGAACACCGCGCGCGTGCACTTCAACCAGTTTGCGGAAGGCAAGGGCCGTTTCGGGCGGCGCCTCATCTATGGCGGCCACGTGATCAGCTTAGGCCGCGCTTTGTCGTTCAATGGGCTCGCCAACGCGGTCTCCATCGCAGCAATCAATGGCGGGCGGCATGTCAATCCGCTGTTTGCCGGCGACACGGTCTTCGCGTGGTCCGAAGTGCTGGACAGACAGCCCGTCAGGGGCCGCAAGGATATCGGCGCGCTGCGGCTCCGCCTCGTAGCGACGAAGAATCTTCCCTGCGCCGAATTCCCCGACAAGAACGCCGAAGGGCAGTATCCCGAGAACATTATCCTCGATTTCGACTATTGGGCTTTCGCCCCGCGCCGCTGATGCTCGACAAGACGCCCAAGATCACGCTCGATCCGGCGCAGCAAGCCGCTGCAAAGCGCCTCGACGCGTTGTCGCGGGCGCTAAAGTCGTATCGGCCGGGCGGCTGGTCCCTGTTCGGGAGCGCCAGAGCGCCGCAAGGCCTTTACATCTGGGGCGATGTCGGCCGCGGCAAGTCCATGCTGATGGACATGTTCTTCGACCGTGCGCCGCTCAGGAAGAAGCGCCGCGTCCATTTCAACGCTTTCATGCTCGAGACGCATGGGCGCATCCACGAATGGCGCAATCTCGATCACAAGATTCGCGCGAAGCGTCCGGAATATGTGCGCGAGGCGGGCGATGATCCCATCGCGCCGGTGGCGCACGCGATAGCGCTCGAAGCGACACTTCTCTGTTTCGACGAATTTCAGGTGACGGACGTCGCCGACGCGATGATCCTCGGCCGCCTGTTCGAGCAGTTGCTCCAGCGGGGCGTCGTCGTCGTCGCCACCTCGAACACGCCGCCGAAGAGTCTTTACGAAGGCGGACTCAATCGCCAGCTGTTCTTTCCGTTCATTGCCATGATCGAACAGCGCTTCGATGTGGTCGAGCTTAATGGCGTGCAGGATTATCGGCTTCTGCGCCGCAAGGGTCTTGCAAGCTACATGACACCTTTGGGCCCCGATGCGGACCGCGCGCTGGACGAGGCGTGGCTGAAGCTGACGGGCAAGGCGAAGGGGACGCCGCGCAGCCTCAGATTCCTGGGTCGCACGCTCGAAGTGCCGGAAGCAGCGGGCGGGTTCGCCCGATTTTCGTTTGCGGATCTCTGCGTCCAGCCGCTCGGCACGCCCGACTATCTCGAGATTGCAAAAAACTTCGCCACGGTCTTCATCGATCATATCCCGCAGATGGGCGCGGAGATGCGCAATGAGGCGCGCCGCTTCATCCTCCTGATCGACACGCTTTATGACGAAGGCGTGCATCTGTTCTGCTCTGCCGCCGCGCCGCCGGAACAGCTGTACATCGCGGGCGACGGCGCCGATGCCTTCCGGCGCACGGCGTCGCGGCTTGTCGAGATGCAGAGCGAGGATTATCTGAAGCGCGGGCACGGCCGGAAGCCGTGACGATCTCATGAGCGATGTTTACTGGACCGCCGCTCTCATCTTCATCGCGCTGCTTCTCTATCGCCTTCGCGAGGTGTGGCTCGGTGCGCTGAAGCGTTTCGATGACCGCAACGTGGCGAGGCTGGAGCAGGAGCAGATGGACAAGCGCGACCCCGTCGCGCATTTCCGCCATACGCTGGCCGTCGCTGGCGAGCAGGTGGAGGAGGTGCAGGAGGTCGTCGAGCCCGACGAACGCACCGGCGATCCCGTCACGCGCTATCTCTTCAACGCCGAGAAATTCGCGACGCGCGAGGAAGCCGAAGAAGCGCGCAACATCGTGGTCGTCGCCAAGGCGCGCATCTACTATCGCCATCTGCCGGCGGCGCTGGCGGGGAGGCGCAGCGACGACAAGTTGAACTAAATCCTCCCCCGCGACAGCGGGGGAGGGGGACCGCATTAGCGGTGGAGGGGGCCGACGTTGCGATGCCCCCACCGTCGCGCACTTCCGCCTTCGCCAAGGCTACGGCGGACGAAGGTGCGCTCCTCTCGCCCACCGAAGCTTTTGCGTAGGCGGGTCGTGCGCGCCAGATCCCCCACGCTTCGCGCGGGGGAGGATTAAGCCGCTTCGCCGCGCAGGAGCCGCGGCAGCTTTCCCACATCGCCGCCGGCCTGACGCATCAGGAAGCGCCGCACCGGACCGATCCGGTCGGCGATGCCGAGGCCGAGATCGCGCACGGCGCGCAGCGGCGCGATGTCGTTCGAAAAGAGGCGGTTCATCGCGTCCATGGTAAGACCCATGATCGCAGAATCGAAACGCCGCCAGCGTTCGTAACGCTTCAGGACATCGACGGCGCCGATATCGAGCCCCAGCCTCGCCGCGTCGAGCACGACTTCGGCCAGCGCCGCGGCGTCCTTGAGGCCGAGATTGAGGCCCTGGCCTGCAATCGGATGCACGCCGTGCGCGGTGTCGCCGGCGAGCGCGAAGCGATCGCGAACATAGCCGCGCGCCAGATGGAATTTGAGCGGATAGGACCAGCGCGGCCCGACGACCTTGGTCGCGCCCAGATGATCGCCGAAGCGGCGCGCCACCTCCGCGTCGAAGTCTTCGTCCGGGAGTTTCAGCATGTCGGGCGCGACGTCCTCCCGCTCGGTCCAGACGAGCGACGAACGGTTCTCCGTCATCGGCAGGATCGCGAACGGCCCCGACGGCAGGAAATGCTCATAGGCCGTGCCGTCATGCGGCTTCTCGTGCGCCACCGTCGCCACGATGCCCCATTGCGGGTAGGACCAGGCGACGAGACCGATACCCATCTTTTCGCGCGCCGGCGAGTCCCGTCCTTCGGCGGCGACCATGAGCGGGGCGGTGAGCGCGCCGGCCGAGCCGAGATCGACCGCGACGATCGTATCGCCGATCGTGAAATCGCGCGCCTTTCCTGGTGCCACAAGTTCGATGCCGTCCGTCCGTGCGAGAACCTGATGCAGCGCCTGCCGGATGAAGCGGTTCTCCGCGATGTAGCCCATCGGCTGGCCGATCTCGCGATGATCGAAATGCAGCGTGAGCGGCGAGGGCGGTCGGTCGAGACCTGCGTCGCTGACGAGGATGTCGTTGATGGCTTGCGCGTGCGGGGCAAGCTCCGGCCATACCGCCAGCGCCTCGAACATGCGCACGGACGAATAGGAGAGCGCGGAAACGCGGCCGTCGAATTTCGCGTCGAGCGCTGCCGCTACCGGCATGGGATCGGCCACGAGAACCTTCAGGCCGCCTTGCGCGAGCGCCAGGGCAAGGGTCAGGCCCACCATGCCGCCGCCGCTGACGAAGACATCTGTTTCGCGTGTCATGGCCGGCAGCCTAGCCGGTCGCAGACCCCAGAACACTGTGACCAAGAAACAGGCAGCGCCGCCTTTTTGCCATGCACGCCGCCGGCGCTGCCGCCGGCGCCGATTCGAACCCCCAACAATTTCAAAGGCTTATTTGTCCACAGCGCGCGGCACAGTTCTTGATGAAGCATTAAAGCCATCGCCGAAGGATCATCCATGAAACTCATCACCGCCATCATCAAACCATTCAAGCTCGACGAAGTGCGCGAGGCGCTCTCGACGCTGGGCGTCCAGGGCATGACCGTCACCGAAGTCAAAGGCTATGGCCGCCAGAAGGGCCACACCGAAATCTATCGCGGCGCCGAATATGCCGTGAGCTTTCTTCCCAAGCTCAAGATCGAAGTGGCGCTCAAGGCCGAAGCCGTCGACGCGGCCGTCGAAGCGATCATCGCGAGCGCCAAGACCGGTCAGATCGGCGACGGCAAGATCTTCATCACGCCGCTCGAGCGGGTCGTGCGCATCCGCACCGGCGAGATGGACGCGGACGCACTGTGAACACGAATCCACGCATTCCGGACAAGGGAGCTTTCGAATAATGCGATTTCCATATTCAAAGAAGATGGGGTTTCGGACCGTCGCCGGGCTGGCGACGCTTCTGGCAATGGGAGGTCCGGCCTTTGCGGCGGCGCCACCGCCCGACCCTCTGAACGCGGGCGATACCGCGTGGATGATCACGTCGAGCGCGCTTGTGCTGCTCATGACCATTCCGGGTCTCGCGCTGTTCTATGCGGGCATGGTGCGCAAGAAGAACGTGCTGGCGACGATGGCGCAGAGCTTCGCCGCCACCGGGATCATCACGGTCTTATGGATGATCATCGGCTATTCGATCGCCTTCACCAACAACTCCGACAAGAACCTGCAGCAGTTCATCGGCAGCTTCGACTACTTCATGCTCGGCAAGATGACGCTGAAGTCGATCAATCCGCTGGCGGGTACGATTCCTGAATCCGTCTACATGTTCTTCCAGATGACGTTCGCGATCATCACGCCGGCGCTGATCGCGGGCGCGCTGGCCGATCGCATGAAGTTCTCCGCCTTCATGTGGTTCATGTCATTGTGGCTGCTGTTCATTTACTGCCCGATCGCCCATTGGGTCTGGGGCAATGGCTGGCTCGGAACGCTCGGCGCGCTCGACTATGCGGGCGGCACGGTCGTGCATCTGAACGCGGGAACCGCCGGTCTCGTCACCGCGCTGGTTCTCGGCAAGCGCGTAGGCCTCGGCACCGACAACATGGCGCCGCATAATCTGGTGCTCAGCGTCATCGGCGCCTCGCTGCTGTGGGTCGGCTGGTTCGGCTTCAACGCCGGCTCGGCGACGACGGCCGGCTACAATGCCGGCATGGCCGCTGCAGCGACGCAGATCGCGACGGCCGCCGCCTCGATGTCCTGGATGATCGTCGAATGGTTCGTCGGCAAGAAGCCTTCGGTGCTCGGCATGATTTCGGGCGCGGTCGCGGGCCTCGTGGCGATCACCCCGGCGTCAGGCTTCGTCAACGCGCAAGGCGCCTTGTGGATCGGCCTTGCGGCCGGCGCCGTCTGCTATTTCTCCTCAGTGTGGGTGAAGCGGTGGATCGGCTACGACGACGCGCTCGACTGCTGGGGCGTGCACGGCGTGGGCGGCGCGCTGGGGGCGATGCTGACGGGCGTGTTCGCCTCCAACGCGATCAACTCTTCCGCCAAGGGCTGGCTCATCGACGGCAATCCCGGCCAGCTGCTGATCCAGTTCTACGACGTCGCCGCCGTGTTCGTGTATTGCGGCATCGGCACTTTCATCATCCTGAAGGCTATCGACATGGTCATCGGGCTGCGCGTCAGCCGCGATGTCGAGGTCGAAGGTCTCGACATCAATCTCCACGGCGAGACCGTGCACGATTGAACGCCGTTCTCCATGCGCAGGCAAAGGGGCGCCCCTGCGGGCGCCCCTTTTTTCATCGCCGCGGATTCAGTTTGACCGGCTCCTCGTCTAGAGTGGCGAAAGCCGCTCGAACCCAAGAGTCCCCAGCGTGTTGCCAGGTCGTTTGTCTTTGTTGCCGCCGGGAAGCTTTGCGCAGCTGGTGACGCTTCTCGACGGAATCCCGCCCGGAAGCGAAGCCGTCAATCTTTCAGTGGGCGACCCACGCGGGAAAGTGCCGGAATTCGTGACCGAGGCGCTGGCCCGTCACGCCTATCAGTTCGGCGAATATCCGCCCATCAACGGCACGAGCGACTGGCGCGAGGCGGCCGCGGGTTGGCTGCAGCGGCGCTTCAACCTGCCCGAGAATGCGATCAATCCCGATGCCCAGGTCCTGCCGCTCAACGGCACGCGCGAAGGCCTGTTCCTGGCGGCGTTCGTGGTCACGCCCGAGCTGAAGGCGGGGAAGCGTCCGGCAATCCTGATCCCCAATCCCTTCTATCAATGCTATGCGGCGGCGGCGCTGGCGGCAGGGGCCGAGGCTGTGTTCGTGCCGGCGACGAAGGAGACGAATTTCCTTCCCGACTATGCTTCGCTATCGCCCGATCTTCTGGCGCGCACGGTCGCCGTTTACATTTGCTCGCCGTCCAATCCCGAAGGCGCCTGCGCCCGCGAAGATTATTGGCGAACACTGTTCGCTCTTGCCGACCAATATGACTTCACGGTGTTCGCCGACGAATGTTACGCCGACATCTGGTTCGACAAGCCGCCTGTCTCGGCGCTCCCGACGCGCTACGCGCAGGCGAAAAGCTTTGCGCGGCTTCTGACCTTTCATTCGCTGTCGAAGAGGTCCGGCCTGCCGGGTCTCAGGTCGGGTATGGTCGCCGGCGATGCTGGCCTGATGGCGAAATTTCGCGCCTTCAGGAATTACGCGGGTCCCCAGGTCCCCATGCCGATCATGGCCGCATCGGCGGCGGCCTGGAGCGACGAGACCCATGTCGAGGAAAATCGGGCGATGTATGCCGAGCGCATGCGCTGGGCCGAACGCTATATCGGCAATCGCATTCCGTTCCGGAGGCCGGACGGCGGCTTTTTCCTGTGGCTGGACGTCGGCAACGGTGAAGAGGCGACCCTGAAGCTGTGGCGCGAGGCGGGCATCCGGGTGCTTCCGGGCGCCTATATGGGGCGGCCGATTGAGCCGGGAAAACCCGAGACCAATCCCGGTTTTCGTTACATCCGCGTTGCCCTCGTTCAGGATTTATCAACCATTCAGGCCGCACTCGGTAGGATGGGTGAACTCCACGGCGGGACCACATGAGCGGACGGATGGTGGGTGCGTATCAGCCGCGCACGCGGCGCAGCCAGATGGCCGATACACTGGCCGACTGGCGCCATGCTTTCGTGCAGGCGATGAACGCGGCCATGCTGAGAGGCGCCGGCGCGCTTCTGTTCGTCGCCGCGACGGCGGGCTTCATCGCGCTCCTGAGCTACAACCCCGACGATCCGACGCTGAACAACGCCGCCTCCGGCGATACGTCGAACTGGCTCGGCGGCCCCGGCGCAACGGCAGCCGACCTTCTGTTGCTTGCCTTCGGGTTCGGCGCGATCGCAGCGCTCCTGCCGCCGGCCGTATGGGGCGCGCGCGCGCTCTTCGGCCGCAATCTTTCCAACCCCGCGCTGCGTGCCATCGCCTGGCCTTCGGGTGCTGTGCTGCTGGCGGCGGGCGCCAGCCTCTTTCCGGCGCCTTTCACATTGCCGGCGAAATCGGGCGGGGTGATCGGCATCACTGTCTCGCGGTCTCTCGCGCACATTCATCCCGATTGGGTCGCGACGACCGCCTCGCTTGCGGTTCTGATCGCAGGATTTGCACTTTGCGTCATCGCGACCGGCATCCGTTTCCGCGCGCTGTGGCTGGCCTTTGCCGCGGTGCCGGTCGCGGTCGCGCATGTCGGCTCGTTCCTGCGCGTGCCGGAGTTCTTCGCGCGGAATGACGAAGAGGAGGAAGAAGAGGAAGACGACGACGAGGAGTACGAGGAGGAGGAAGACCGCGAAGACGAGGACTATGAAGAGGGCGAGGAAGACGAGGAAGGGGACGACGAGGAAGGTGACTACGGCCTCGACGTAAGACCGGAGCCGATCGCCTCGCGCCGCGCCAGCCGCGTCAAGCGCGAAGAACCGCGCAAAGTTGCGGCACGGCCGAAAACGGACGGCCAGCGCGCGCTCGATCTGGGCCAGAGCGAATATCAATTGCCGGCGCTGGGGCTTCTCGCCGAACCGGTGAAGCAGCACGAAGCGACCGCTCTGTCCGACGAAGCGCTGGAAGAAAACGCGCGCATGCTGGAAGCCGTGCTCGGCGATTTCGGCGTGCGCGGCCGCATCACGGCCGTCCGTCCCGGTCCCGTCGTCACGCTTTACGAATTCGAGCCCGCCGCGGGCGTGAAATCCTCGCGCGTGATCTCGCTCGCCGACGACGTCGCGCGCTCGATGAGTGCGGTCGCCGCGCGTATCGCGGTGATCCCGGGCCGCAACGTGATGGGCATCGAGCTTCCCAATCACAATCGCGAAACGGTTTTCCTGCGCGAGCTCCTGGGTTCGAACGATTACGAGAAATCCCGCGCGCCATTGATCCTCGCGCTCGGCAAGACGATCGGCGGCGAACCGGTGATGGCCGATCTCGCCAAGATGCCCCATCTGCTCATCGCCGGCACCACCGGCTCCGGCAAATCCGTCGCCATCAACACCATGATCCTGTCGCTGCTCTATCGCCTGCCGCCCGAGCAGGTGCGCATGATCATGATCGATCCCAAGATGCTGGAGCTGTCGGCCTATGAAGGCATTCCGCATCTTCTGGCTCCGGTCGTCACTGATCCCCGCAAAGCGGTCGTCGCGCTCAAATGGGCCGTGCGCGAGATGGAAGAACGCTATCGCAAGATGTCGAAGCTCGGCGTGCGCGGTGTCGAAGCCTTCAACGAACGTGTCCGCAAGGCGAGCGACAAGGGCGAGACGCTGAAGCGCACCGTGCAGACGGGTTTCGATCGCGAGACCGGCAAGCCCGTCTACGAAGACGAAGTGCTCGAGCTCGAGCCGATGCCCTACATCGTCGTCGTGGTCGACGAGATGGCGGATCTGATGATGATCTCCGGCAAGGAGATCGAAGGCGCGGTGCAGCGCCTGGCGCAGATGGCGCGTGCCGCCGGCATCCACCTGATCGCCGCGACGCAGCGTCCGTCGGTCGACGTCATCACCGGCACCATCAAGGCGAACTTCCCGACGCGCATCAGCTTTCAGGTCACGTCGAAGATCGACAGCCGCACGATCCTCGGCGAGCAGGGCGCCGAGCAGCTGCTGGGCCAGGGCGACATGCTCTACATGATGGCAGGCGGACGCATCCGCCGCATCCACGGCCCGTTCGTCAGCGATCACGAAGTCGAAGACGTCGTGCGGTTCCTGAAGACTCAAGGCTCGCCCGATTATCTCGATGCGGTCACCGAAGAGCCCGACGAAGAGGGCGACGATCCCTACGGTCTTCTCGGCAGCAGCAGCGGCGAGTCCGGCGACGACCTCTACGACAAGGCGCTCGCCATCGTGGCGCGCGAGCGCAAGGCGACGACCAGCTACATCCAGCGCCGCCTCGAGATCGGCTACAACCGCGCCGCGCGTCTGATCGAGCGCATGGAAGACGAAGGCGTCATCTCAAAGCCCAACCATCAGGGCAAGCGCGAAGTGCTGCTGCCGGATCACCGGGAATAGACGCGGGCCGCAGATCAGTGCGGCTGGATGGAGCCGCGAACGTCGCGATAGCCGTTGTGCTGAAGATTGCCGAGATCGACAGGACGAAACGTATCCGTCGTGTTGAGATCGATCGGCCGGAGCGTCAGCTCCTGATGATGGATGCCGAGCTCTTCCGGCGTCATCGGCTTCTTGATCTGCTCGGCTTCCCAGTCATAGATCGCGCGGATGGGATTGAGATCGGCGAGCTTGATCCCGCCGATGCGGTCGCCCAGTGCCTGAACCTGCAACGCGCCGGACTCGATCGCGGCTGAGGGAACGGCCACCGCCGCGATCATGCCGAATGCGGCCGCCGCCCCGACGAGAACTGCAAATTTCATGGCGAAGCCCCTTTTCGCCCTTCCCGTCCATGATGCGCCCGGGCCCTCCAAGGAAGGGTTCGGGGGATCGATAAAATGCGGAAGAGCTGCTGCCGACTAGCCAAACGGGTACTAGAACAAAATGAGAACATATGGTATTTTTGGCGGTCAAGCTTCGTTTCATGCACCATCAATCAGCGGGTAGCGATTCGCCATGACCAACTTCATCGATCTCAGACAGTCGCTGGGACTAACCGAGACTGAGGTTCAGGATGTGTTGGATATCTCGCGCTCCAGGCTCAAGGCGTATGAAGAGGGAAGCATTCGCCCGTCGCCGGCGGAAATTCAGGCTCTAAAGGGTTATGCGGCAGCTGTCCCCAAAGTTTTTGAAGGACCTACTTCGGATCAAGCTGTCACCTCGGTAGAAGGTTCCGTCATCGAAAACGAATCAGAGCAAGCCGGTATGCAGCGTCTATTGCCGTTCGAACGTGGCCGTACGGAGGTACGCAAGAAAACTCGTGCGCCGGAGTCAAAATTGGTATCGCGCAAGCCGCGCTTGCTTGACCTTTTTTGTTGCGCTGGCGGGGCGGGCGTCGGGTACGCCAGAGCCGGGTTCGAAGTTGTCGGCGTGGACATAACTCCGCAACCCAACAATCCGCATCCGTTCATCCAGACTGATGCGCTCAAGCTCGATCCGAAATTCATCGCGCTTTTCGATGCGATCCATGCGTCGCCGCCCTGTCAGTCGTACTCCGATCTGGCTAAGCGGAATCGCAACGCTGATGAATGGCCGCGTTTGATTGAGCCTGTCCGAGAAATGCTCAAGCGGTCCGGCCTTCCCTACGTAATCGAAAACGTCGAAGGAGCGCCTTTGCAAAATCCGATAGTGCTCTGTGGAACTATGTTTCCGAAGCTGCGAGTGTTGCGTCATCGCCTGTTCGAAGCGAACTTCGAAATCGTCCCACCGCCGCACAAGAAGCATCCAAAGGTCCACACATTCGACAAGCGCAAGTCTCATTTTGGTAAGACGGATGAATGGAAGGACTTTGTACAGGTGACCGGCGGCGGCAATTGTTCGCTTGCGGCCGCGCGTCATGCGATGGGTATTGATTGGATGACCAAGGGGGAAATCAACGAGGCGATCCCGCCTGCATATACGGAGTTCATCGGAAGGCAGTTGTTGCAGCATCTGGCTATGACAGAAATTTCAGCCGCGCGGCGAACCGGGTGAGTGCTCCGGCCCAGTTTCTAGAAGCGCGTAAAGCCTTCCATGCCACGCTTCTTCAAAAAACACTTACCATCAACAGTGAGGGGGTCGTCAGCAACGCCGACAGCAAGAACGTCGCCAGCATTGCGATCGCCAGGGGGATCGCAGAAAGATTAAAGGCAGAAACGCAGGGCGAGCGGATCGCTGGTCAGACGTCGGGCAATCAGTTCGAACAGGCGTGCGCTGACTTTGTCCGCAATACATTCCTGAAAGTCGGGCACCTCAGACCGGGGTTGTGGGATATCCATCAGGTTACCGGACGCAATCGTCTCGAAATCGCCAAGTTCGAACAATACGCCCATCTTGTTGCCCTTGATCGTGCGGCAAAATCCGATCCAGAATTGGCCGCTGCGCTCGGCAGCGATTACACGATCACGCCGGACATCATAATTGCGCGCGAGACCGAAACAGATGAAAGCATCAACAAAGTCGCGCGCTTGATTGATGATCAGGTAACTACACTCGGTAGCCTGCGGAAGAAGCACAACGCTCGTCCGATTCTTCATGCGAGCATTTCGTGCAAATGGACAATCCGCAGCGACCGCGCGCAGAACGCACGAACCGAGGCGCTCAATCTTATGAGGAACCGCAAAGGTCGACTGCCTCATATTGTGGTCGTCTTAGGCGAGCCGACACCTAACCGGCTTGCCTCGATTGCGCTGGGAACTGGCGATATCGATTGTGCATATCACTTCG
>DATKON010000067.1:0-43167 GCA_035524575.1 Rhizomicrobium sp.
CTGCGCCACCTCGTGGGCCATGGCGCGAGGGCCATGCTGGACGAGGCCATGAAGCGGACGGGCCCCGCCGCAGACCCCGAACGGCTGCCCGGCCTGATGGATGACTTTATCGCCCATTACCGCACCCATATCGCTGCCGAAAGCCGGCCGTTTCCCGGCGTCGAGGAAACGCTTGAAACGCTGAAGAGCAGCGGCGCGCGCATGGGGGTGCTCTCCAACAAGCCGCAGGAGCTGACCAGCCTCCTTATTCCCGCGGTGGGCTTCACGCGCTTCTTCCGCGCGATCCACGGCGCCGGCCGCCTGGAAGTGGTCAAGCCGAATGCGCGCGTTTTCCATCACGTCATCGAGGAAATGGGCGGCGAAGGCGCAGGCGCCGTCATGATCGGCGACAGCCAGACGGACGTGGCGACGGCGCGCGCGGTCGGCTGTCCGGTGATCGTCCTGACTTATGGATATTCGTCCGTACCCGTCGCATCGCTGGGCGCGGACCGGCTGGCCCACGATTTCCGCGAAATTCCGCGGCTGATCAAAGAATTGCTGGGCTGAAGCCGCGGTGCAGACTTGACGGAAAATTAACGCGGGTCCGCGACAGTTCCTCAATATTACAGCCGTTTTACCGGGGCCTGACGATGCCGCGCGCACCAACCACTCCGGCGCCTTCGAACTCGTCGGTGTCGATCCTTGCGCCGCAGGATATCTCCACGAAAGTGATCGCGGACGTCCTGGCCGTATGGCAACGCCAGGCCGGTACGCATGATATTCCTTCGCGCGATCAGGTGTTGCCGAAGCCGATGGCGCCCCATATGCGCCACATCAGCCTCATCCGCTGGATTGCCGAGGAAGACGATTACGAAGCACGCTTTATCGGCGATGCGCATGTGCAGGCTTATGGCGAATCCTCGCCGCCGGGCCATCGCATGAAAGCGGTCATCGCCGAGCGGCCGGAATTCGGGAACATGCTCAGGTCCAGCTATGACATGACGCGCATGCGCCGCGCGCCTTTGATCATCCGCGGGTTCATCGGCAACGAATTTCCCGATGCGCGCTTCGTGTGGTTCGAGACGGTATATCTGCCGCTGCGCGGCAGCGGCGAAGACGTCGAATTCGTGCTGAACGCTGCCGTATATCAGCCCAAGGACGGCGCCTGGCCGACCTGAATTCCGTCGGAAAAGACACGAATTCTAATCAATTCCCCGCTTCCCGCTACACGGCGTCACAAGAGATAGGGTTCACCATGGGCCTCGCAACGAAGCGGGGCGGGTTCCCTTGTACACGATCGTGACGGCCTCTCAGAAAGGCGGCTCCGGCAAGACAACGCTTTCCGGCCATTTGGCAGTGGAAGCGGATCGCGCCGGCGCGGGTCCTGTCGTGCTCATCGACACCGACCCGCAAGGTTCGTTGGCCCATTGGTGGAATTCGCGCGCGCAGCCGACACCGCTGTTCGTCAAAGCGGGCCTGCCGGATCTCGGGCGCGCCCTGCAGGAGCTTAAAGATGCAGGCGTCAAGCTGGCCTTCATCGATACGCCACCCGCGATCACATCCTCGATTTCGCATGTGGTGGGCTTTGCCGATCTCGTCATCGTGCCGACGCGGCCCTCGCCGCACGACCTTCGAGCCGTCGGCGCCACGGTCGACATCGCCGAGCGACATCAGAAGCCGGTGATTTTCGTGCTCAACGCCGCCACGGCGCGGGCGCGGATCACGGGCGAATCCGCTGTGGCGCTGTCCCAGCACGGCGTGGTGGCGCCGGTGACCATCCATCATCGCGTGGATTTCGCGGCCAGTATGGTCGACGGCCGCACCGTCGGCGAGATCATGGCCAAATCGCAGTCGGCGAAAGAAATCTCCGAGCTGTGGAGCTACATCCAGTTCCGTCTGTCGCGCCTGATGCGCGATCCGCAGATCCTTCCGGAATTCGTCCCGAAAGATCAGGCGCTGGCGCCGCTGCTGTCGGCGGTTCAGGAAACGCCCATGACCGAGCCCGAACTGGAGCAGGAAGAGATAGGCGTCGCCAACGATATCGAGACGGCCAAACCGGCTGTTCAGACGGTCGAGCCGCCGCCCTTCTATAACGGGCCCGAGCGCCGGGTTAATCCGCCGGGCACGCCTTATCTCGGCGTCGAACGCCGGGCCAACACCTTCGGACGACGCAACATCGTTCCGCACCATCATCACGACGAAGCCGGAGGCCGCAAATGAACCGGCCGCGTTACGCGCCGATCACGTCGAGCCTGTTAGTGCGCAAGGGTGAAGCAAAACCCTGGCAGATGCCCGGCTCGGAAGCCGCGCAGTTCGGGCACGTCCCCGAAAACATCGTGCCGGTGAAAAGCGAGCATCGCTTCACCGAAGAAGAGTTGCAGTCGGCAAACGAGTATGAGGAATGGCGGCGTGCGCGCGACGCGGAGATGATGAGCCACGAGCGCAGCAGGAGCGCGCCCGTACGCCGCGAGCATCAGCCCTTACCCCTGCACAATGATGGCGACGAACATTCCAAACGCCTGACGCTCAGGCTGACGCCGGCGGAGTATGAGCGGCTCGGCATCATCGGCGTGAAGCGCGACATGACCCGACAGCAGCTCTTGAGGCATGCGATCGACGTTTACCTCGCGCAGGCCAAGGCCGAGTACCAATCGGCCTGCGGCTGCCTCTCCGGCGACGATTGTCGCGGGGATTGCTAGATACTGAAATTGCTTCCGCCACCGCAAACGTGGCCAACCGGCTAATGGTGGGCGCGACAGGGATTGAACCTGTGACCCCTCCCGTGTGAAGGGAGTGCTCTCCCGCTGAGCTACGCGCCCGCTCTTGGCCGAACACGGCCCGGGGGAGAGGGCTATAGGGCCGACAGGGCGGAAGCGTCAAGCCGACGTTCGAAGCGGTCCCGGCATCCCTTGAGCCCGAGAGCCCGCCGATGCCGCTACTCCGCAGCGCGCAAGCGCATGGCTTCGCGATACGGCGTCAGATCCCAATCCGGATAACGCGTTTGCGCACGCCGGAGCGTCGTTTCCGTCCAGAACGGATGGCCGGGCGGCTGCACGCCGAAGCAGGAAAGCTGCTCGGGCGTCGCGTGGTTGAAGATGAGGTGCCAGGGCTTCTCGTGATGGAACGGCCAGGCATGAAACGAGATCGCATTGTCCGTCGCGGCCTTGTAGCAGACCATCACGGCGAAGCGGTGGCCGTGGGCTGCGGTCATGTTGGTGCCGCGGTGATAAACGTCGATGCCGTAGGGCACGATGCTGCCGGCCGGCGCGGCGCTCGAGCGCGAATAGGGCATAAGCTCCGCCTGGAGCTTCGCATGCGCGTCGGGATCGCGGTTCAGCGTCGCTTCGGGACCGGCAATCTTCTCGCTGTCGGTGCGCGCGACGTAATGCATCGCGCCATGCGCATCGGTGACGTCGCTGAAATAGCAAAGGATCGTGATCGAGTTGCCGCTCGGATTCTCGGACGGCGCCGTCAGCGTGTGATTGACGAAATCGCAGTGATAGGGTTGGTCGTAGTCCGCATCGCCGGTGAACTTCGCCCAGGGCTGGCACTGATAGAGATAAAGCGCATCCGTGTTGAGCGCCCGTTTGGCGAATTCCATCAGCGCGGGATGAAGGCCGATCAGATTCAGCGCCGGCGAACAATCGAGCGGAATCTGTGTGACGCCCTTGAACTGGGCCGGATGAAACCTGCCGACCTGCCCGTCCTTCTTCCTGTCGATGCCCTCGGCCTCACCGGATGTTCGGCCAAACACCTGCTCAAAGTCGGCGCGTACGGCCGCGACCTCGTCTTTGGTGAAAAAGTCCTTGATCAGCACGGCGCCCTCGCGGCGCCATTGCGCAAGGTGTTCGGGCGTAAAGCGGGCCATGGCAACTCGCAAGGATGGAAGGACCAGGGGGGAGTATAGCCGAGGGGCCCTGCGTTCACACGGTAGGGGCCGCGGGATTAGTCTCTGTGGACTGCGAAAACGTCGGGGAGCCGGGACACGTCATGGACGAGACCGCGAATTGCGATGCCAGCACACCTTCGCTTCGCCGGGACAAGACGGCCGCGATCATGTTCGGTGCAGCAATTGTTCTGATAGTCCTCTTGACGGCCTCCGTCATCGTAGTTGCCCGGCGGGGCTTCGCGCATGACGGACTGCTGGAAGTCGCGCTCCTGCTGACGGGGATGTTCGCCGTCGCCGGCATCGTGTTGGGACTGGGGCGCAGTCTCAGGAGCGGAAGAGCGAAGTAGAAGCTGCTTGCGGCGCCGGACCGCAATTGCCACATCGGCGTCATGCCGCATCGTGCTGCCGCACAAAGCGAATCGTTCGAACCAGCGTCTCTTCTGCCCGAAGGTTTCTTCCATCGCGAAGACATTTTCCCCGCGTGGTCGGAGCCGCGGCATTCGCGCAGTTCCCCTCTTACGCCCCGCCGCCGCTTAAGGCATTCCGCCGTTCTCCGCGCGGCAGCAGCTGCGCGCCGAGCACCACGAGCGGCGCGAGGGGCAGAAGAAATCCCAGATGGTACCAGATGGGAAATCTGTTCCAGAGATAGACGTGGCTCGGCAGAAACAGCGCCACCGTGACGAGGCCCGTGATCCACGGCGCCCAGCGGCTTTGCGGTGCGACTGCGCGCACCACGACGCCGGCCACAACGGAGGTGATCGCCGCCATCACGAGCCGCGCGATCTTCATCGGCAGCGTGAACAGCAAGGCGTGCTCCACCTGCACATAGCCCGGCAGCCATAGCCGCAGACCGAAGTTCAGGATCGTCACGACAACGGCCCAGGCCACGAGGCCCGCGCAGATCCCGCCGACTGTCCGCCACATATCCGCTCTCCCACCCTTGTTTATTCCAAGTGTAATAGTCTAATTAAACTATGAAAGCAAGGGCATTGATTCTCGGCGTGCTCCACCGGGGCGATTTCCATCCTTACGAGATCAAGCGCCGGCTCGAGAATGCGATGGTCGAGTGCTACATCGACGTCGACGTGGGCACGCTCTACTACGCCATCCGGCAACTCGAAAAAGAGGACCTGATTTCAGCGGTGAGCCACGAGCGGGTCGCGCGCGGCGGCGTGCGCACAGTCTATCGCATCACGACGAAAGGCAGGGCGGAGTTCAGCGATCTGCTACACAAGCAGTTCGACGAAGAAGGCCCGGTATCGCAAACACTCTACGGCGCGCTACTTTTTCTGCATCTCGCCGATCTCGGCCTTGTGGAAGGGAGCATCCGGCGGCGGATTGCGCGTCTAGACCAACTCATCGCCAAGCTGGAACCGATCCGCGCGCAAATGCGGGCCGTCATTTCGACAGGCGGCGATTATATGCTGCGACATCTGGACCAGCAGCGGCGCCTCGACCGCGAGTGGCTGAAGGGGTTGCTGGCCGACGTCGCGGCCCGGCGCGTCCGCGACGTTCCCGACCCCGGCAAGCTTGGTCGCACAACGAAGCATCAGAGGCAGGCGCGCGCGCGGAGACGAGGAAAGGCGAAGCCGCGCCGAAGTCGGTAACAGCCCGCTTGCAGCGGCAGGCGGCCGTCGCCACATCGGCGTCATGCCGACAAAGCTTCGTTCCGACGTGCAAACCGAACTCTTCGAACAAGCGTCCCCGCTGCCGGAAGGCTTCGCCTACCGCGAAGAGGTCCTCTCAAAAAAAGAGGAAGCGGAACTCGTGTGCGCCTTCGAGGCGCTGCCGTTCAAGCCGTTCGAATTTCACGGGTATCTCGGCAATCGCCGCGTCGTTTCGTTCGGCTGGCAGTACGACTATTCCGGCCGGACCCTGCGCGAGCGGGACGCGATCCCGGCTTTTCTCGAGCCGCTCAGAGATCAGGCCGCCGATTTTGCCGGCTTCCCTTCCGCTTCGCTCAGCCAGGCGCTGGTGACGGAATATGCGCCGGGCGCGGGCATCGGATGGCATCGCGACAAGCCGATGTTCGAGGATGTCGTCGCGTTTTCCTTCGTCTCGCCGTGCCGCCTGCGCTTCCGCCGCAAACAGGGCGATGGTTGGGAACGGGCGGCGATCGAGGCCGCACCCCGCTCGGCCTATCTCCTGCGCGGGCCGGCGCGCTGGGAGTGGTATCACAGCATCCCGGCCGTGGAGGCGCTCCGCTACTCCGTGACATTTCGGAATTTCGTTCCGGATCGCGCAATGACCGGATAGCAATGGCACGTTTCACGCACCGGACGCTTTCTGTTGCATGGCGAAACGCAATCATGAGCCGCCGCGCACGGTGCGCCCGGTCAGGCTCCGGCTGTCGCGCAGAAAGGGTTACAACCTGCAAGCACTGTCGCACGCCACCAACGGACTCGAGGCCGTGAAGGTCACGCGCCCCGGGATTTTCAGCAATCCGTATGTTATCGGCCGCGACGGCGACAGGGACTATTGCGTCCATCGCTTCCGGGACGAGCTGGAAAATGGTCTCCGCGATCCGCTGGGTGCATCCAGCCATATGCACCGCCTCGTCGAAAATCTGGGGCGGATCCGTGGCCGCAATCTCGCGTGCTGGTGCTGGCCGGATCAGCTCTGTCATGCCGATGTGCTGCTCGAGGTCGCCAACCGCAGTCACGCCGACACCGTCTCGCGGTAACGCTGCAATCCGCGCTCAATCCGCCGGCTTTGGAGCTAGCGGGGGCTTTTCGCGGAAACGGCAACGTCTCGTCAACAAATTCGCAGATAGATAAATGTGGAACCGCGACGAAGTTCCTCCTTGGCGTTGTGCGCCGCAGCATTTATATCTGACAAAATCTCATGAGCGCTGGAGCCCTCCCTCTCAAGAAGCCATCCGGCTCGGCCGCCGCCCTGCCGACGCTGCTTTTCATCCTGTTCATCAATCTCGTGGGCTTCGGCATCGTGGTGCCGCTGCTGCCGTTCTACGGCAAGTCGTTCCACGCGAGTGCCTGGCAGATCATGCTGGTGTTCTCGGCTTACGCCATCGGCGCCTTCTTCGGCGAACCCTTCTGGGGGCGCCTCTCCGACCGTATCGGCCGCAAGCCCGTCCTCATCTCCACGGTTTGCGGCAACTGCCTTTGCTATCTGGCGCTCGCCTTCGCGCCGAATATCGGCGTCGCGTTTCTGGTGCGGCTGATGGGCGGCATGGCGAGCGGCAACGGCTCCGTCGTGCAGGGCTACATCGCCGATGTGACGCCGGGCGACCGGCGCGCAGGGCGCATGTCGCTGCTGGGTGCGGCAAACAATATGGGTTTCATCGTCGGACCGGCGCTGGGCGGACTGCTCGCGCATCCATCCGCCGGCCCGGTCGGTTTCCGCATTCCGCTTCTTGTCTGCGCGACCTTCTCGGCGATCTCCGCACTGTCGATCTTCCTCTTCGTGACGGAGAGCCGGCACCGTTCGCATCGCTTCTCGCATCAGCCGAGCCGCTGGGACGTGCTGGGCAGCGCGATCGGCCATCCCGTCATCCGCCGGCTCATGGGTGTAACGTTCCTTGCGGGCGCGGCCTTCACCGGAATCGAATCCTGCTTCGGCTTGTGGACGCAGGCGCGTTTCGACTGGCAGCCGCAGCAGGTCGGCCTTGCATTTGCCGTCGTCGGCGTTGTGGCCGCGACCTGTCAGATCTTTCTGGTCGGCCGGCTGTCGCGCCGTTTCGGCGAAGCGCGCGTGCTCGCAGCCGGCATGGCGCTGACGGCCGTGTGCGCACTGCTGCAGCCTTTCTCGACCGGCGGCATCGTCACCGTTCCGCTTCTTGCGCTCGCTGCCTTCGGGCAATCGATCGCCTGGCCGAATGTCGCCGCGCTCATCTCGCGCAATGTGGACATCAATCATCAGGGCCAATATCTGGGCCTCAACAACGCGACGGGCGCGCTGGCGCGCGTCGTTGGTCCCTTTTTCGCGGGCCTCGCGTTTTCGAATGTCACCGTGAATGCGCCGTTCCTGATGGCCGGCATCATCGTCGCGCCCGCGATCCTGCTCGCCTGGTCCGCAAGACGGCACGGACGGAGTTATGTGGGCGATGTCACCTACGTCGATGAGATGCCCACGCTCGGATTCGGACCCGCCGACTGATCCCCTTCAAAGGTTGTATCCATGGCGTTCGAGACCGACATAGGATCGGTGCGGGCGCGCGAGGAGAGACCGATGAAACGTGACGTGAAAATCCCCACACCCGACGGCGACGCGCGCGCTTACGTCTTCACGCCCAATCAGGGACGTGGGCCGTGGCCGGCCGTCATCCTGTTCATGGACGCGCCCGCGATCCGACCGGCGCTGTTCGACATGGCGGAGCGGCTGGCGCAGGCCGATTACTACGTGCTCGTGCCCGATCTCTTCTGGCGCGCGGGCCACTATCAAAGGCCCGACATCGTGAAGATGCGCGCCGGCGACAAGGACGCGATCGCCAATTTCCAGAAGCTGCGCGCGTCGACCAGCGCGGAGAAACAGGTGATCGACACGAAAGCCTGCCTCGATTTCCTTTCGAAGCAACCCGATGCAAAAGCCGACAAAGTCGGCGTCACCGGTTATTGCATGGGCGGCGCCATTGCTTTGCGCGCAGCCGGCTCGTTTCCCGATCGCGTCGCGGCAGCCGCGTCCTTCCACGGCGGCGGGATGGCGACAGACGATCCCTCGAGCCCGCACCTTCTGGCCCCAAAGATCAAAGCGAAAGTGCTCGTCGCAGGCGCGGACCAGGATGCGCATTACGACGAAAAAGAGAACGAGCGGCTGAAGAAGGCTCTTGCCGACGCAGGCGTCGACGCCGACGTTTCCATCTGGAAAGGCCACCTGCACGGCTGGGTGCCGTCGGACATGCCCGTGCACAATCCCGAAGGCGCCGAGCGCCACTGGAGCGAATTGCTGAAGCTGTTCGACGAGACGCTGAAGCGCTGACGCTTCCTCTCGATACAGTCCACGATCGGCGTGGTCCCTTGCGGATTCTCCTCCATCACCGATGACCTGATGCCGGCACGACGCCACCGGTGACAGGGGCCGCGACGTGCCGGAGGCCCTCCGCCATCACGGACTGTAGGATTTCTCGGAGCGACCGCGAAAACCTGCATGGCGAGCCTGCTTTCTGCCGGCAACGCCTGATTGTCGATGCCGTCCTGCCGGAACGCCGCGAACTGCTCGTACACATCGTGCACCGCGCGCAGGTGCGATGTAACACGTGTCGAGATGGGTTGCGGATATCGCCGGTATCGTGGGAGTAGAAGAATATCGACGTTTATTTGCAACTGACGGTTCGACATCGCGCCGCGCATAGATAGCGCGGCGAATTGTTCAGCACCCTGATCTTTCTCTGAAAAAAATCCTGCATTTGTTGGCAGCCAATAGAATAGGCACGCGTTGTTAGCCCACGAGTTCCACGAATGCGGCAAGCCGAGCGTGAAAGCGTCGCCCACCGCGGCGTTGCGCGAGGCTCTCGAAGGGGACTACGCACATGAGCGTATCGGTTGCACTGGCCGACGGCGATCAAGTCATCGCGTGGCAGACGACACAGGGCGTCCAATTCCAGGAGTTCGATCCCAGCGGCGATCCGATCGGCGCGACGACGAGCGTCACCAGCGCAAACGCGCAATGGCTGTCATTGGCGCAGCTGAGCAATGGCGGATTTTCGGTCTTCTGGGGTGCGAGCCCCAACAGCGCGCTGATTGCGCAGGACTACACCGCCAACGGCACCGCCTGCGGTTCGCCCTACTCACCGGCAACACCGCCCCCCGTTGCGCCGGTCGCGTTCACTTCTCTCGATACGCCGGTCGGCGGACTAAACGGTTCGTGGACGACGCTTCTTCCGAACGGCGACACGGTGACGGTCACGGACTCCAACGGCAGCGCCGGCACGCCGCCTTCGCTGACGACGCAGCTCTACGATGCCAGCGGTAATCCGGTCGGAGCGGCATTCGTCCACAGCGTGCAGGGTCTTCCGGGACTGGGAGAGGTCGGCGTCGCGCCCCTCGCCAACGGCAATTTTGCGGTCGGCTTCGCGGACAACCAGAACTACGGGGGTGCGGTCTACGTCGACCTTTTCGGCGCGGCCGGCAGCAATCTCGTCAGCGAACAGGTCGCTACGACGGGCTACCAGCTGATCCACGATCTCGCGATCTCAGGTGTAGCCGACGGCGGCTTCGTGATGACCTGGGTGGCGTCGACATACGAGACGCAGGATCTCAATCATCCGGCCCCGCTCGGCGTCTACGCCGAAGAGTTCAACGCGGCGGGATCGCCGGTCGATCAGGCACATCTGCTGACGACATTGCCTGCCGATTATACCGCGCCGGAGATCGCCGCGTTCGCGAACGGCCAGTATACGGTTTCCTGGACGGCAGACGGCACGGCGCAATCGGCGACGTTCACGGATCCCGGCTCGCCGTCCTCTCCGCCCGCCAGCGACACGATCACGACGACAGCGCCGACATATGCGGCGCCCGACGGCGTGCACGAAATCATTCTGGCAGGCGCGGCGGCGCAGACCGTCACCGCCAACAATGCGGGCGATACGATCGTCTCCAACGATTACCTGTCGACTCTGATCGGCGGCACCGGCAACGACACGCTCATCGCGGGTCACAGCGCCAATATCATGACCGGCGGCGGCGGCGACGACACTTTCGTGTTCAATGCCATCCCCTGGAACAACACCGGACACATCACCGACTTCAACACCGCCGCCGACAAGCTCGATCTGAGCGGCCTTTTCGGCAGCATCGGCTATACGGGCAGCGATCCGGTCGCCGACGGCACGCTGAGCTTCGTCTCCGACGGGCACGGCAACACGCTCGTCGAGATCAACACGCATGATGCATCCAATCCGTGGCCCGCAGTCATCACGACACTGGACGGCGTTTCGGCTTCGAGCATCACGCCGGCGGATTACGGCTTTTCCGATAGCGGCTCGACAAGCAGCGGCGGCTTGAGCGGCGGCGGCACGAGCAGCGGAGGCGCGAGCAGCGGCGGCACGACCATCGACACCTCGGCCGCGAGTTATGTCGCGCCGGCCGGTGTCACGAGCATTGTCCTGACCGGATCGGCGGCGCAGACCGTCACGGCCAACAACGCAGGCGATACGATCACTTCGAACGATTACCAGTCGACGCTGATCGGCGGCACCGGCAACGACACACTGATTGCCGGCACCGATGCCAACACCCTGACCGGCGCCGGCGGCTACGACACCTTCGTGTTCAATTCGTTGCCGTGGAACAACGACGGCGCCATCACCGATTTCAACCCGGCGACCGATGTCCTCAACCTGAGCGGCATCTTCCATCAGATGGGCTATACGGGAACCGACCCGATTGCTGATGGTACTCTAGGCTTCGTGTCTGACGGCAATGGCAACACGCTGGTCGAGATCAACGCGCACAACCCGTCCTCGCCGTGGCCCTCGATCGTCACCACGCTCGAGCATGTCACCCCGAGCGCGCTGCACGCCGGCGACTGGGTGACCTGATCCGGCCGCCGCGCCGGCTCACCCTGATTTTTTCATCCCTCCGCAATACATGACACTCGGTGTCATGTATGTGGCGTTACACCTCCGCCGGCAAATCCGGAGGGCAATGCCCATGACACTCACGGCACTCGCGACATTCTCGCTTCTCTCGGCCGTCATCGTCGCCGCACCCGCGCTCGCGTCGGCCGACACCACCAACCATGCGCACGATTTCGATTTCCTCGTCGGCAAATGGCGCGTGCACCATCAGCGGCTGAATGGCCGCCTCGTCGGCTCGCATGATTGGGTCGAGTTCGACGGCACATCCGAAATGTGGATGACGATGAACGGCCGTGGCACGTTCGACGACAATTATATCGGCTTGCCGAGCGGCCCTTATCGTGCTGTCGGCATTCGCTGCTACGATCCCGAGACGCAGAAATGGGCCATCTGGTGGCTCGACGAACGCCATCCGCGCGCGATCGAACCACCGGTCTACGGCAATTTCAAGGACGGCGTCGGCACCTTCATCGGCGACGACACCAACAACGGCAAGCCTGTGCTTACGCGCTTCATCTGGTCGAACATCACGGCCAATTCCGCACACTGGGAACAGGCGATGTCCCCCGACGGCGGCAAGACCTGGGAAACCAACTGGCGGATGGAATTGACGCGCATGTAACTGAGGAGGCCGGCCGCCAGATTGATCATGGTCGCGAGCACAGCGGTGTTGAACGCGAAGGCGATGAGTGTGTGCAGCGTTCCGATATGGCGCATCTCCCGCGATGTGAAGCCGATATCAGCCGTCTGCGAACAGGCGCCGAGCACGATCGAAAAATGCACGAAGTCCCAATAGTCCGGCTCTCCGATTTCGCTGAAGCCGAGCCCGCCCCTGATCGAACCGCTTTCGCGGCGCAGGTAATAGCGATGAGCATAGTGCATCGCAAACACGATCTGCACGAACAGCCAGGACAGCACGACGGTGCTTATGGCGAGCGCGGCGCGGGGAGGATAGTTTTTGTCACTCGAGAGTTCTGCGACCAGGGCGCCGATGCTGGCGACGGAGGCGAGAATGGCCGCCACCAGAACGAGCCGGTCTCCCACCTCGTGCTCTATCGCGCGCTGCTGCAGGCGCTCCACATTCGCCCGACCCATGAAGCGCAGAATCGACAACAGAAAGACGATGACACCGACATCCCATCCGATCAGGATGCGCGTGATCAGGCGCGGCACCCATGGCCCGACGGCGTAAAAGCAGACGAGTCCGGCCACGACGGCCATCAAAAGGAAATGCCGATTCGACTGCAGTCCACGCATCGATCGTCCTCAGCGGGGACGACAATCGGATGATTCGCAATCCGCGCGAATTGGACTTTGGTCTACTGCGCGCCGTCTTCGCGATGCACGTCGCCGCCGCCGTTGACGGCGTTGGTCACTTCGGCGTTGCCGGAATAGCCGATGCTCCCGCCGCCGTTCACGGCTGCCGTCAGGTGCTGGTTCGCGCGGATGTGGATACGGCCGCCGCCATCGACGGCCGCCGTCGCGTTGGCCGCGTCGATCGCGCGAAGGTCGATATCGCCGCCGCCATGCACCGCCGCCGTGAGCTGGTCCTGTGACGGAAAACCGCTGACCGCTTCGATATGGCCGCCGCCCTCGACCGCGACCGCCGCGATACGCGGCATCACGACTTCGACTTCAAGATCGTAGTGAAGGGGGCAGTCATTTTCGCAGGCATCGATTTCCAGGCTGTGAGCGTCTTCGACGCGGATGCGCGTGTATTGCGTCGAACCTTTGAGAAGCCTCACGCTCTCGGTAGGCCCGTAGCGCAGCACGACATGCCCGCCGCCATGCAGCCCAACGGAATCGAATTCGCCGACGGAAACCACGCCGCCCGGTCCCGCCGCGGCACCGTCCTCCCGTTGGTGGTCGCGCGGCGAACAGCAGGCGGCCAGGAAAAAGGTCAATGCTAAGG
Source organism: Rhizomicrobium sp. (assembly GCA_035524575.1). Taxonomy (GTDB): domain Bacteria; phylum Pseudomonadota; class Alphaproteobacteria; order Micropepsales; family Micropepsaceae; genus Rhizomicrobium. Next base: position 13,315 of record DATKON010000067.1, read on the forward strand.
CGACAGCAAGTCTTTGCATCGGTATCAGCCCTGGATTGCGAAATGGAAACTTAGGCGGAGGGGACTAGTTTCACTCCATGTCGAATCGCCGGCGCAGCTATGTCGACGTGCCGATCAGTTCGCAGAACTTCTCGAGATCGATATTGCCGCCCGAGACGACGGCGACAAAAGGCCCCCCGCCCGCCTTGCCGGACAGCGCCGCGGCCAGCGGAAGTGCGCCGGCGCCTTCGGAGATGATGCGCGCCTTCTCGGCCATCAAGCGCATGGCGTTCCTCGTCTCTTCGAGCGTGACGACGATCGAGCCGTCGACGATTTCCTTCATCCGCTCCCACATGCGCGGAAACATGCTCTGGCCGCCGGCACCGTCGACAAACGACGATTTCCACGCAGCGTAGACCTGCGGGCTTCCTTTTTCGAACGAGAGCGCCGCGGGTGCTGCCGTTTCGGGTTCCGCTCCGAAGACCTTCACATCCGGTCTTGTCGCTTTGACCGAGCTTGCGAGACCGACGACGAGCCCGCCGCCGCCGATGCCGCCGATGACCGTCTTCACATCGGGCGCATCTTCCAGGATTTCGAGTCCGAGCGACGCATTGCCCGCGATGAAATTGTGATCGTCGAAGGGATGCACGAAGGTGCCTTCGACACCGGGATAGGCGCGCGCGTCGAGCGCCTTCCACGCTTCGTCATAGGAGACGGTGATGATGCGGGCGCCCAGCGCACGCATGCGTTCGCGTTTGGCTTCCGGTGCGGATTCGATGGCGACGACTGTGCACGGCACGCCGGCGGCGCGCGCCGCATAGGCAACACCCTGCCCCGCATTGCCGGCGCTGATCGTCCATACGCCTTTGCGGCGCTCGGCATCAGAAAGCATGGCGACGGCATTGGCGGCGCCGCGCAGCTTGTAGGCGTTGATCGGCTGCAGGTTCTCGAGCTTGAGGCGAATGTCAGGCTGGCCGGGACCAAGCTGCAGACGCACCAGCGGCGTGCGCACGATCGTGCCCGCAATGCGCGAGCGCGCGGCGCGGATTTCTTCAAGCGTAATCGGACGGACAGGATCGAGGGACATGGCGGGCCTACAGCAGCGTTACTGCCGGCACCCTTCCACAAATCGCTGCCATTCGGCCAGCCCGACGATGTCATTGTAATGCTGGAAGCTCGCGCGTGGCGACACGGCTTCGCCGGCGAGCAGTTTCGCGTAGGCCGCTTCGAGCGCGTGTGCGGCGGCGAGCAGCGCCGACACGGGACGAAGCAGGATCTTGTAGCCCATCTCGGCCAGTGCGGCGTGCGAAAGCATCGGCGTCTTGCCGTCTTCGACCAGATTGGCGACAAGAGGCACGCCCCGGAACCGCTCGGCGATCGCGCGCAGTTCCTCCTCCGTTTGCGGCGCTTCGATGAAGAGGATGTCGGCGCCGGCGTCGAGGAAGGCTTGGCCGCGGGCGAGCGCTTCGTCGATGCCATCCGTTGCACGCGCATCGGTCCGCGCCATGATCTTGAAGGACGATGTCGAACGCGTTTTCGCGGCGGCGCGGATCTTTGCGACCGCCTCCGCGCGCGGTACGATCTCCTTTCCATCCATGTGTCCGCACCGTTTGGGACTGACCTGGTCTTCGAGCTGGATGCACGCGACCCCCGCGCACTCATAGGCCCGCACGAGACGCGCGACATTGGCGGGCCCGCCATGGCCGTTGTCGCCGTCGGCAACGAGCGGTATCGGCGCGATCGCGGCCGCAAGGGCCCGTGCCCGTTCGGCCATCTGATCAGGTCCGACAAGGCCGATATCCGGCGCGCCGAAAGCCGAGCCCACGACGCCGAAGCCCGTCATGTAAACGGCTTTTGCCCCGGCACGCACGGCAATGCGCGCGGAGAGCGCGTCATAGGCACCTGGCAACACGAGCGCCTTCTTCGCCGCCAACAGCTCTTCGAACGACGCCATGCGCTATTCCTTCTTCGTGTCGACCATCGCCATGACATCCTGCGACGCCGCAGGCGCCGCCACTTCCACGATCCGCTCCGGCACGTCGTCATATTCGAGCTTCAGGGCCCGCGACATCGCCGCGTGCATATCGTAAAGCGCGGTGACATAGGTGAGCTCGAGGATTTCCTCGTCGGAAAGATGGGCCTTCAGCACGGCGAAGATGCCGTCCGCCGTGCGGCCGCCGTCATAGACGAGCGCGTCGGTGTAAGCGAGCACGGCGCGTTCGAGCAGTGAATAGCAATCCGCCACCTGCCAGTGCGGCACGGCCGCGATCTTCACTTCGCTGAGGCCCGCGCTGCGCGCCGCCTTGCAATGTTGCGAGAAGACGAACTGGCTGCCGCGGGCCCATCCGGCCCTCGTCTGTGCGAGCTCGCGCAAAGCCGGATCGAGCTTCCGTCTGGAACTTCGGTAAAGCTGAAAGCCCGCCACCGCGTGATCGAATACGTCCGGGACGCCGGCGAACACCGTCCACCAATTGCCGGGCGTGCCCGTCGCCGTGCCGGGCTCCGTGGTCGGCTCGCGCGCGCCGAACAGCATCGCATAAATCTGCTGCGCTGCGGGATGGGCTTCGACTTTCGTCACCTGGCGAAGACGCGGCATGGATCGCTCCCTGTATTTCGTTCCCCGCCATGATGGGCGCGGGCGCACAATATTGCCAGCATCGCAGTGTGAGCCCATCATCCCCTCGACCGAGGGGGACATCATGAAACGCTTCATCGTGGCGGCCATTGCGCTGATTTCCTTTTCCGCCGTCGCTGCGCCGCCCGATGCGCTCCCGCCGCAGGCGATGGAGGCCTATACGCGGTACGAATTGCTTGCTCCCGGCTCCGGCAAATTCCGCATCGTCTACGACGTGACGGAGACCCGCGCGGGCGCGACCGCGTTCTTCAATCCCATCCGCAAGGGCAGCGTGTCGACCGACGAGAGCGTGATCGACAGCGCGACCGGTGCGCCGCTGGCCTTCAAGGTCGTCTCCGGCGCGGAGGCCGCGAAGGAGATGCCAAAGATCGATCCGACCTACGATTATATCCGCGTCCAGCTGGCGCGGCCGGTGCCGCCCGACGGCGGCGAAGGTCGCATTCGCATCCTGAAAACCTATGAAGACACGAAAAGCTATTACGTGAACGGCGACGAGATCGTGTTCGACCGACCGCTCGGCGTGAAGCGCAACGCCATCGTGCTGCCGAAAGGCTATGGGCTCGTTACCTGCAACTATCGTTCGCAGATCGAGCAGGAAGCCGACGGCCGCATCAAGGTGAGCTTCTTCAACACGACGCCCGGCGAGGCGCCGCTGAAGCTGACCGCGAAGCCGATGAACCTGCCGGCCGGGCCGTCGAGCGTCCAGAAGCGCCTCGGCGAGCGCGCCGCGCAGACGCGCGACATCGTGTATTTCCTGCGCGATCCCGACAGCCACGCCTTCGATCTCTATCACGACTACACCGAAGAGCGCGCCGGCACCGCGCGCTACATCAATGTCGTGCGCACGGGCAGCGCCGCCGCCAATCCGTCGGCGCGCGATCTCGACACGGGCGAGATGATCACGGCGCAGATCCTCAAAGGCGACGAGATCAACAAGGCCGGCATCAGCGATCCCGAACTGCCCTCGCCAATTACCTCCGACACCGAGATCGTCGTCTTTCCCTTCACTGCGCTGAAAGACGGACAGTCGATCCGCCTGCGCATGTCGGAAACCTACACCGATCCCGTCAGCTACAAACGCGTGGGCGACGAGCTTGTCTTCCACCGCTCCTTCGGCCGCGCCGCGAACTCTGTCGTGCTGCCTTTGGGGTGGGAACTGACGAATTCGACGATCCCCGCACAAGTGAGCAGGCTCGACGACGGGCGCGTGCAGCTCGATTTCCTCAATCCGCGGCCGGATGAGATCGACGTGCTGATTACAGCGCGGAAGGCGAAGCCTTAGAACTACGCAAGCTTTCCGGTCTTCGCCAACTCACCGAACCACGCATAGGACTTCTTCAGCTTTCTGATGCCCGACTTTCGGTCCATCGCAACCAGGCCGAATTTCGACGTGTAGCCGGAATCCCATTCCCAGTTGTCGATGATCGACCAGACGAAGAAGCCGCCAATGGGCGAACCCGCCTCCATCTCGGCTTTCACGACTTCGAGATGCTGCGTCAGATACTTCACGCGGAACGCATCGTCGTGGATCGCGGGGTTGTTGCTCAACGGGTCGGAACAGCCGTTCTCGGTGATGAGCACCGGCGGATTGCCGTAGTGATGGCGCAGGCGCGCCAGCGTCTCGCTGAGGCCAGCCGGATCGATCTCGCGCCCGAACGCGTCGAGCGGCACGCCTTTCGGCGGTTCGCCGGGCCCAATATGGCTGGGATTGGAATCCGTATATTCGATATAGGTCGGCGAGTAATAATTGACGCCGAGAAAATCGACCGGCTGCTTCACCGTCTTCAGATCATCGCCTTTCACAAAGGGATCGATGAAGGAGCTTGCCGGCCAGGGATAGCTGCCGTTGAACAGGGGATCGAGATAAGCCCTGTTCCAGATGGAATCAAAGCCGAACGCCGCGAGCCGGTCACGCAGGTGCCACCACGGTCCCGGCCCGCGCGAGGGCATGAGCGCCATCGTCGTGCCGACCTTGAATTCGCTGCGTTTCGCGCGCAGCGCCTCGATCGCCAGCCCCTGCCCCAGATTCTGGTGATGCGTGACGGGGCCGATCATGCCGGCATCCTTCGTGCCCGGTGCGCCCAGGCCGAGCACGTGGCCGATGATCGTGTGCACGGCCGCTTCGTTGAGGATGATGTAATGCTTGAGGCGATCGCCGAGCTTGTCGCCGATGACGCCGGCATAATCCGCAAGCCGGTTGGCGGTGTCGCGCGAAGCCCAGCCGCCTTTCTCGTAAAGCGCCTGCGGCAGATCCCAATGGAACAGCGTCGCGTAAGGCGTGATGTGCGCTTCGAGCAGCGCATCGACGAGGCGGCTGTAATAATCGAGTCCTTTGTCGTTGATCGTTCCTGCACCCGTCGGCAACACGCGTGACCACGAAATCGAGAAACGATAGGCGTTGAGGTTGGCGCCTTTCAGGAGCGCCACGTCGTCCCTGTAGCGGCGATAGGAATCGGTGGCGACGGCAGCCGTCGAATGATCGACGATGTGGGCGGGATCCTTCTGGAAAACGTCCCAGATGGAGGGTCCGCGCCCATCGACATCGAGCGAACCTTCGATCTGGAAGGCCGAGGTCGCCGCGCCCCAGATGAAGTCTTTCGGGAATTGGCGCGAGACCGGCTTGTGCGCTTGCGGCGCGCAGGACGCCGTCGCAGCCAGCGCCGCCCCCGCCGCCAGTGGCGCCAGCGCGCGCCGCGTGATGCCGTTGTCCATCGTCCCCTCCGGTTTTTGGCAGTGTGGCACGGCGGAACGGCGATGGAAAAGCGCAGCCGGGCGTATCAGGCGCGGAGGCTTATATGCTCCGGCGGCAGATCGGACTGATAGCGGTCGTACATCGCCGCGTAGAGCGCCTCGATATCCCGGGTGAAGCGCTGGATGTCGAACAGCGGCATGACGCGCTTGTTGGCGACGAGTTTCGCCTTGAGCGCACCCAGCCTTTCGGGATCGCGGGCCAATGCGATCGCCAGACCTTCATAGTCGGCGCGTGTGGCGGCGATCATTTCGGGCATGCCGACAGCCTTTAACAGGCTTGCCGCCACGCGGCTTGCAAAGCTCGCACCCTTCAACGTCACGACGGGCAGGCCCGCCCACAATGCGTCGCTGGCCGTGGTGTGCGCGCCGTAAGGAAGCGTGTCGAGAAAGAGGTCGGCGGCCCTGTGACGCGCGAAATGTTCGGAGAGCGGCAGGCGAGGCGCGAATACCAGACGGTCCGCGTCGATGCCCAGCGCGGCCGCTTCCTTCACGAGATTGGCGCGTGCAATGTCGTTGTCTTCGAGAAGCCAGAGCACCGAGCCCTCGACGGCGGCGAGAATCCGCATCCAGCTGGCGAACGTCTCGGGCACAATTTTGAAGCTGTTGTTGAAGCAGCAGAAGACAAAGCCCGTCCTCGGAAGGCCGAGCTCCGCACGCGTGAATTTTTTCTCGGAAATGACACGCTTGGTATCGTTCGGCTGATAGGAACACGGGAGTGTGGCGATCTTCTCCGCGTAAAGCGCCCGGTCACTCTCGGGAACGAGCGTCGGATCGGCGATCAGATAGTCCATGAACGGCGCACCCATGGTGCCCGGATAGCCGAGATAGCTCGCCTGGATCGGCGCCGCGCGATAGGCGAAGATCGCGTGCCGCTCGTCGCCTGTATAACCCTTGAGGTCGATCGCGATGTCGATCTCGCGCTCGCGCGCCAGCATCGCGACCTCGCGGTCGGAACGCGCCCGCACGTCCAGGAACCGGTCGAAAGACCGTACAAGACGCCGCCGCATAGGATCGTCGCGGTCCGGACCGAAAGAAAACGCCGACAGCTCGAAGCGTGCGCGATCGTGCCGCTCGAACAATTCGGCCATCAGCACGGCGGTGGCATGATCGTGGAAGTCGGCTGAGAAATAGGCGATGCGGATGCGATGGCGCTTGGGCCGCTTTGCGATCGGAGGCAGCGCTTTTCCCAACGGCACGGACTCGAGCGCGTAGATCTGCGCAGCCTTGCGATGCAAGGCAGGATCGTCCACGGCGGCCAGCAGTTGGAAGGGCGGCGTGACCTTCTTGCCCGCGCCGACGCCTTCCACCAGCGCCTCGACGTCGGCGGTAAAGCTGCACCAGTCGCAGAGTGTCATTTTCATGTGGACGAGCTTGCCGAGCAGGAACGGCGAGCCGGGATCGAGCGCAAGCGCGCGGCTGTAGCTTTCGAGCGCTTCGGCAGAACGCTTCATCTCGTTGAGCGTGACAGCGCGGCCGTAATGCGCCGAAGCGAAGTTCGGCGCCAGGGCCAGCGCCGCGTCGAACGCGGCTAGCGCCTCGCCGTAGCGCTTCATGTCGTTGAGTGCGATGCCGCGGTTGTTGTGCGCTTCCAGGTAGCGGGGTTCGCAGGCAATCGCCCGATCAAGGCTGGCGACCGCCTCCTTGTGCCGCTTCAATTCCGTCAGCGACACACCGCGATTGTTGAGCGCCACGATATGGTCCGGCTTCAGCGCCAGGGCCGCATCGAAGCTGGCCAGCGCCTCCTCGTGCCGCTTGAGTGCGGCGAGCGCATTGCCGCGGTTGTAATGCGCGTTGGCGTCCTCCGGTCCGTGAGCGATCGCGGCATCGTAGCTTGCGAGCGCTTCCTCGAACCGCTTCAGATCGTAGAGGACGATGCCCCGGTTTGTGTGCGCGGCGGCGTGGCCGGGCTTCAGCCGGATTGCGGCCTCGAAGCTGGCCAGCGCCTCTTCCAGCCGTTTCAGCTGATCGAGGACGATGCCGCGGCTGTAATGCGCATCCGCGAATTCCGGGTTGAGGCCGATCGCCGTGTCGTAGCTTGCCAGCGCTTCGTCGTGCCGGCCGAGCGTTGCGAGCGCGTAGCCCAGATTGGCATGGGCCTGCGCCACGCCGGGGCTGATCGAAATGGCCTGGGCAATTAATGCCGCGCCGCGTTCGGTGCGTCGGGTTTGCAGCGCCAAACCGGCCAGTCTGTGCAGCGCATCGACGAAGCTCGGCTGCAGCGCCAGGACCTCCTCATAGAGGCGCTCGGCCTCGGCCAAACGGCCGCCATTTTCGTCCGCCACCGCCTGGCGAAACTTGGCGCGAACCTCTTCGGAAGCGACGACGGATTTAGGCTGGGCCGACAAGGGAAGCTCCGCACGGGTCGGCCGCGAATCATCGCGCGTCCCAGCGAATTCTCCATGCGAGAGCTATGCCATGCAATCAGAGCGCGTTGACGCAGTCCGCCACACGCTGACTGTCGCGAATGTTACACGCGAGCCAGCGCCGCCATCACCACGCTCTTCAAATCGTCACGGGTGTAGGGCTTGCTCACGCAAGGTACGGGCGCGCCGTTGAGCCGCGGTGGATCACGCAGCTCGTAGCCGCTGGCAAACACGACGGGCACATTCTCCTTCGCGAACTGCTCCGCCACGGGATAGCTCATCTCGCCGTTGACGTTGATGTCGAGGAGCGCGAGGTCAAATCCCGCATTCTCCAGCGCGTCGCGCGCAGCCGAGAGCGTATTGACGATCTCGACCTGGGCCGCGCCCAAGCCCGTCAGGATCTCCTCCGCATCGAGCGCAATCAGAAATTCATCTTCGAGAAGAAGAACCGAAAGGCCGCTCAGGGGCTGTGTCTGCGACGCGTTCATGGGATGGCCACCGATATGTTGCACTGGAGTCCGTCGGATGCGAGCTGGTGCTCGACACGTCCGCCGAGGTCATGGACGACGGCGTTCTTGATGAGGCGTGTGCCGAACCCTTCATGGTGAGCCGCGCCCGCCTTTTTCGAGGCGCTCGTCTCTCGCCATTGGATCGTCAGCCGTTTTTCGACCCCGTCTTCGCGCACTTCCCAGTCCACCGCGAGCTTGCCGTTCGGCGCTGCGAGCGCGCCGTATTTTGCGGCGTTGGTCGCGAGCTCGTGCAGCGTCAGCGTCAGCGTCAGCGCATGCTTGGGCGGCAAGCGGACGTCCGGACCGCTGATAGAGATGCGGTCGAAACGGTCATAGGGGCCGAATTCGGTTCTGATGATGTCGCCGAGCGAGGCGTCGCGCCAGTCTCGCTGCGTGAGAAGCGAGTGCGTTGCGGCCAGCGCGCCGATGCGCTTCTTGAGTGTGTCCACGAGTTCAACGCGGTCGCCTTTCGTCGCCACCGTCTGATTGACGATGGAGGCGACGGTGGCGAGTGTGTTCTTCACGCGATGCTGGAGTTCGCCCATCAGTCGGCGCAACTCGCGCTCGAGGCGCCTGAGCTCGCTGATGTCCTTGATCACGATGCCGACGGCGATTGTGCGGCCGTCTTCCTGGTAAGGGTAGTAGTCGATCAGGAAATCCTGCAACACGCCGCCGTTGACGCTGACCGTCGCCTCGACATTGTCGACCGGACGTTCGTTCTCGAATACTTCTTCTACGGGCCGTTCCATGCGCTCGGACAGCGTCGGCGCGATCTCGCGCAGCGTGCGGCCGATGTGATCCTCCACCGCATGGCCGGTCAGGTCGGCGAAATGCTTGTTGATCTTGAGAAAGCGCTGGTTGCGATCGACCAGCGCCATGCCCACGGGGGCGGTTTTGTACAGCGTCTCGATCTCGTCGGTGCGTTGGCGCGCCAGGGCCATGTTGTGAGCCAGCTCTGCCTGCGTCTGGCGGACCTTGGTGACGTCGGAGAAGACCAGGATCACGCCATCCATCGCCTTCTGTGCATCGCTATAGGGAAGCACGCGCAGCATGTAGCGCTCCCCGCCTTCGATCGCGAGCTCTTCTTCGTGCGGCGCGCCGGTTTCCAGCACCTTCCGCACCAAAGCATCGACAAGCTTTTCGTCGGCGCGGGAGACGACGTCGGAGAGAAGCCGGCCGCGATCCTGCTCCTGGAAACGGAACAACGCCCTGGTCGCCGGTGTGAAGGTCCGGATGCGCATGCGGCTGTCGAGGAAGATCGTCGGTACCTGCGTGCCTTCAATGAAGTTATGCAGGTCGCTGTTGGCGCGCGCCAGCTGGTCGACCTTGTTCTTCAGCTCTTCGTTGACGGTCGCGAGTTCCTCGTTGGTCGATTGAAGCTCCTCGTTCATCGACATCATTTCTTCGTTGGAGCTTTTCAGCTCCTCGTTCGACGTTTCGAGCTCTTCGACCGTCGTGCGGAGCTTGAGGCGCGTTTCGTCGAGTTCGTCCTCGAGATGGCTGATGCGATCCTCGCCGGAGTAGCTGTCGATCTGGACATTCTCGCCGGGGTCGTCGCGATGAAAGGTGGTCGCATCCTGGAAGACGAGAAGCGTTTCGGTCTCGTCTAGCGGATCGGCGACCACGTCGACGAAAAGCGCCTCGTCGCTTCCTGTGTCGACGCGCACGTCGCGCTGGACGGCGCGCTTGCTGGTGGTTCGCGCCGTTTCGAGAACGCCACGCACGGCCGAACGAAGTCCGCGCCGCGCCAGATCGGTCACTTTCGTCGTCGGCGGGCCTTCGGCGAGTTCGAGATACTTGCCGGTGCGGTTGGATGCGCGGATCACCTCGTTGTCCGGGCCGACCACGACATGGGCCGGCGCATAGCGCTCGAGCATGCGGCGGGTTGCCTGATCGCTGCGCTCCACGGCGCCGTTCGAACGGGGGCGCGCCTCCGGCATCGACGTCAGAAGGGGTTCGGCAAATAGCGGCATCGATACGGACTGGCGCTGCGCGCCGCGGCGGCGGTAGATGCGAGCGCTCTGGTCGACGGGTTCGAAGAGGTCGTTGCGGCTCGCGATGTTCTCGGCCGAACCGAGGAACAGCCAGCCGCCGGGCCGCAGCGCATAGTGGAAAACCGGAACAAGGCGCTGCTGCAGATCGGCATTCAGATAGATGAGAAGATTTCGGCAGACGACCATGTCCACGCGCGAGAAGGGTGGATCCTTGATCAGATTGTGATTGGAGACCCTCACGATGTCGCGGATCGACTGCACGAGCACGAAATCGTCTTCTTGCGCAAAGAAATAGCGGTCGAGAAGCTCGAGCGGCACGTCCTTGACTCCGCTTTGCGGATAACGCGCCGCACGCGCCTTCGCCAGCATCGGCTCGTCGATATCGGTCGCGAAGATCTGAACCTGAGGCCTCGCGCGCGCGCGCGTCAGCTGTTCCGCGATCAGGATGGCGATGCTGTAGGCTTCCTCGCCGCTCGAACAGCCGGGCGCCCAGATACGGATCTTGTCGCCGGCGCCTTTGCCCGCGAGAAGCGCGGGAATGACCTCGCGGCGCAGCGCATCGAACGCTTCGGCGTCGCGGAAGAAGCAGGTCACGTTGATCAGCAGGTCGCGGAACAGAAGCTCGGCTTCAGTCGGCTTGTCGCGCAGTTGTGCGAGATATTCCTCGCCCGATTGCGCACCGATCACCTGCATGCGCCGCTGCACGCGGCGAAGCATGGTCGAGCGCTTGTACTGGCTGAAATCGTGGCCGAGCCTGAGACGCAGCTCGGCGCAGACCTCCAGCAGGAAATCGGCGATGTCGGGCAAATCGAAGATGCGCGCCGGGCCACGCTCGAAATAGTCGCGGATCGCCGCCGGCATTGCGGAAACGTCCAGCACCTTGTCGACGAGACCGGTCGCCACTGCGCTGTTGGGCATGCCGTCATATTTGGCCGTGTCCGGCCTCTGGACCACGGTGAGACCGCCGGCTTCCTTGACCGCGCGGAGACCCTCGCTGCCGTCGCCGCCCGTTCCGGAGAGCACGACGCAAGCCGCGTTCGCGCCCTGATCGAGCGCCAGACTTCGGAAAAAGTCGTCGATCGGGCGGCGAAAGCCGCGCGGCTCGGCAAACTCTTGCAGCTTCAGCGTCGAGTTCTTGATCGAAAGGCTGGCGTTGGGCGGAATGAGATAGACGCGATTGGGCTCGATCGTCATGCCGTCGGAAATCTGGTGAACGGGCATCGGCGTGCGGCGGCTCAGCAGCTCCGCCAGCATGCTCTCGTGATTGGGATCGAGATGCTGGACCAGAACATAGGCAAGGCCGGCATCCGCCGGCACGGCAGCGAGGAAATTCTGGAATGCCTCAAGCCCGCCGGCGGAAGCACCGAGCCCTATGACCGGACACACCGCGGGCTGTACGCCTGCCTGAGGGCGGTCTGGCACAAGAATGGCAGGCTGATCCTCGAGTTCGGATAGGTTTTCTTCGGACATTAATCGTCGACAAGTGAACCCCACAGCCAAACGTTTCAGGACTCGCGAAGTTCCATTGCGCGGACCTGTCACGAATGGCGGTCGAAAATGTTCGTCAGCCGCCGTCGGACGACCAGACGCCGTCCCAGTCGTCGCCGGGCGGCGCTTTGGCGAGCGCGCGCGTACGCTGAAGCATCAGCTGCGAAGGATAATCGGCAGGGTTAAAGCGCAGCGCCTGCTCGAACGCGGCCATGGCGCCCGACCAGTCCCGCGCCAGCAGACGGGCGCGGCCTTGCGCATAAGCGGCCAGGAGTTCCCGCATCCGCGGGAACGTCTGGTCGGTGTGATAGGAGAGCAGCTGAAAAATCTTCTCGGGCTTCTTGCGGCCGCGCACGCGAATGAGATCGAGCTCCCGCAGCACCTGACCGGTCCCCGCTGCCATGGCGGTCTCTTCGCAAACGATGACGCTCGCCTGATAGGTCTTCGACAGGACCTGCAGACGCGAGGCAAGATTCACGCTGTCGCCGATGACGGTGTAATCCATGCGTTTGGGCGAGCCGATCGTTCCGGCGATGACGTCGCCGGTCGAGATTCCGATGCCGAGCTTCAGCTCGGCCTGCCCGCGCTCCCGGCGCTTCTGGTTCAGACGGCCGAGCGCTGTCATCATGCCGATGGCGCAATCGACCGCGTTGGCGGGATCGCGCCCGCTGGACAGCGGTGCGCCGAACACCGCCATCACGGCGTCGCCCATGAACTTGTCGAGCACGCCGTCCGACGCCGACACCGCATCGACGAGCTCCGTGAAGATCTCGTTCAGCATGTCGACGGTTTCACGCGCCGACAGGGCTTCGGCCATGGTCGTGAAATTGCGGATATCGGCGAACAGCACGCTCGCCGTGCAGGACGTGCCGAACAGAAGCTCGTCCTGCCGCTGCAACACCTGGTCGACCACCTTCTGCGTCATGAAACGGCGCATGGCGCCTTCGAGGCGCTTTTCCTCGCTGATGTCCTCGATGAGGATGAGAAGGCCGACCGGTGTGCCGCCTTCGCCGACGAGAGGCACCACCGACACATTCGCCGAGATCGTCTTGCCCGAATAGGTGCGCACGTCGACATCGAGGAAGCTTCGCGGCTGGTTGTCGCGGCGGACGGCCCTGAGCTCGTCGAGGATCCAGGCATTGGCGCCGCCCTCGAGCATTGTCTGCGCGTCCATGCCGACGATCGCCTCGGCCTTGATTTCCAGAATCGCGGCGGCCGAGTCGTTGATCTTGGCGATCCGCGTCTCCGCGTCGAAGGTGATGACGCCGTTCGACATCGAACGCAGGATGCTTTCGTTGTAGTTGCGCGCCGAAACGACTTCCGAGAACAGCGTGGCGTTGTCGATGGCGATGGCCGCCTGCGCCGCGAAGGCGCTCATGCGGGCGATGTCCGACTTGTCGAAGGCCTGTGAGTCCTGCCGGTTGAGCGCCTGCATCACGCCGAGGCGACGGCCGTCGCGCGCCACCACGGGCAGCGTGAGCAGGCTTTTGGTGCGATAGCCGGTCAGATCGTCGATCTCGCGGTTGAAGCGCGGATCGCTGTAGGCGTCGCCGACATTGATGATCTCGCCGGAGGTGAAGCAGTGCCCCGCAAGGCCGAGATGGGCGGAAAAACGCACCTCGCGCGTCTCGAGCCCTTCGGCAACCGTCGCCACCAGCTCATCCGTCTTGGGATCGTAGAGAAAGAGCGAGCTCCGGTCGGCGTGGAGGAATTTGGTCGTCGCCTCCACGATCTTCCGGAGGAGCGCGCCGAGCCGGATTTCGGCGGTGATCGACGAGCTGACGTCGATCAGCCTTCGCAAATCGGCCGTCATCTCTTCCGCCGACACGATCGCCACCGACCAGCGCTGGGCGAGGATGACGATGTGCGAGAACAGCATCATCAAAACGCCGATGGAGGTGAGGTTGTAGCCGATGCCGTTGTCGCGCCGGATGAACTCGTTGCCGACGAGCGCATCGAAGGTGAACGTTCCGATGAAGACCGCGATGCCCAGAAGGAACACGATTGCGCCGTCGCGCCCGCGCCAGACCGCAACCGAGACCACTGCGAGCATGTAGGCAAATGACAGAAGGCCCCACAGCGTGTCGTACTGCGAGACGTGAGACGAGAGGAGGGTATTGCCCATCGACAACAAAACGGAATGCGCCGCGAAGAAACAGGCGAAGCCGAGCTCGATCACGAAAAAGAGCGGTCGCGGACTTTCCTTTGGGAAAAGCGCATTGGCGTAAGCGACGAAGAATGCCGCCGAGAGATTGGCAGGCAGATACTGAATGGCCAGGCGTTGAGCATAGTCGAGCCCCGGAAACGCCACCATCAAAAGGCTGTCATAACCGACCGTCGATGCGAGCGGCAGGAAGCCGAGACACGCCAAGGCAAAATAGAGCGACGCCCGGTCGCTCGGTCGGAAGATGACGACGACGAAGCCGTAGACCGCGAGCAGCACAAGCGAGACGCGGAACAGGAAATCATGCGTCCATTCGAGACTCGCCCAGCTGCGCATCGGGCCGGCAAGACCCAGAATCGGCGTCGACTGAAAGCCGTTGCTGCGGTCGTTGAACTCGGCGAGGTCGACGGAAAGATTGATCGGCTTTCCGGTGCTCCTGATCGTCACGTCCTGCGAACGGACGAGATAGCGCGTCGTCGCCATGGAATCGCCGAACACGCCGAGTGATGACGCGAGCTTTCCGTCGACCCATATGCGGCTCGCGCCGGTGATGATGGGCACGTGCAGCGTGTATTCGCCGGGCGGCAAATCCCGGATCGTCAGCTGATAGGTGGCGGTGCCGCTTTCTCCCAGGACAAGCCCGCTCGGCATGCGCAAGCCCTGCCACGCACCGGGCACCCGCGCCGGCCGCCATTCGTCGTCGGGATGCTCGCTGTCGCCGTGCCAGACGAGCGTCCATTCGCCGTTCAGCTCGACGGGCGACGTCAGCGGCCCCCAGGATTTGAAGGAAACGACACCGTCCTTCGCGTGCGGCGCGTTGAAGGCGATGCTGTTGGGATAGAGCGGCGCCAGCAAAAGGCCCAGCAGGAGCAGCACGATAAACGCGAGCAGCGGACGGCTGCCGGTGGCGCGGGAAACCGGCTGATCGGCAAGCGCCTGGGCGACGCCCGCGACATCGGTGCTTGCCATTCCGCCCCGGTCCCCAAAACCCTGGTTGCAACGCTACACCGGGATCGCCCGACAGGACAGTATTCTCGTCGGACGCGGAACCCTACGAAACGCGGACGGTTTCCGCTCCATGGAGCGGTGCCTTGCCGATTCTTGAAAACGCAAAACAGGCGCTCGAGCGCATCACCGGCCTCGCGCGCCCGAACCCGCGCGATCTTCCGCACCTCGCCCAAACATGCACGGCAAACACCTACACGTTCGACGATGACGGTCAGACCCCCAACAATCCGGCATTTCCGCTGATCCACTATCTGTCCGCCGTCAGTCTGCCGGACGAGTTCGATCCCGCGGCGGTCATCGAAGATCTGTTCGCGGCGAACGGCTGGGGCGATGCGTGGCGCGACGGCATCTACGATTTCCTGCACTTCCACACGCATGCGCATGAAGTGCTCGGCATCGCGCGCGGACACGGAAGCGTGCAGTTCGGCGGCGCGCGCGGACGGACCCTGCACATCAAGGCGGGCGACGTCGTCGTGCTGCCCGCCGGCACCGGGCATCAACGTCTCTCCGCGAGCGAGGACTTCCTCGTCGTCGGCGCGTATCCGGACGGCAGCGACTATGACGAGCCGAAGCCTTGGGAAGTCGTTCACGACGACGCCGTCGCTGCGATTGCCGAGGTGGGCGCACCCGACAGCGATCCGGTTTACGGAAAGGACGGCCCCGTCTGTCGGCTATGGGTGCGCTGACGGACCATCGAGCCGCTTCTCGAGCTCGAGGGATTTCGGCGCAGCCCAACCGCCATACGTCTTGTCGATCGCATCGAGATGCGCTTTCGCTTCGTCGCGGCGCCCTGCCGCGATGAGAGACTCCACCTCCTGCAGTTTGGCGTCGAGCGCCGCATCAATTCCGGCGCGGCAGTCGGCAAGCGCGGCAGGATCGGGACTTTCTTTTTTGTCGAGCACATCGAGCGCCCAGGCGAGCGAGTCCGCATCGGCGCTGTGATGTCCGGTGCGGCGCATGTCGCGGCTTTCGATATTGAAGACGCACCAGTCGTGCATCGTATGCCGGCTCTCGCGATCGATCCGGACGACATTGGTATCATCTTCGCCGGCGACATAGGCGAGCGTTGAGGATTCCTGGAAACGAAAGAACAGATCCTTCGGCGGCAGCGGCACGGTCGCATCGCCGATGGGATCGCTGCCCGAATTGAGAAAGGCGCCCCGGAAGACATCGGGATAGGCCAGTGCGAGCCGCATCGCGATGCGCGACCCGCCGGAAAATCCGCCGACATAGATGCGCGACGGATCGATCGGATAGCGCTTGATCATGTTGGCGTAAGCCAGAAGCACCAGCGGTTCGCGGCGCCCGATCGGATTGGCGTCGTTGCCGGACCTGAGCGCGCTGACATAGATCATGCCCGCCTGATCGAACACATCCGTCCAGGCCGGCGGAATGCGCGCGTCGTCCCAGGGTGGCACGAAGACGAGAAGGCCGTAGCCGGCCGCGGGCTTCGCCGCCGGCACGTAGACGACGAATTTTTCCTGCGAAAGATCGATGGGCTGCGCGGAAAGCATCTTGCCGGTTTTCGCGACGAGCTCGGGCAGCTGCGCCGCCGTCAATGGTGTCAGCAGCCGCCGCGCCAGTTCGACATTGCTGGATAATGGCGTGTAGCCGGAGAAGACGACATTCGCGTCGAGCATGCCGGCATTCGCGTTCGCCACGGCGACGATCATCGCCGCAGCCGCGAAAACCAACACGTGTCTCATCCCCATCGGACGAGCGTAATTGCTGGCGGCCGGCCACCGGAATCACGACTGCGTGCGGAAACGTTCCGGCCGAAGATCGGGCGCTACAGTTCTACGGGATAAGGATCAGCGCGGCGGCGGTGCGTAATAGGGATCGAGCGGAACGCCGTTGTTGTGGAATTCCGAACCCGGCGCTGCCGCATTCTCGCCCTGGAAACCGGTCGAGTATTGCCGCTGCTCGTCCGAATAGGGGTTGTTGCCCGCGCCGGCCGAGAAATGGAAGCTGCCCAGACCGTTCGACTGCTGCTGGTTCTGTTTGCTCTGCCACGTGGTCGGGACCGACTTGTCGAAGAGCGCGTCCGGCGGACCGCTGTTCTGTGCCGCGCTCGAGTCGGGAATGTGGATCTGCTCGATCGCGAGAGCCGGGCTCGCAAATGCGGCGAGACCCAGAAGCGCCGTGGCGGCAAGGGACAGACGGATGGTCATGGCGAACGGACTCCCTCTTTACGGCGCTGACGGAACAGTAGGCTAAAAAGCCGGAACCTGAAAGCGAAGCTTTGGCGCAGTTCCCCGAAAAATCGTATCGAAACCGCGACATTAAGGGGCCGTAACCCCTTTCCCGCACGGGTGTGAGCTCTTTGATGCGCTTGATCCGCCCCGTCCGGCTCGCCAAATTCGGTGGGATCGCTATCCAAGGAACTCCCGATGTCACGACTCTTCGAGCCGCTTTCCTTCACGCGCGGCCCCGCCATGAAGAACCGCTTCATGCTGGCGCCGCTTACAAATCTCCAGAGTCACGAGGACGGCCGCCTCTCCGACGAGGAATACCGCTGGCTGACCATGCGGGCCGAAGGGGGATTCGGCCTCACCATGACCTGCGCGGCCCATGTGCAGGCGCAGGGCCAGGGCTTTCCCGGCCAGCTGGGCATCTTCAGCGACATGCATGTGCCCGCCCTGACGCGGCTCGCGGCCGCCATCCGGGCGCAGGGAAGCGTCGCCATTGCCCAGCTCCATCATGCCGGCATCCGCTCGCCCAAGGACCTGATCGGCAGCACGCCGGTCGGTCCTTCCGACGACAAGGACACCGGCGCGCGGGCGCTGACGGCGGCAGAAATCGAGCAGCTCACCGAAGATTTCATCCTGGCCGCGCTCCGCGCCGAACGCGCCGGCTTCGACGGCGTCGAGCTGCACGGCGCGCACGGCTACATTCTTTGCGCGTTCCTGAGCCCTGAAACGAACCGGCGCGACGATCGCTGGGGCGGTTCGCTCGAGAACCGTTCGCGAATCCTGCGGGACATTATCGCCGGCGTCCGCAAGCGCACGCGATCCGATTTCACGCTCGGTGTGCGACTGTCGCCCGAACGTTTCGGACTGAAGCTCGCCGAGATCCGCGATCTCGCGGCCGAGCTGATGCAGAGCGGCGCGATCGATTTTCTCGACATGTCGCTGTGGGATGTCTTCAAGGAGCCGGTCGAGGAAGAATTCAAGGCCAAACGTCTGATGGCGTATTTCACGGAGCTGAACCGCGGGCAGACACGACTCGGCGTCGCCGGCAAGATCACCGGCGGCGATGACGCGGCCAAAGTGCTCGAAGACGGCGCGGACTTTGCCATCATCGGGCGCGCGGGCATTCTTCATCATGATTTCCCGAAGCGCGTGGCGGCCGATCCGCATTTCAAACAGATCGCACTGCCCGTCAGCCGCGACTATCTGGCGATGGAAGGGCTGAGCCCAAAATTCATCGGCTACATGCAGAACTGGAAGGGCTTCGTCGCGGAAGAACCGGCGGTCGCCGCAGGCGCATAGAGACTGCGACGCGTTCGCGGAAGCGGATTGATCGACGTCAAAGTCCATCAGGACAATGCGTATAATTTGATACCAAAGGTTATCGTCGGAAGTGAACAAACGATGTCAGGAACGGAAACACTCGAACGACCGGCTGCAAAAGCAGCGGTGCAGCATTTTGATGTGCTGATCGCCGGCGCCGGCATCTCCGGCATCGGCGCCGCCTATCATCTGCGGGAACAGTGCCCGGACCGGAGCTTCGTCGTGCTCGAAGCGCTGGAAAGCTTCGGCGGCACCTGGCACATCCATCGCTATCCCGGCATCCGCTCCGACAGCGATCTCTACACCTTCGGCTATCGCTTCAAGCCGTGGGTCGGCGCGCCGATCGCCAGCGCCGACGAGATCCTCAAATATCTGGGCGAAGTGATCGACGAGAACGATCTCGCGCAGCACATCCGCTATCGCCACAAAATCCTGTCCGCGAACTGGTCGAGCAAAGACAATCTCTGGACCATCGAGGCCGAACGCACCGACACCGGCGAACGGCTGCGCTTCACCGCGAACTTTCTCTGGATGTGCCAGGGCTATTACCGCCACGCCGAAGGCTACACGCCGCACTGGAAAGGCATGGAGGATTTCAAAGGCCGGATCGTTCATCCCCAGACCTGGCCCGAAGATCTCGATTACAAGAACAAGAAAGTGGTGCTGATCGGCTCGGGCGCGACGGCGGCAACGCTCGTGCCCTCCATCGCCGATGATTGCGCGCATGTGACGGTCGTCCAGCGCTCGCCGACCTATTTCATCCCCGCCCGGAACGAAAACGAACTCGCCAATCAGCTGCGCGAGCTCGATGTCGACGAGACATGGATCCATGAGATCGTCCGCCGGCGCATCCTGCGCGATCAGGACAATTTCACCCGCCGCTCCTTCGACGAGCCGGAAGCCGTCAAGCAGGAGCTCCTTGCCGGCGTGCGCGCCTATCTCGGGCCCGACTACGATATCGAGACCCATTTTACGCCGCGCTATCGCCCGTGGCGGCAGCGGATCGCCTTCGTTCCTGACGGTGATCTGTTCAAGGGCATCGCGTCCGGCAAGGCCTCGATGGTGACCGACGAGATCGAGCGCTTCACCGAAAAGGGCCTGCTGCTCAAATCGGGCAAAGAGCTCGAAGCCGACATCATCATCACGGCAACGGGATTCAATTTGAGCGTGCTCGGCGACATTCCCTTTGTGGTCGATGGCAAGAAGATCGACTTCGCCGACACCGTCACCTATCGCGGCATGATGTTCACCGGCGTGCCGAACATGGTCTGGATCTTCGGCTATTTCCGCGCCAGCTGGACGCTGCGCGTCGACCTCATCGGCGATTTCGTCTGCCGCCTCCTGAAGCACATGGCGGCGAAGCACGCGAAGAAGGTCGAGGTGGCGCTGCGGCCCGAGGACAAGGGTATGCCGGTCCTTTCCTGGATCGATCCGGAGAATTTCAATCCGAACTACCTCATGCGCAGCATGCATCTGATGCCCAGGCGCGGCGACAAGCGCGAGTGGCAGCACACGCAGGACTACTGGGCCGAGAAGACCGAATTCCCCAAGATCGACCTCGACGGGAAGGAATTCGTCTACTCCTGAACGCCCGTAGCGTTCCGCGCACGAAAAATCTCCGCGCCGGCATGTCGATCCCGCCTCGTCTCACCCGTCTTCAAGGCGTAACGAGCACGGGAGCGCATGATGACTTGCGGTTTGCTTTCGCCGGCGAAGCCTGGCACGAAAACAGCGGGAGACGTTCCATGCAGAAGATCACGCCGTTCCTGTGGTTCGACAACAACGCCGAAGAGGCGATGGAATTTTATGTGTCCATCTTCAGGAACTCGAAGGTCGTGAACGTCTCCCGCGTCGGCGAAGGCGCGCCGGGCCCGCGCGGCGGGATCGTGGTTGCGACCTTCGTGATCAACGGCGTGGAGATCATGGCGCTCAACGGCGGCTCGTATTTCAAATTGACGCCCGCGTTCTCGCTGCATGTCGCCTGCGACACCCAGGCGGAGATCGACGAGCTATGGGACAAGCTCCTTTCCGGCGGCGGCGAACCCAGCCGGTGCGGCTGGCTCACCGACAGGTTCGGCCTGTCGTGGCAGATCGTGCCGGCGATCCTCGACAAGCTTATGGCCGACAAGGACCGCGCGAAGTCCGACCGCGTCCGCGAAGCGATGCTCCAGATGGTCAAACTCGACATCGCCGCGCTCGAGAGGGCGCATAAGGGGTAGCCTTGCGGGCGATGGAGCATCGCCCCGTCGGGGTCCCGCCCGCATCCTTCTTACTTTGACCGGCAGCGGCTCCCCCCTTCACCCACGGCGGAGCGGGTTTGGAATTCCGCGCCCTGCATCCCTCTCCCTCAAGGGGAGAGGAGAAAATCTGCGTGTTGCATAAGCATTAGTTCGGACAGGGCTACAGCACCTGCTGGAGCGAGGCTCCGAATCCCCTCTCCCCTTGAGGGGTCGGTAGCGACAGCGTGCCGACGGATGCAGCGCACAGGCTTCGCCATCTGCTCCGCTGCGGGTGAGGGGGAGCCACCGCCGCCTGAAGGCCATGCGAGATCCTTCCGTCTGCTCCGCCGCGGATGAGCGCTTCGCGCGGGGAGGGTTTTGTCCAGCTTCGTCTGGCTCGCGCTTGATAAACCGTTGAGAACAAAAGGTGAATATTTCGCTTGACAGAGCCGAACCTAATCGGTAGTATATATCCGAATTGGTACACAAGGAGTACCCCTTGGCGCTCGTGTTCGCCATCCTCGCCCGCCTCGCCGATTTCATCCGTGTACGGATGGAATTGGCCCTGGGTGACCCTGCTTTTCGACGCGGTGCGCCGGCCGGACACGCGGGAAAGGCCCGTTCCATGGGCATCGGATGCATTCCGGCATCCGGCGGAAATTTTTCCGCCCCTGCTTTTTCCCCTGATAGCAGGGATCGAGCCTCCGCCCCTATCGGCTCCTGCGGCGCCTCGCTACGCTTTGTCCCGAACACGGGGAACGGCATGGCGGCTCGGGCGTCACACGGCAATCTTTTGCGCATCCTCGGTGTCGCCTTCGGCGTGGCCGTGGCGCTCGGCAACACCATCGGCGCCGGCATCCTGCGGTCGCCCGCCGCGATCGCGGTCAGCGTCCAAAGTGGGCAGATCATTCTCCTCCTCTGGTTTGCGGGCGCGCTGCATGCCGCGCTCGATGCCAATCTCTTCGTCGAGATGGGCACGGCGCTGCCCAAAGTCGGCGGTCCTTACGTCTATGCGCGCCGGGCCCTGGGCGACGTCGCGGGTCTCGTCGTCGGCTGGTCGATCTGGTGCTCCAAGCTCGCCGGCATTGCGGCCGGCGCCGTGTCATTCGCGAACTTCTTTGCGATCCTCGTGCCGGCCGCCGAACCGCGCCAAGCCGGCATTGCCATCGCCGTGCAGCTCGTGCTTTACGGCGCCAATGTTCTGGGACTTCGCGAAGGCCGCGCATTGCAGCAAGCGACGAGCTTTCTGAAGGCCGGCGCGCTTCTCCTCTTCGCGATAGTCGCGGTGTTCGCAGTGCCGGCGCAGGCGGCAGCCGTGTTGCCCTCGCCGCAAACGGCCATCACCTGGACGGGCATCGCGCTCGCCTATCAGCTCATCCGCGGCGCCTACAGCGGCTGGGATGCGCCCGTCTATTTTCTCGAAGAGAGCCATGCGCCCGCCAGGACGCTGCCGCGCGCGCTGTTCGCGGGACTCCTCGTCTCGTCGGCGCTCTACCTGATCGTCAATGCCGCGCTTCTCTATTCACTCGGCGTTCGCGGCGTGGCGGCCAGCGCGCTTCCCTTCATGACCGTGCTGCAGGGCGCGGCCGGATCCTTCGCCTCCGCGCTTTTCGCTATCGGCGCCATGATCACCGTGCTTTCGATGGCGAACGCCAACATCATGAGCAGTCCGCGCATACTTCTTGCGCTGTCGCGCGATCGTCTTCTGCCGCAGCAGCTGGGCTTCGTGAATGCCGGCGGCAGCCCGCAGCTGGCGCTGCTGATGACGGCCATCGGCTCCCTCGCGCTTGCGGCAACGGGCAGCTTCATTTTCGTTTTCGGTCTGATCGGCACGCTCGACACCGTCTCGGGCGTGCTTGTCATCATCGCGTTCTTCGCGCTGAGACGTCGCGAACCCAGACTCGAACGGCCGTTCCGCGCCCTCGGCTATCCGGTGCTGCCGGCCGTCGCGCTCGCGATCGAGATCTTCCTGCTCGTTCTCTTCAATGCTGCCGACAAGCGCGGCTTTCTCGCCGTTATCGGACTAAGCGCGCTGTGCGTGCCGCTCGCCTGGATCGCGCGGCGCAGCCGTATGGACGACCCCGTATCCAGCGAGACATCGTGAGCTCATCTCGCGGCATCAGCGGTTTCGAGAAGCTCCGAAAGCGCGCACACGATGTGATAGAAAGAACTCGCCGGCGCGGGCTGCTCGACGAACGTGCCGTCGGGCTTGAGGACGTCGCGCCAGGAGCCTTTAAGCGGAATTTCGAAATACCGCCACAGACCGCGCACCGCGAGCAGAGCTTCGTCCAGTTCGTCGTTCCGCCTCGTGCGTCGCCAGCGCGCCAGCGCGGCTTTGAGGCGCTCGGTCTGCGGCCACAGTCGCGCATTGGCGCTCCGGACACGGCCGTCGAGGCCTATTTCGTTGATGGCCACGTCGCGGTCGCGATCGAGTCCGAAGCGCCGCGCAAATCCTGCGAGACCGTCGCTGGGCTGAGCGCCGTCGGCGATCCCGGTTTCGCCGAGGCGTTCGAAAAGCCACGCCCATTCGAGGCAATGACCGGGCTCGACCAGAGCCCCTTCATCGGTCCCGAGCCGACCCCAGTCGTCGACAAAATATTCCGTCAGCGCCCCGGTGGCGGGATCGATGAACTTGCTCCGGCAGAGCGACGCGATTTCGACGGCCAGATCCTTCCAGCGCGCGCGGCCCGTCGCCTGCCACAGCGCCAGCGACGCCTCGAGCAAATGCATATGCGGATTCTGTCGTCGCGGTGGCCCGTCGATTTCACCTTCGCGGAATCCGCCTTTCGGATGGCGCCAGCTCTCGAGACGATCCATCGTGGCATCTGCTGCGTCCCACAAATCGTCCCGACCGAGCGCGCGGCCGGCATGGGCGAGGCAGAACAATGTGAACGCGTGGTCGTAAAGATCGGCACGACGATCAAGCGGCTCGCCGTTGTCGGCAAATGTATGGATGAACAGCCCGTCCGCACGCCGTCCGCGCGCGAGAAGCGTCCTGACGCACGCTTCGACGGGGCTTCGCCAGTCGCCGTCCCACCCTAGCCGGCCCAGTTCGCACATGGCGTAGATCTGCCGGGCTTGCACGCGCAAGCGGTGGGGAAGCGGAACGGAATGTCCTTTCGCATCGATCTGCTCGGCAAACAGCCCGTGCGCGTCCGTCCTGCACCAGAGAGGCGCCGCCTCTTCGAAAAGCCAGCGCCGCGCAGCGGCGGCTGCCGCGGCCAAACTGTCCAAGGCCGCTGGAGCGGTCATCGTCTGCCCCGTTTTCGAGTCATCGTCTTTGTGCTGGAGATTATTTCTGTTGTCCATCAACGCCGGATGTATGCGGCTCGCGGATATCCCGGACAAAATCGCCGAGATTGCCGCCGCGGAACAGAGTCCCGCGAATGCCCGCCGCGCGTGCCGCTTCCATGTCGGATTGTCTGTCGCCGATCAGCACGCTGCGCTCCGCGATGGCATCCCACTTGTGCAACAGATCGACGATCATCCCGGGCCCTGGTTTCCGCCACTCGGAATGCTGGCGATAGCGGTCGACCACGGCTTCGGGATGGTACGGGCAATAGCGGATATCATCGATCGTGGCGCCGAATGCCCGCAGGCCACCCGTCATCCAGCGGTGAAGATGGGCAACGTCGTGCTCTTCATAGAAGCCTTTCGCAACGCCGGCCTGATTGGTGACGACAAAGGCATGATAGCCGAGATCGTTTACCTGTCTGACGGCTTCCATCGCGCCGTCGATCCAGATGAAACGGTCGGGCGAACCGACCCATCCCGAATCCTCGTTCAGCACTCCGTCGCGATCGAAGAAGATCGCCGGACGATGAAGGCGCTTCGGCAGCTCCTTCTGGGCGCGCTCATAGTCGGCAGGAATGCCGATGTCTATGAAATAGCCCTCCATTGCCTTGGCATGCAGCAGGTGCTTGGCGGCCAGAACCGGCAGGACGTCCTTTTCGAGCGAACAGTTCGGGGAGATATAGTCGAGCACCGCCCGATCAAGAATGAAGATACCGCCGTTGATGAGCCCCGGCTGCTTGATGCCGGGCTTCTCGCGGAATGAAAGAACGCGCGAGCCAGAGACCTCCACGACCCCATAGCGCGAGCAATCCTCCATCGCCCGAAGCAGCATGTAACCGACCGCATCCGGGACCTCCGCGGCTGCGGCGAAGAAACGCGCCAGATTGGTGTCGATCCAGGAATCACCGTTGATCAGCAGGAAGGATTCGTCGAGCAGCTCGCGCGCGTGCCAGATCGCGCCGCCCGTACCGGCCGGCTCGGGCTCGACGGACAGTTTGAGCGTCAGCGGCTTCGGCAGCAGCGCCTGCGCTTCGCGGCAGAATTCCTCGACCCGCTCGGACTTGTAGCCCGCCAGCAGCACGACCTCTTCAATGCCGAAGCGGGAAAGCTCGCGCAGCACCCAGAACAGGAAGGGACGGCCCGCGCAGTCCAGCAGCGGCTTGGGAGTATTCGCGGTCAGGCTGCCGAGCCGCGTGCCGAGGCCGCCGATCAGCGCCGCGCATTGCCTTGGAAGTTTCATGAGAACGCCAGGAACCTTTGTGCAGGGCGAGTGAGACGTCGCCCTGCAATCCTAGCATCCTCTAGGAACGAGCGGGAATGGCCGTGACCATGACCGACGGCTCGAGAAAGAGAAATCCCCGCAAAAATCCGAGGCCCCATGCCGTATGCATGATGAGCGCCGCCGGCCCTGCAAGTAACCCGCATGCCGAGCGATGCTTAACAGCGACCGCAAGCGAGGTCGCAGCAAGCATGGCCAGGTAGAGCATCGGCCACGCCAGAAAAAGCGCGGAATGCGCCACCGCGGCCGCCATGCAGGAAAAAAGCGTGAAGAGGAGATGACCGGGCACGGCGACCTGCCTCAGGCGCACGCTCTCCGAATGCCGCTTGATCGTCTGCGAGCGGCCAAGCCCATATTTGAAGTACTGCTTCCACAGAGCCTTCGCCGTTTTCCGCGGGTAATAGTCGACCCTGATATTGGCATCGAGATAGATCTTTCCGCCGGCCGCGCGGATGCGGCAGTCGAGCTCCGCGTCTTCGTTGCAGATGAAGGCTTCGTCGTAGCCTCTCACAGCGACGAAATTCTCGAGCCGGAATGCGGCGTGGTGGCCATGGTCGATGAACCCGCTCTTGTGACCGCCGCGATGGGCAGAGCCGCCCGATCCCATCGGCGTATCCGACACCCAGGCGACCGCTTTCTCGAAGCCGTCGCGGCCGACCGAATCCATCGGGACCACGACGGAGGCGGCGCCCGTCTCATGGAGCGTTTTCACAAGCCGGGAGACAAAGCGCTTGGGGTAATGGGCATGCGCATCGCAGCGGATCATCACGTCGGCTTTGCCCGTCCAGAAGGCAGCCGCGAAATTGACCGCGGCGCTGATCCATTCGCCAGGATGAGAAAAGACGTGAACGAAAGGAAGCTCATTGGCGATCCGGCGCGCGATGGCGACCGTTTCATCCCTACTGCCGCCGTCGATGACGGCGATTTCGAGGCCCGGCAACTCCGCTTTTTCCGTGGCGATCGTCCGAATGACCGTTTCGATGTTTTGAGCTTCGTTGAAGGTTGGAATCGCAACGACGACGCGATCGTTGTACTGCATGGACGCATCCCTCTTACGCATGCGACGTCGACCACTGCCGCGGCCCCGCCGGCGGTCGTGTCGGTCCGTCGCGACCGAACTCATGATTCCGAAGCACATGCAGCGCGATCAGCCGCAGCGCCTCGGCAGGTATCTAGCGCGCTGCGCACGCTTCAGTTCCGCCGCGTTGTGCAACTTGTTGCGGCACATCTTCGGGCGATGCGTCGCATCATTAATGTGGGACAGCGCATGCTTCGCTTCGCGCGCAGCGCTCACATTCGATAAACGAAGCGCCGTGCATTCGCAGCCTGTGATTGCGAGCTGCAGCCGCGCAAGCACCTCGTGCAGCGAAGCTTACGGCGTCATCAATGTCGCGCGCTTTCGTATTTGTGATCGCGAGACATATGCTCCGCATACATACTTTTTCGCGGCTCGCGCGTTGCGGTCGCCGTCCGTAGTTGCACGCAACTGCGCATGCAACAGAAGATGCGGAGTTTGGGGCCGTCCCGCGTCCAAAAGTTCGGCCCACCGCCGCGCACAGCCAGCGCGAGCAGGCCGGCCTTCAGGCGCCTGCCGCCAGCCCTGCCGAGGCAGGTCTGCCCGCGCGGCCGAGGAGAAGCGACTCATAAAGTGCTTCGAGGGCGTCGACATGCTTTGCGAGCGTAGGCGCATGCGCCCAGTAGTCGTCATATGCCGCACGCCCGAGGCGGGCGACCAGCGCGTCATCCTTCAGCCGTTCAAGCGCTGCCGCCAGCGCGCCGATATCTCCTGCATGGATGTGCAGTCCGTTTCGTCCATCGACAACCCAATCACGCGCCGCCGTGTTGTCGCTTACGATCGGCGGAATCCCCTGCGCGGCTGCTTCCAGAGGAACCAGGCCGTGCGTCTCGGGCCACAGTGACGGGAAGATCAGCGCGCGCGCCTCGCGAAGCCTGGTGACGAATTCGGCGTGCTCGAGCCAGCCTGGCATTTCCAGTGAGGAATTGGCGGCGGCGACCCCGCTGCGACATTCGCCTTCACCAATGATTGTCGCGCGAACGCCCGCGCGCGCGGCCGCCGCCGCGAAAACATCGAATCCTTTTTCGGGCGAAAGCCGGCCGGCGGCGAGATACAGATTCGACCGGGCGGGCTCAGCGGGCGGCAGACGCACAAGATCGGCCGGATTTTCGAGAATGGACGCGGTGTGGGGCTTCGGCAGGAATGGGGCGATTTTGTTCAATGCAAATTGCGACACCGCTGCAAAATGCCAGGGCGTGTGCGCTCCATTCATGGCCGAGTTCTGGATAGTTTGGCGCAGAACACGAAACGCCTTCATGGCGTAGGAACGCTTGTCGCAATTTCGCGCGATACAGGCCGCCGACATCGGCCTTAGCGGACAGTTCTTGTTCGATCGATAATCGAACAGCGCGCCATTGGGACAAGCGAGAAAATAGTCATGGATGGTGACGACCGCCGGCAGGCCGCTGTTCCGCACGGTCCAAAGCGCACTCGGCGAAAGCGCCTTGCACCAGCCGTGGATATGAACGACGCCACCCGGCTTGCGGGCGAGATAGCCGGCGAGGCGTTGAGCGGCAGCGGAGCTCCACAGATTTCGGACCGCGCCGCGCGCGCGATTGGGATCGTCAAGGCTGGCAGGCTGGTCAAGACAGACGACTTCGACGCCCGCCTCGTGCAAACGCCTGTCGGTGGGTCCGACCGCACAGAAATACGAGACATGATGGCCGCGGCCGGCAAGACCATAGGCGCTTTCAATGGCGACCTTGGCAGCGCCGCCATTGACCGTCCCGAAGTCGTTCAGGATCACGACCGTGTGTCGGCCGGCGGAACTCAGCATCATCGATTCTCGAACAGCCGGTACCGCACTAGCAAGGGGCGGCGCCGGAACGCAACCGGCCCATCATTGCCCAGATTTGCGCATTCGCGGAAACGCCCTGCTTTGCCGGCGAGACGATCAGCGATCGTGGCGGCGGCATGCGCATGGCTTTTCTTATAGGCATCGCTCGATCCGTCGGGAGTCGAAACCATTTTTTAACATGTACGCAGTGCACGATGAATCGTGTGAACAGCTTCGCAGACCGAAATGATGGTTAGCTTCCATTGTCGGGGTGTGTTAGATGGATTCGGGGTACCGAATCCCTTGCGCCACGTTCCGCTCGTCTTGCGAATCGTGCTGTCTTGGGGGGCATTCGAAGGCGGATGGCAGCCCTTTCGATACGGAACTGAGCGGGAATGCGGGTAGCGGTCGTCCACGAATGGCTTGAAACCTATGCAGGTTCCGAGCGCACGCTTGAGCAGATACTTCTGGCGTTTCCGGAGGCGGAACTTTTCTGCCTTGTGGATTTTCTTCCCGACAAGGACCGGCACTTCCTGCGCGGCAAGACGCCCCGCACCAGCTTCATACAAAAGCTACCCTTTGCGCGCCGCAGGTTCCGCAGCTATCTGCCGCTCTTCCCGATGGCCGTCGAACAGTTCGACCTGTCGTCCTTCGACATCGTCATCTCGAACTCCCACGCCGTCGCCAAAGGTGTGACCGTCGGCCCTCGCCAGTTCCATGTGTCGCACTGTTGTTCACCCATGCGCTACGCGTGGGATCTTCGCGACGAATATCTGCGCGAAGCCAATCTCACGAAGGGCGTGAAGGGCGCGATTGCGCGCGCGATTCTGCATTACCTCAGGATTTGGGATGCGGCGACCACCGGCAGCGTCGACGAATTTGTCGCCATCTCGCATTTTGTTGCGGCGCGAATCAGAAAATTCTACGGTCGCAGCTCCGTGGTGGTCTATCCGCCCGTGGATGTCAGCTCCTTCACGCCCCGGGAGCAAAAGGAAGACTTCTATCTCGCTGCATCGCGCCAGGTCCCCTATAAGCGGATCGATGTGATCGTCGAGGCCTTCCGCCGCATGCCGCACCGGCGCCTCGTGGTGATCGGTGATGGTCCGCAAGCGGCCAAGATCCAGAAAATCGCGGCGGGCTGCCCGAACATTCAGTTGCTCGGCTATCAGCCCTTCTCGGTTCTCAAGGACCATATGCAGCGGGCGCGCGCGTTCCTGTTCGCGGCCAAGGAAGATTTCGGCATCATCGTCCTCGAAGCGCAAGCCTGCGGAACGCCGGTCATTGCCTATGGCGAAGGCGGCGCGCTCGAAACCGTGGTCAGCGCAGGCCCTGCCCGGACCGGGCTCTTCTTCGACGAGCAGACGCCCGAAGCGATCATGGAGACGGTCGAACGATTCGAGTCCGAACGCGCTTCGTTCCGCCCCCAAGCCTGCAGGGCCAACGCCGAGCAATTTGCTCCGGAGGTGTTCCGGAGCCTTGTCGAGAATTTCGTCCGGGAAAAATACGCAATTTATCGCAGCACCGTCGATGGCGAGCGTTTGTATCCTGTCTTCCAGCCCGAAGCAGCCATCGCCCAGGACAACATCAGACATGGCTAAAGTTGCGCTGATTACGGGTGTGACCGGGCAGGACGGGTCCTATCTGGCGGAGCTGCTGCTCGCCAAGGGTTACGAGGTCCACGGGCTGAAGCGCCGCTCGTCCTCGTTCAATACCGCCCGCATCGATCACCTCTATCTCGACGAGCACGAAGCCAAGAGCCGCTTTCACGCCCATTTCGGCGACATGGTCGACGCCACCAATCTCACG
>DATKON010000068.1:0-12952 GCA_035524575.1 Rhizomicrobium sp.
GAGACGGCGCGCACGGAAATTCCACGGTCTGCAAGCGCACCGAGCGCCGCGCGCAACGTTTCGGAAGGCTGACCCGCCCGTGACGGCAGATTGGCTCCGAGCGCGATCAAAATCATGACAGTCCTCGCCAAGACTGCTTGCACAAAACCATAGATGTCCTAGAAAACTGAGCCTTTCGGGGGCCTATTCAGATCAAGTTTGCGCGTCTTAGGAGAAATTCCAATGCTTTTCTACCCCCAAGAGAAACTCGCCTTATTCATTGACGGCGCCAATCTCTACGGCGCGGCGAAGGGGCTCGCTTTCGACATCGACTATAAAAGGCTGCTCGAGCTTTTCGCACGCAAAGGCGTGCTGATGCGCGCGTTCTATTACACCGCGGTCGCCGAAGATCAGGAATTCTCGCCCCTGCGTCCGCTGGTGGACTGGCTTGACTACAACGGCTTCTCCGTAGTGACCAAACCGCTGAAGGAATTCACCGACATCCAGGGGCGACGCCGCGTGAAGGGGAACATGGATATCGAGCTCGCCATCGACGTCATGGAAATGGCCGACATGGTCGATCACATCGTGATCTTCTCGGGCGACGGCGATTTCCGCCGGCTGGTCGAAGCCGTGCAGCGGAAAGGTCGCCGCGTCAGCGTCGTCTCCACGATCAGGACGCAGCCGCCGATGATTGCCGACGAGCTGCGCCGGCAGGCCGACAATTTCATCGAGCTCGAGGAGCTGAAGGCCGTGATCATGCGCGAAGGCGGTGCGCGCACGACAGCGCAAGCCTCGCACGCTGCGTGAGTTCATCGGGGGGCTGGATAGACGAGCCACCGCGCGATTGTTCGCGCTGCGAAAGGCTCGTGCAGTTCCGCGCCGACAATCGCGCGCGCTATCCGGACTACTTCAATGCGCCCGTGCCGAGCTTCGGGTCCCCGGATGCGCGACTGCTGATCGTGGGGCTCGCGCCGGGACTGCACGGCGCCAACAAGACCGGGCGTCCCTTCACCGGCGACTATGCGGGCGAGCTTCTTTATTCGACACTGAAGGCACAGGGACTGGCGCGCGGCGATTACAAAGCGCACGCGGATGATGGCTTTACGCTGATCGATTGCGCCATCACCAACGCCGTGCGCTGCGTGCCGCCGGAGAACAAGCCGCTGCCGGTCGAGATCAACACCTGCCGCGTTTTCCTCGGTGCGCAGCTCGCGCAGATGCCGAACCTCAAAGCGATCCTGACGCTCGGGCAGATTTCGCACAACAGCGTGCTGTCGGCGCTCGCCATCAAAAAGAAGGACCATCCCTTCGCGCACGGCGCGACGCATCACACGGGCAAGATCACACTCGTCGCGAGCTATCACTGCTCGCGCTACAACACCAACACGGGCGTCTTGACCGCGAAGATGTTCGAGAAGGCCGTGGCGACGGCGAAGAAGGCGGCGGGACTATAACGGCGACAGACCCAGGCCTCTGTCGAACGAAACGGCATCGCGCAATGCCCTGCTATGAGGGGAAACATCAGGGGCGGGAAAAATCGCCTCGAGGCGGGGATGCGTTTCGACCTGAGACGACGGGCCCAAAGCGCGTTTCGACGCGAACGCCGCGGACGATATCAGGGGACTCCAGGACAAGATTCGTCCGTATACGTCCCAATGGCCACGTGTTGGGCCGGCGCGCCAGCATGCCGCACGCGCTTCACCGCATCCGCAAAGCGAAGTGGAGATCCCCATCATTCGCACTGTCAAAGAGCCGCCCGAGTCTGGCGAGGCATCCGTGAAGAGCGACAGTTGAGGACAGTGTCGATTTCTATCTACGAAACGAGGACAAGGCGTCCGGCCGGCTGCATTGGGTGAGCCGTGTCACGCGCCGGTTTTTCGCCTGCGGAAGTTGAGTTATGATGTGATTCCGGCGCGGCCCACGCCTCCCCCCTCCGATCGGGAAAGTATGTTCGATACCGGGCGCTTGGATCACCTGAACCGACTGTTCGAGCGCCAGCATAAGGAGGGGTTGCGATCGTTGCTCGCAATAGGAGGTTTCCATGTTGAAGCTGTCTGCGCCAGCTTATCGCCTCAAACGTGAGGCAAAGCGCTTATCCCGCGAGCAAAACATTCCGCTGCACGAAGCGCTGGACCGCATTGCCGTCCGCGAAGGCTTCCGCGCGTGGAGCCTGCTCGCGGCCAAATTGTCGGCAACAAGACCGGCCAGCAAATTGTTCGCTCTGCTGAAGCCTGGCGACCTTGTGCTGATCGGCGCGAGGCCCGGGCAAGGGAAAACCCTGCTAAGCCTTGAACTTGCCGTGGAAGCGATGAAGGCGGGCGGTCGCGGCATATTGTTTACGCTCGAATATACCGCGGGGGATATGGCGGACCGCTTCCGCGACATCGGCGTTGACAGCAGGGATTTCGACGGACGGTTTGCGTTCGACAGCTCCGACGCCATCAGCGCCGACTACATCGTGAAGCAAACGGCCGGAGCGCCGCGCGGGACGCTGATCGTCGTCGATTACCTGCAACTCCTAGATCAGCGCCGCGAAAATCCCGCGCTGATGGATCAGGTGCGCACGCTGAAGTCGTTCGCGCGCGACAGCGGCCTGATCGTCATCTTCATCTCGCAGATCGACCGGTCCTACAACCCGGCTGCAAAACCCTTCCCCGACCTGAAAGACGTCAGGCTCCCCAACCCTCTCGATCTCAGGCTGTTCGACAAGACGTGCTTTCTGAACAACGGCGAAGTCCGCTTTCAGGCGGTGAAATGAAGAACATCTGGGCTTTAACGCTCGTTCCACCTCCCCTTTGCGGGGGGCGACATGACGTCTACGACAGAGATGTTCTAGACGCAGCGGTCCTATAAATCGTCAGGGCGACCGCACCAGCACCGCAACGGCGCTGCCGCCGGACACCCCGCCCCACGCCCAATCGAGCTGGCCGTTGCGGGCATGGACCGTGATCGTTGCGCCGTCAGCGCATTTGTCGGCGCCGTAGGTGATGTGCTCACGAAAAGTCCCGGAGCTGCCGCCGTCTCCGATCCGCGCGATCATTCCGCCGCAATGCTGATCGGGATAACCGATCGTGCCGCCGTTTCCGCTTATGGTCATTGCAATCGCATAGTGCGCCGGACCGGCGGTGCCGGCCGGCGTTTGATGGCCGGTGCCGCTCCATGTTCCATTTATGGATTCGACCTCCTGCGCACCTGCGGATGCCGAAACGATGAACAAGACCAAAGAAGCCGCGGCGAATACATTTGGCATTCTTCCCCCTGTCGGTGTGCCGCACTATAGACCGACCTTCGCGGAGAAGCCAAAACGACCGTTTGATGGGGCGGGGAGCACCGTCAGCTGTACCGCTCTTCCTTCCACGGATCGCCTTCGTTGTGGTAGCCGCGGACTTCCCAGAAGCCGGGGCGGTCTTCGGCGGTGAACTCGATGCGGTTCACCCATTTGGCGCTCTTCCAGAAATACCATTGGGGGATCACGACGCGCACCGGTCCGCCATGCTCGCGCGGAATCGGCTTTGCTTCCCAGGAATGCGCCAGCAGCACATCCGGCTCGGCGAAGACGTCGAGCTTCACGTTGGTAGTGTAGCCGTCATAGGAATGGAAGATCACGTGCCGCGCGTCCGGCTTCGGTTTCACGAGATCGAGGATGGTTCGGGCGGAGACGCCCTGCCAGTGATTGTCGTAGCGGCTCCAGGTCGTCACGCAATGAATGTCGCTGACGAAATCCTGTTGCGGCAGCGCCATGAACTCCGGCAGCGTCCAGTGCAGCGCGTTCTCGACGAGGCCCGTCACGCGCAAGTGCCATTTCTCGGGCTTCACATCGGGCTGCACGCCGAGATCGAGCACAGGCCAGTTCTGCGTCAGCTTCTGGCCGGGCGGCAGGCGGCGGGCGTGACGCAGGTCCGCCTTTCCGGTCAGCGCGCGTCCCTTGTCCGCCCATTCTTCCTTCGAGCGGATCAGCTTGTCCTTCACGCGACCGATGAGCTCAGGCTTGTCGTCGTCGGTCTCGCTCATCACTTCACCCTTTCGCGCGCATCAGCCGTGCCTTGTCGCGCGCCCAGTCACGCTTCTTCTCGGTTTCGCGCTTGTCGTGCAGCTTCTTACCTTTGGCGATGCCGAGCTCGATCTTGGCGATACCGCGGGCGTTGAAATAGACGCGCAACGGAATCAGCGTCATGCCTTCGCGCTGGACGGCCTGCGCCAGGCGTTTGGCTTCCGTCTTGTGTACCAGCACTTTGCGCGGCCGCCGCGGCTCGTGGTTGAAGCGGTTCGCCATCGTGTATTCGGGGATATAGGCGTTGATCAGGTAGATTTCGCCGTCCTTTGCCTGTGCATAGGACTCCGCGATCGTGGCCTTGCCCGAGCGCAGCGCTTTGACCTCCGAACCCATCAGCATCAGACCGGCTTCCAGCGTCGAATCGATGGCGTAGGCGAAGCGCGCCTTGCGGTTGTCGGCGACGACGCGCCGTTCGGGGTCGTCTTTCTTCTTGGCCACGACCTTCAGGCCTTGATCAGGCCGGCGGAGACCATCGCCTCACGCACGCGCGCCCGCGCCCCTTCGCTCGCGGTCACCAGCGGCAGACGCACTTCGTCCGAACTGAAGCCGAGCAACGAAACGGCGAATTTTACGGGGATCGGGCTCGACTCGCAGAATAGCGCATCGTGCAGCGGCATGAGGCGGTCCTGGAGCTTGAGCGCCGTATCGAAGGCGCCCTGCATACAGGCGTCCTGGAATTCGGCGCAGAGCTTCGGCGCGACGTTCGCCGTGACGGAAATGCAGCCATGGCCGCCATGGGCCATATAGCCGAGCGCAGTCCCATCCTCGCCTGACAGAAACCGGAAGCCCTCGGCGCAGGCGAGCCGCTCGCGGCTTGGCCGCATCAGGTTGGCTGTCGCGTCCTTGACGCCCACGATGTTGGCGACACGCGACAGCCGCGCCAGCGTTTCCACCGAAATGTCGACCGCTGTGCGGCCGGGGACATTGTAGACGACGATCGGGATATCGACGGCGTCGGCGATCGCCGCGAAGTGGCGGTAGAGGCCTTCCTGCGTCGGCCGATTGTAGTAGGGCGCCACCGAGAGGACGGCATCGGCGCCGGCTGCCTTGGCGTGCTTCGTCAGCGCGATGGCCTCGTCGGTCGCGTTGGAACCCGTACCGGCAATGACCGGCACCCTGCCCTTCGCCTCGTCGATGCAGATTTCGATGACGCGGTTGTGTTCCTCGTGGCTCAGCGTCGCCGATTCCCCGGTCGTTCCCGCTGGCACCAGGCCGTGCGAGCCCTCCGCGATCTGCCAGGCGATGAAGCGCCGGAAGGCGGCTTCATCCACATCACCGTTCTTGAAGGGCGTGATCAGCGCCGGGAGGGAACCTTTGAAACGCTCGCGCTGGTCGCGCATGACAAATCCATCATGATTGTGATTAACAGACGAAGCTATGATCCGCATTGGCCAGAAGTGAAATGGCGGATTTACCACTCGCAGCGCAAATTAGCGCTCGCGAGACGCCCGCGGCAAGCCGCGAATCTGGCGAACTCGCAACCGGAAAGCTATCCTGTCGACGTTCCATGGACCACGAATCTTCGTCCAACTCGCCACGTTTCGCCCAGGCCCTGCGCGCGGCTCTTCTGGCTACAGCCGCGATCGGCATCGGCGCCGCCGCCGCGCAGACACCGTCGGATCAACTCCCTTCCGGACTGAGCCGGCAGGGCAATGTCGTGATGATGGCGCCGATCTCTGACACCGGCGACTCGGGTCCGGTTCTCAGCGGCGAGAGGCGAGCCAGCCTCGTGCATGTTTTGAGCGCCGGCGAACACGAGCTCTATGCCCGCGCCTTCGATGCGGCCGATCGGGGCGACTGGACGGCGGCACGCGGACTGGCGGCGCAAGGCCGCGATCCCATCGCGATGCGACTGATCGAATGGCGCTATCTGCTGGACAGGAACAGCGGCGCCTCCTTCGGTCAGATCAGCGACTTCCTGACCAAATATCCCGATTGGCCCAATCTCGACACGCTCTATGCCCGCGCCGAACACGCCATCGATCCCAACATGGATCCGCACAGCATCATCGCCTGGTTCGGCGATCGCGCACCGGTGTCCAATATCGGCAAGGTCAGGCTCGGCGAAGCCCTGATCGCCTCAGGCTCGACGACGCGCGGGCGCGAGCTTCTCCGCGCCGGCTGGATCGACGGCAATTTCGAGCCGGACCAGGAATTCACGATCATCCAGCGCGACGGCGCTTATCTCACGCCCGACGCCGACCGCGAGCGCCTGTCGCGTCTTTTGGCCCGGAACGACCTGACCGCCGCGCGGCGCGAGATGTCCCGCGTGCCGGAAGACGCCCAGCGCATCGGCGAGGCGCGGCTTGCGCTGAGGACCCATCCGGCGAGCGGCGAGCGGATGCTCGCCGACCTGCCGCAGACCTATCGCGACGATCCGGGCATCGTGTTCGACCGCGCCAAGCTCCTGCGCCAGCAGATGAACGTCGACGAGCTTCCGAAGCTGCTCGTGCGCTCGCCCACACGGGAAATGGCGCAGATCAGTCCCTCGCGCTGGTGGAGCGAGCTCAGTCAGGACGCGCGCGAGGCGCTGCAGCTCTCGAGCTATACGAGCGCCTATCAGATCGCCGCCCATAGCGGTCTTGAGCCGGACAACGGCAAGGACTATTCCGATGCCGAATTCCTCGCGGGCTGGATCGCGCTGCGCTTCCTCAAGGATCCGCAGACCGCGCTCACCCATTTCAAGAATATCGCGCAGGCCGTTTCGCGTCCCATTAGCCGCGCCCGCGCGCATTATTGGGAAGGCCGCGCCTATGAAGCGCTCGGCGACAACGCGCAGGCCTGGCAGCAATACAAAATCGCATCCGATGCGCCGGAGACGTTCTACGGCCAGCTGGCGCTGGCGCGCATCGATCCTGCGCCCGAGTTGCATGTGCGGACAGCGGCCATCGACCCGACCTCGGCGCGCGAGGACTACGAGCACGAGGCGCTGACGCGCGCCATCCGCATCCTGGCCGATCTCGGACAGGAAAGCCTGTTGCGCAATTTCGCGGTCCACGATGTCGACGTTTACAGCGATCCGAAGCACATCAAGCTCCTCGCCGAAGACGTCACGCGCATGGGCTTTCGCGAGGTCGCCGTCCGCGTTGCCAAGGAAGCGAGCTATAACGGCGTCTGGCTGCCGCTCTATTCGCATCCCGTGATCTCGGTCCCCTCCTATGTAGGCCCGGGCACGCCTCCGGAAACCGCACTGGTGCTCGGCATCATCCGGCAGGAAACGGAGTTCGATCCGGATTCAGTGTCGGGCGCCGGCGCCAAAGGCATCATCCAGGTGATGCCGTCCAGCGTTCGTCATCTGGCGAGCGTTGCGGGTCTTCCGTACCGGCCCAACGATCTGACCCGCGATCCCTACTACGACATGAAGATCGGCATGACGGAGCTGGCCGGGCAGCTGTCCAACTGGGGAGGCTCCTATGTGCTGACCATCGCCGCCTACAATGCCGGCCCGACCAATGTCCGGCGCTGGATCGCGCAGTTCGGCGACCCGCGCGACGCGCGCGTCGATCCGGTCGACTGGATCGAGCAGATTCCCTTCTACGAGACCCGCGATTATGTCGAGCGGGTGCTGGAGAACATGGAGGTCTATCGCAACCGGCTGGCCGGCCACGATCAGAAGCTCCAGATCCTGGCCGATCTCTATCGTCCCGATGCGCCGCAGACGAAAGTCCTGACACCGCCGGCGCAGACGGGGCCCGATCAGAGCATCCCGGCACCCGTGCCGAAGCCGGTCGAGAGTTCGGCCATCACCGGCAGCCAGGCCGTGCTCCCCGCCGAGCCGCCCCAGCCCGGAGCGCAGCAGTTCACTTCGGTCGGCATTACGTCGATCGCGAAGCCGCAACCTTGAAAGCTAGCGAGTGATCGACAGCCATTCGCGGGCGAGGCGTTGCGCCTCCGCGATCTGGCCCGAACTCATCTCGGCGGAAATCTGAGCGCGCCAGGATTTGGCGATCTCGCTCCCCTTCATCGCCGCCAGGTTGAACCATTTGTGCGCGGCGACGTAATCGATGCTCACACCCTGACCGGTCGAGTAAGCCAGCCCCAGATTATAGAGCGCGTCGGCGCGCCCCTTCTTCGCATCGTTCTCGTATTGCGTCAGCGCATCGACATCAATGCAGACCATTCGAGTCCCCCACGACTGAGCCGGTGACGCGGCTCGCCCCCCACAGGCCTTCTCCTGCGGTCGTAGGAACAAAATTGGCGAGGACGTGCTAAAGCGGGGTTAACGGCAAATTTCAGAATGTCTTAATGTATGTGGCGGGAGCGCGAGGGCGCTGCGATCGCGCGGCGCGAATGCTTCATATGCAAAGGCTTCCGCTCACCGATTTTCTCAGCAGATCGACGGCGTCCTCGTCGCGCCCCCTCACCCATATCCGAACAGATTGAAGGTCCAGCGCTCGTTTCCGCTCTCCCCCGCCCCGAGCCAAGTGCAGGCCGGCGCGGATGGCGGGGGAGAGGGGAAGGAGTACGCTGCGCCATCAATCTGCGCAGTCATGGGTGAGGGGGTCTCGAGATAATACGACGAGCGACACGCGGCCCGGCGCCCGTCGACACGGGCGATAAGGTCGGCTCGACGGCCCGCTTGTGCGGGCCGGGATCGTTCACTGGCGATGTCGGGGAAAAATTAGGGGGCGGGAAAAACTTGCGGTGACACGCCCGCCCGTCGTGGGGCACGGCCGCGGTACCCAATTTCGGAGCGCTTACGCCCTTCAATGGATACCGCGGCCTCTGCCTTCACCATTAGGATGCCCTACATAGGAACCGCAGGAGCAACCTTTTTCGCGCGCCGTACTTTGCGCTTTGCGGCTTTCTTCGTCTTCCGGCCACCTTTGCGGCGGGTCTTCTTCGCCGCCTTGCGGGCCGTACGCTTCTTCGCCGCCTTACGCTTGGCCGGCTTTCTCTTCTTTGCAGTCATTGGCATGAAACGACTCCTCTTACGTTTCCGGGTCGTGCGACTCGCACCCCCAAAACACCAAGAATATGAGTGGGTTGAGTTAACGAAGCAATACCACGCCCCACCCCCGCATCCGGCCCGAATGCGCGGATTGCATGAATCCCAATAAATTACTGGATTCTAGACGTTCGTCTGTGTACGGACGGAATTGCCTGCCCCAACGCTTCCGACCCGTCAACGGCTTGCAAATGTGCGAATCACCCTCAGTCGGGCACCCCGAGACGGGTCTTCAGCATGTCGTTGACGACCTGCGGATTGGCCTTTCCACCCGTCTCTTTCATCACCTGACCGACGAACCAGCCGATCAGTTTCGGCTTCGCCTTCACTTCTTCGACCTTCGCCGGATTCTGGGCGATGACGGCGTCGATCGCCTTGTCGATCGCGCCGGTATCGGTGACCTGACGCAATCCGCGCGTCTCCACGACCTGTTTCGGATCGCCGCCTTCGCTCCAGACGATGTCGAGAACGTCCTTCGCGATCTTTCCCGAGATCGTTCCGTCGGTGATCATCGCGAGAATCGCGCAATTGGCGTCAGCACTTACCGGACAATCCACAATCGAGCGCCCGTCACGGTTGAGTCGACCGAGAATCTCGTTGTTGAGCCAGTTGACCGCGAGCTTCGGATCGGCGCCGCGCGTCATTGCTTCGTAATAGTCGGCCAGTTCGCGTTCGGCGACGAGTACGCCCGCATCGTAGGCGGGAATACCGTAGTCCTTGATGAATCGGGATTTTTTGTCGTCCGGCAATTCCGGCAGCGACTGCGCGATCCGTTCGATGAAAGCCTCGTCGAGCTCGAGCGGCAGAAGATCGGGATCGGGGAAATAGCGATAGTCGTGCGCCTCTTCCTTGGATCGCATCGAGCGCGTTTCGCCGGCACGTGAATCGAACAAACGCGTTTCCTGGCGGATCGTGCCGCCGGATTCGAGAATATCCACCTGCCGGCGCGCCTCGTACTCGACCGCCTGGGCCACGAAGCGCATCGAGTTGACGTTCTTGATCTCGCAGCGCGTGCCGAGCGGCGCGCCGGCCTTGCGCACGGAGACGTTCACGTCGGCGCGCATGGAGCCCTCCTCCATATTGCCGTCGCAGGTGCCGAGATAGCGCACGATGGCACGAAGCTTGCGTAGAAATGCCGCCGCTTCCTCCGCCGAACGCATGTCCGGCTTGGTCACGATCTCCATCAGCGCAACTCCGGCGCGATTGAGATCGACATGCGAATGATCGGGATGCTGGTCGTGCAGGCTCTTGCCCGCATCCTGCTCGAGATGGAGCCGTTCGATGCCGACGTGGACGGTTTCTCCGCCCGGAAGATCGATCAGCACCTCGCCCTCGCCCACGATCGGGTTCTTGTACTGCGAGATCTGATAGCCGGCCGGGAGGTCGGGATAGAAATAGTTCTTCCGGTCGAACACGGAGACGCGGTTGATCGCGGCACGCAGACCCAGCCCCGTGCGCACCGCCTGCTCGACGCAATATCTATTGATGACCGGCAGCATCCCCGGCATGGCGGCGTCGACGAAGCTCACCTGCGCGTTGGGCTCGGCGCCGAATTCCGTGGCCGCGCCGGAGAACAGCTTCGATTTCGACGAGACCTGCGCATGGACTTCCATGCCGATGACGATTTCCCAGGGGCCGGTCGAACCTTCGATCTGCTTTGCGCTGCGCATCAGACCCTCCACCAAGTCGCAGGCTTCGCCGTGAAGTTCGCGCCCTGTTCCAGCGAACGTCCAACTTTGAACACGGTCGCTTCATCGAACGCCTTGCCGATCACCTGAAGTCCCAGCGGCAATCCGTCCGCCGTCAGACCGCCGGGCACCGAGATTCCGGGCAGTCCCGCAAGATTCGCCGTCACGGTGAAGACGTCGTTCAGATACATGGTGACGGGATCGGCGCTCTTCTCGCCCATGGCGAATGCGGGGCCGGGGGTTGCCGGCGTCAGGATCGCGTCGCATTTTGCGAAGGCTTCGGTGAAATCCCTGAGGATCAGCGT
This sequence comes from Rhizomicrobium sp., assembly GCA_035524575.1. Lineage (GTDB taxonomy): Bacteria > Pseudomonadota > Alphaproteobacteria > Micropepsales > Micropepsaceae > Rhizomicrobium. The sequence goes on from DATKON010000068.1 coordinate 10,978, forward strand.
CCGGAGTTTCTGCGCGCGCGAATAATAGGCGTCGTAATAGCCGGCCGACAGCACATAGGTGCCGATCAGGATGCGGCGGCGTACTTCGGCGCCGAAACCTTCCGCGCGGCTCTTCTCATAAAGATCGACGATATCCTTCACGCCCGCCGCGCGGTGGCCGTAGCGCACGCCGTCATAGCGCGCCAGGTTCGAGGACGCTTCCGCCGGCGCCACGATGTAATAGACGGGCAGCGCATATTTCGTGTGCGGCAGGCTGATGTCGACGAGCTCGGCGCCGGCGGCCTTCAGCCATTCTGCACCCTTCTGCCACAGGGCTTCGATCTCCGGCGGCGCGCCGTCGATGCGGTATTCCTTCGGGATGCCGATGCGCATGCCCTTGACGCCGTTTTCGAGCGTCGCCTCGTAATCCGGGACGGCGACGTCGACGCTGGTGGAATCCTTCGGGTCCACGCTCGCCATGTGCCTGAGCATGATGGCGGCGTCGCGCACCGTGCGCGTGATGGGTCCCGCCTGATCGAGCGAGGAGGCGAACGCGACCGTTCCCCAGCGCGAGCAGCGCCCGTAAGTCGGTTTGATGCCCACCGTACCCGTGACGGCGGCCGGCTGGCGGATCGAGCCGCCCGTGTCGGTAGCGGTCGCACCCAGGCACAGAAATCCGGAGACCGCTGCGGCGGAACCGCCCGACGATCCGCCCGGCACCAGCGCCTGGTTCGAATTCTTCGCCCGCCACGGATTGATCACCGGCTTGAAGTAGCTCGTCTCGTTCGAGGACCCCATGGCGAACTCGTCCATGTTGAGCTTGCCGAGCATGACGGCGCCCGCGTCCCACAGGTTCTGCGTCACGGTCGATTCATAGGGAGGAACGAAGTTCGACAGGATGCGGCTGCCGGCCGTCGTGCGCACGCCCTTGGTGCAGAACAGATCCTTGATGGCGAGCGGCAGGCCTTCGAGCGGACGCGCCTCGTCCTTCGCAAGCCGCGCGTCGGAGGCCTCCGCCATCGCAAGCGCCCGCTCGGGCGTCTCCGTAATGAAGGCATTCAGCGGCCGCGCGGCCTCGACCGCCTTGATGTAAGCTTTCGTCAACTCTTTCGACGAGATGCGCTTCGACGTCACGGCGTCGCGCGCGTCCGCCAGCGTGAAGAGTGTGGGATCGGCAGGCAGCGACATTATTCCACCACCTTCGGCACGACGAAGAAGTGATCTTCGGAGAGCGGCGCGTTGGCCGTGACGGCGTCGGCGTCTCCGCCGGCCGTCACTTCGTCCTCGCGCATGCGCAAGCGCTGCTCGACGACGCTCGTCATCGGCGGCACGCCCGCCACATCCACCTCGCCCAGTTGCTCGACCCAGGCGAAGATCTGGTTGAGCTCGTTCATCATGGGCTCGACCCGCTCCTCCTCGAGGGCGATCCGGGCGAGCTTGGCGATGCGGCGTACGGTGTCCTTATCAACGGACATGGCGCTCTTCACTGTGGTAGGAATTCCGGGCTTTGCTAGCAATCGCGGGCCCCAGTGGCAAGCGAAGCGGAATCGCGAGGAGAGAGGGCGGGACATGGCGCTCGGCATCACCGGTATCGATCACGTGCAGCTGACGGTGCCCAAGGCGCTGGAGGCGGAAAGCCTCGCCTTCTATCGCAGCGTGCTCGCCTTGCGCGAAATTCCCAAGCCCGAAGAACTGCGGGCGCGCGGCGGCGCCTGGTTCCAGGTGGGTGACGTCCAATTTCACATCGGCGTCGATCCCGAAGGCTGGCCGAAGAGCAAGCGGCATGTCTGCTTCCTCGTGCCGGATCTGGCCGCGGCGCGCGCCGCCGCTGTCGCCAGAGGCGCCACGATCGAAGAAGAAGGCGAAGCCGAGGGACTGAAGCGTTTCTTCCTGCGCGATCCCGCCGGCAATCGCATCGAGATCGGCCAGCGCTAGTTTTATTCCTCCCCCGAACGAAGTTTGGGGGAGGGGGACCGCGAAGCGGTGGAGGGGGCCG
>DATKON010000069.1:0-2490 GCA_035524575.1 Rhizomicrobium sp.
CAGGCTCTTCGGGTTCGCCATGATATCTTCCGGCGTCCCCTCGGCGACGATTTCGCCGCCATGGATGCCGGCGCCTGGACCCATGTCGATCACATGATCGGCGACGCGGATGGCTTCCTCGTCGTGCTCGACGACAACCACCGTGTTGCCGAGATCGCGCAGGCCTTTCAGCGACTCGAGAAGCTTCGCGTTGTCGCGCTGATGCAGACCGATGCTGGGTTCGTCCAGCACGTACAGCACGCCGGTCAGACCGGATCCGATCTGCGACGCCAGCCGGATACGCTGGCTTTCGCCACCGGACAATGTCCCCGAGTTGCGGCTCAATGTGAGGTAATCCAGACCGACATTGTTCAGGAACTTCAGCCGCGCGCGAATCTCCTTCAGGATGCGCGCCGCGATCTCCTGCTGCTGCCTGTTCAGCTTCTTGTCGACGTCGCGGAACCATTCGTCGGCGTGGCGGATCGATTTCTCGCACACCTCGCCGACATGCAGCCCGGCGATCTTCACTGACAGCGCTTCCGGTTTCAGGCGATAGCCGCCGCAGGCGTCGCACGGTGACGTGTCTTGGAAGCGTTCGAGATCCTCGCGGATCCAGGACGAATCCGTTTCCTTGAAGCGGCGCTCGAGATTGGGGATCACACCTTCGAACGATTTCTTCGTCTCGTAGCGGCGCATGCCGTCGTCGTAGATGAACTTGATTTCGTCCTCACCCGAGCCATAGAGGATGACGTCTCGCGCCTTCTTCGGCAGGTCTTCCCACGGTTCGTTGAGCGAAAATTTGTAGTGCTTCGCCAGCGCTTCCAGCGTCTGCAGATAGTACGGCGAGGACGTTTTCGACCATGGCGCAATCGCGCCCTTGCGCAAGGTCAGCGATTCATCCGGCACCACCAGCGCCGGATCGAAATAGAGCTGCGTGCCCAGGCCGTCGCACACCGGGCAGGCGCCGTGCGGGTTGTTGAACGAGAACAGGCGCGGTTCGATCTCCGGAATGGTGAAGCCGGAAACCGGGCAGGCGAACTTCTCCGAGAACAGGATGCGCTCGGGGCCGCTCTTGTCGTGGATTTTTGCCGTTTTCTTCTTTTCCTCCGCAGGAGCTGCCGCAGGCGCGTCGGCATATTCGATCACGGCCAGGCCCTCGGCGAGCTTCAGCGCGGTCTCAAAACTTTCCGCAAGGCGCTGGCCGATATCGGGGCGCACCACGATGCGGTCGACCACGACGTCGATGTCATGCGGGAATTTCTTGTCGAGGTTCGGCGCTTCGCTCAGCTCATGGAAGGTGCCGTCGATCTTGACGCGCTGGAAGCCCTTCTTGAGATATTCGGCGAGCTCCTTCTTGTACTCGCCCTTGCGGCCGCGCACGACAGGCGCCAGCAGATAGAGCCGCGTGCCCTCGGGCAGCGCCAGCACACGGTCCACCATCTGCGACACGGTCTGGCTCTCGATCGGCAGGCCGGTGGCCGGCGAATAGGGCACGCCGACGCGGGCCCAGAGCAGGCGCATGTAGTCGTAGATCTCGGTGACGGTGCCGACGGTGGAGCGCGGGTTTTTCGACGTCGTCTTCTGCTCGATGGAGATCGCCGGCGACAGGCCGTCGATCTGGTCGACATCGGGCTTCTGCATCATCTCCAGGAATTGCCGTGCATAGGCGGAGAGCGATTCGACGTAACGGCGCTGGCCTTCGGCATAGATGGTGTCGAAGGCGAGCGAGGACTTGCCGGAGCCGGACAGCCCGGTGAACACCACGAGCTTGTCGCGTGGAATCTCGACGTCGATGTTCTTCAGATTGTGTTCGCGCGCGCCGCGAATGGTGATGGCGCGGAGCGAGCTTGGCGATTGTTGGCGTCGCGCTTTCAGGACTTCATCCATCTCGGCAATTCCAGGCGCACGGGAGGCGCGCATCTTAAGCGGCGCGCCTCGCTGCTTCAGCCGAGATCAGACGCCAAATGGGGTGATGCTGGAACGTAGGAAGAACGGTAAGCAATTTCCAGAGCCGCACGCAAGTGATCAACGCTTTCCACGGCGTTCCCCGCGAAATGGCGGGAGCCGGCAGCAGGCGGGCGCGCAAACGCGGCTGCGGAAATAAAAAGGCCGGCGCGGGGCCGGCCTTTTCGTCGGATTGCCTGCTCGGACAATCAGTACTTGGCAACCACCGGGCCGCCGAAGGTGTAGTTCACGCGGACGGTGCCCATGTCGACGTCCTGCTTGATGCTGTCGGTGCGGGTGAAGCCAATGCCGAGCGCCGGCGTTGCAGCGAAGGCGAAGCTGTGGTTACCCATGAACAGATGGTCGTATTCGAACGCAACCGACCAGCCCGGCGCAAAGCCAATCTCAACGCCGGTTCCGACCGTGCCGCCCCAGCGGGTGTCCGTCGACTGGTCGAAGGTGACGCCAGCTGGCACACCGACGGCGGTCGTCGCTGTCGTGATCCCGGTATACTTGTTATGAGTGACGGCAGCGCCACCCTTGAAGTACCAGAGCACGTTGTTCCAA
>DATKON010000070.1:0-17713 GCA_035524575.1 Rhizomicrobium sp.
CGGGATCGGGGGGCCTCGTCGAGATCCAGGGCACTGCAGAAGGGGCACCCTTCAGTGACGATCAACTGACGTCACTCCTGAAGCTGGCACGCAAGGGGATCGGCGAGTTGATCACACTGCAGAAGAAGGTCCTCGGATGAAGCTCGCGCGTGGCTCGACGCTCGTCATCGCGAGTCACAACAAGGGCAAGGTGCGCGAAATCCGCGAGTTGCTGGCGCCGTTTCAGCTGGTCATCAAAGGCGCCGACGAACTGGATTTGCCGGAGCCGGAAGAGACCGAGCCGACTTTCGTCGGCAACGCTTTGCTGAAAGCCCGCGCCGCAGCGAATGCCAGCCATGAAGCGGCCTTGGCGGATGATTCCGGCCTTGCCGTGAACGCGCTCGGCGGTGCGCCGGGGATTTATTCAGCACGCTGGGCCGGCGAGCAAAAAGACTTCGCCATGGGAATGGCACGCGTGGAACGCGAGTTGAAGGCGAAGAACGTCAAAGACTATTCCGCCAGGTTCATCTCGGTTTTGGCACTGGCAAAGCCCGATGGGGAGACGGCCGTGTTCGAAGGCGTGATCGATGGCACTCTTACATTCCCGCCGCGCGGCACACGCGGCTTCGGCTATGACCCGATCTTCGTCGCCAACGGAATGACGGAAACCTTCGGCGAAATCGAGCCGGCCCTCAAACACGCGATCAGCCACAGAGCGCGCGCATTCAAGAAATTGCTTGAAAGCGGGGTGCTGAGTTCGTGAACGACTTCGGCATTTACGTTCACTGGCCGTTTTGTGCCGCCAAGTGCCCTTACTGCGATTTCAATTCGCATGTCCGAACGCGCTTTGATGAAGACGCCTGGGCGCGCGCTATCGTGCGCGAACTCGAATGGGTGAAAGCGGCGCAAGGCAATGCCGTGCCTCGTGTCGAGACGGTTTTCTTCGGGGGCGGCACTCCATCCTTGATGTCGGGCAAATCCGTTGCAACGGTCCTGGATGCGATCGCGCGATTATGGCCAAACGCCGAGGACGTCGAGGTCACGCTTGAGGCGAACCCCGCAAGCGCCGAAGCGGCCCATTTTCGCGATTATCGCGCGGCCGGCGTCAATCGCGTGTCGCTGGGAGTGCAGGCGCTGAACGACCCAGATCTGAAATTGCTGGGGCGCCTGCACGACGTTGCCGAAGCTAAAGCGGCGCTGAAAATGGCGATGGCGACCTTCGATCGCGTCTCGCTCGACCTTATCTACGCGCGACCGCAGCAGACGGCGAAAGCCTGGCGCGCGGAATTGAAGGAGGCCTTGTCCTTCGAAACAGAGCATCTTTCGCTCTACCAGCTGACGATCGAGCCGTCGACGCCATTTGCCGTGCTGGCGCGCGAAGGAACGTTGCAAATTCCCGATGAAGACAGTGCGGCGGCCCTTTTTGAGCTTACGCAGGAGATGACGGAAGCCGCCAGGCGTCCGGCCTATGAAATCTCCAATCACGCGCGACCCGGTGCGGAGTGCCGGCACAATCTTATATACTGGCGCTATGGCGACTATGCGGGCGTGGGCCCGGGCGCCCATGGACGTCTCATGCTCGGCGGTGATCGCATTGCGACTGTTGCAGAGCGCCTGCCGGAGCGCTGGCAGGACAAGGTCGTCCGCGAAGGCCACGGATTTGTCGAGCAAGTGCGCATCAACGACGCCGACGCCGCACACGAGCATCTGCTGATGAATCTACGCCTGAGCGAGGGTCTTGATCTCGCTGCTTACGAGAAACGCTGGGGAATCAATCTCGATCGCGGAAAAATCGCGGTGCTTCGATCCGACGATCTCGTGCGCCTCGATGGCACCAAGCTCGCCGCTACGGCGCGCGGACGCCTCGTACTCAACAGCGTGATCGCGGAATTGGCTGCCTAGCTTCCTTGCGACTGGAACGTTTTCGGCGCGGGACTGACGATGTGGAAGCCGCCGCCGGCGTCGATCGCCATCACGGCAAGACCACGTTCGGACGTACCGTCGGGGCGGAACCGGAATATGCCGTCGACGCCGGCAAATCCGTTCGGGTCCAGCAACGCCTGCGGCGTGAAGCGCTTGTACGGCGCGCCGTTCGATAACAGCGCCACCAGCGAGACGGCATCGTAAGCGAGCGAGGACAGCGCCGGCGGCGAGAGACCGTAGACGCTGTGATATTTCTGCTCGTATGCCGTCTCGGCGTCCGGCGATGGAGCGGCGAACAATCCGCCGGCAAGCATCGGGTCCTTCGACGTTGTCTGATCGTCCCACAGGCCCGTGCCCATGAGCTGCGTCTGCCCCACATTGACGCCGGCCGCGGCGAGCGAGGATGCAAGCTCTTTCAGCAGGCCGCCGCCTTGCGCGATCAAAATCGCATCAGGCTTTGTTGCCGCCACCGCATGAGTCGGTGTCGCGATGCCTTCCGTCGCGGGAACATATTTCTCCACATCGGTGACGATGCCGCCCGACGCCTTTACATCGTCGCGAAAATAGTCGCCGACCCGGTCGCCATAGACGTTTTGCGGCACGAGCGCCGCGAACTGCTTGTGACCCTGTGCCGCCGCGTAGGTGATCACGCGATGGACCTCGCCTTCGGGAAGGAAGCTCAGAAGATAGACGCCGTTGCCCGCCACCTTGCGATCGGTCGAAAAGGAAATGACCGGAACGCCACGATCGCGCGCAATGGGACCGACGGCTTCCGTCGCTTGGGCGAACAGCGGCCCCACGATGATTTCGGCGCCTTGGGCGAGAAGTGTGCGTGCGGCTTCCGCGGAAGCCTCGGGAGTCGAGCCTTCGTCCGCCGTGATGAGCAGAATGTCCGGATTGCCCGAGTCGAAAACGGCGAGCTCGGCCGATTTCATCATGCTGGCGGCCAACGCGCGAGTGGCGGGGGATCCGTTGTTAAACGGAAGCAGCATGCCGACGCGCACGGGCACGCGATTGGAATTCATGTTGCCCAGGCGCACGAATCCCGGCTCTTCGCCGGTCAGGGGATGCTGGGCCACCGGGGCCTGCGGCTGGGCGATTTGTGGCGGCGGCGGGGGCACCCTCGGGCCTGTCTCGGTCTCGCAGCCTGAAAGAAGGGCTATCGCCAGAACGGCCGGGATGACGCTAAATCGTGAGGCGGCGCGCGAAAGCCATGAGGATGAAGAGGCGGACGGGATCATCGAAGCCGGCATCCGTTGTTTCCCTGAAGGGCGATTTGGGGCCGGCGGAGCCTAGTCCGGCAACCCTGCCATCGCCAAGCGTCTTGGCATCCGGCCTTTACGTGACGGCGACACCGATCGGGCACGCACGCGACATTACGCTTCGGGCGCTTGATGTAATCAAGAATTGCGACCTCATCGCGGCAGAAGACACGCGTGTGACGGCCAAGCTTCTCGCCATCTACGGCATCGCCAAGCCGCTCACCGCCTACAATGATCATAACGCTGCGAAGGAACGGCCGCGGCTTCTGGCGCGCCTGAAGAAGGGCGAGCGAATCGCGCTGGTGAGCGATGCCGGCACGCCGCTTGTCTCTGATCCGGGATTCAAGCTGGTGCGCGAAGCGATCGCTGAGGGCATTCATGTCGAAGCCATCCCCGGAGCGTCTGCGCTTTTGACGGCGCTGGTGCTAGCCGGACTGCCGTCGGACAGGTTTCTGTTCGCAGGCTTCCTGGCGCCGCGTTCTGGCGAGCGCCGCAATCAGCTCGCCGAGCTGAAAGCCATCCCCGCTTCGCTTGTGTTTTTCGAGTCGCCCAACCGGCTTGGAGAAAGCCTTGCCGACATGGCGGCTGTGCTCGGCGCGCGGACGGCATCCGTCGGACGCGAGCTCACCAAGCTGCACGAGGAGGTGCGCCGGGGGTCACTTCCCGAACTTGCATCCCTCTATGCAAATGAGGCGGCCGTGCGTGGCGAAATCACGATCGTCGTCGGACCGCCGCCCGACAAGGAGGCGGATACGGCCCAAATTGATTCGCTGCTGCAGCAGGCACTGCCATTCATGCCCCTGCGCGCGGCCACCGATCTCGTCGCTGAAGCCCTCGCAGCCCCTCGCCGGCTGGTCTATGCCCGCGCGCTCGATTTGAAGGCCGACGCGGATGTCTAGTCGTGAACAAGCGCTCGCGCGCAAGAAAGCCGCCGAGCGGCGAGGGCGACGCAGCGAAACCTGGGCGGCATTGCTCCTGATGGCCAAGGGCTATCGCATCCTTGGACGCCGCGTGCGCACGCCCTTGGGCGAGATCGACCTCGTGGCGCGGTCTCCTTCAGGCATTCTCTGCTTTGTCGAGGTCAAAGCGCGGCATGCGGAGGATCTGGTCGCGGACGCTCTGGGTCCCAGGCAGCAGGCGCGAATTGCCCGAGCAGCCGAGCTGTTTGTGGCGCGAAGGCCAGCGCTCGCGACCAAAGGCACACGATTCGATATAGTGATGCTTGCGCGCGGCTCATGGCCCAAGCATATCCCTGATGCATGGCGGCCGGAGCAAGGGTAGGGCAATGTCGCCCGCAATGAATACGGACGAAGGACCTGCAGATCGTTTGCGGCGCATCGGCGAGATGGGCGACGAACCGCTCGACATTGCTGAAGCGGCGCTGATGTTGTCTTCGCTCGACCATAGCGGCCGGCCGCTGCAGCCTTATCAGGCGCATCTGGCCGACATCGCCGAGCATGCCCGCGCCGAAGGCAAGATGGCGACAACGGCGCACGAAGCCGCGCGGGTCCTGGCGACGTTGCTGGTGGGACGCTACGGCTATGACGGCGACCGGCTGCGTTACGACGATCCGCAGAATGCCGATTTCATCACCGTAATCGACCGGCGTCGCGGTCTGCCGGTGGCGCTGGGCATTCTCTATATTCACGCGGCCCGCGCGGCAGGATTCAAGGCGGCGGGCCTTAACTCGCCCGGACATTTTCTTCTGCGGATCGGGCTGCATTCCGGCGAGACGCTGATCGATCCGTTCAATGGGGGCGCGGCGCTCGAGCGCGATCGTCTGGGGTCGCCGCCGGTGATGGGCATGCCCGGCGCCGAGGATGTCCGGCGAACCGAACCGGTGAGCGACGTCGACGTGCTGCTCCGCCTCGAGAACAATCTGAAGATGCGCGCGCTGCAGGCGGGGGAACGTGTACGCGCGCTTGAGATCGTCAAGCGCATGGTCCTGATCGCGCCGCGGCGTCCGGATCTCTGGATGGATCTTGGACGCATGAACGAAGCATCGGGCGCGCTCGGCGCGGCGCAGAAAGCCTTCGAGGCCTGCCTGTCGCTCGTTCCGCCGGGTCATACCTTGCACAACGAAGCGGCGCTTGGCGTTCACGCCCTCAAACGCCGTCTCAATTAGGACATCGCCATGGCGCTCAAAGTCGCAATCCAAATGGATCCGATCGACAAGATCGACATCAACGGCGACTCGACATTCGCGCTGGCGATCGAGGCTCAGAACCGCGGACATACGCTTCTTTATTATGGCCCGCGCGATCTGACATTCCGCGACGGTCTGGTGGTGGCGCGCGCGCGGCCGCTCACTGTGCGCGCAGTTGAAGGCGACCACTTCACGCTGGGCGAGCCGTCCGTCGTCGATCTCGCACGCATGGACATTGTATTGATGCGCCAGGATCCACCCTTCGACATGGCTTACATAACCGCCACCCACATCCTCGAACGTCTCCAGCCGAAAACGCTCGTCGTCAACGATCCCTTTCACGTGCGCAATGCGCCGGAGAAACTGTTCGTCACGCTGTTCAAGGATCTGATGCCGCCGACGCTGATCACCACGGATCGTGAAGAGATCAAGGCGTTCCGAGGGAAACACAGCGACATCATCCTGAAGCCGCTTTACGGCAATGGCGGCGCCGGCGTCTTTCGCGTGAAAAACGATGACGAGAATCTTGGGGCGCTGCTCGAGATGTTCACGCAGTTCTATCGGGAGCCGGTGATCGTGCAGCGCTATGTGCCGGAGGTGCGCAAGGGCGACAAGCGCATCATCCTGATCGACGGCCAGTTCGCAGGCGCCATCAACCGGGTGCCTGCGCAAGGCGAAGCGCGCTCCAACATGCATGTCGGCGGTCGCCCGGAAGCAACAACGCTGACGGCGCGCGAAAAGGAGATCTGCGAAACGATCGGCCCCGAACTCAAATCACGCGGGCTCATTTTCACCGGCATCGACGTGATCGGCGACTATCTGACCGAGATCAACGTTACCTCGCCCACGGGGATCCACGAAGTCCGCCGGTTCGGCGGCGCGGACATCGCCAAGCTAATCTGGGACGCGATCGAAAAGCGCCGCTAGCGTTTATGCTTGGCGAAGAATTCTTCGGTCAGATCGCGACACTCGTCGGGATGTTTGTACCACATTTGATGGCCGGCATCGGGGAAGACGACGTTGCGGCTGCCGCGAATGTCTTTCTGGATCTGATCGTCGATGACCGCCAGGAATGGATAGGACTTGCCGCCGGAGAGGATGAGCGTCGGCACACGGATTGCACGCACGGCATCAGGCGAGATCTCCGGGAACAGCGTGCCCTTCGGAAGCATGACGTTCCACTCCTGCGCATTGCGCAGCACATCTTTCCTGTCGTCCGCCGACATTGTCTCCCAGGCTTGCGGCCTTGCAAAAACGTAGTCGATGAAAATGCCGATGCCGTGGTCCGTCTGGCCCGCGGCGAAGGCCTGCTGCATCGGAGCGACCATGTTTTTCTGGATGTCGGCATACATCGCCGCCCCCTTCTCCATGTTAGGCGGCGATATGTGCTGCAGCAGCGATACCGCCGGCGGTTCGGCCAGCACGACGGCGCGCAACAGCTCGGGGTGCCGGGTTTCAAGGAACAGCGCCGTCAGTGCGCCATAGGAATGTCCCACGACATAGACCCGTCCGAGATGCAGCTTCTTGATGAACGCCACGAGATCGTCGGAATCGGTCACGGCCGAATAGCCGTCGACGGGCGCGTTGCTGTTCGGGAAATTGTAGCGGCGGCTATAGGCAATGGCGCGATAATGCTTCGCGAATTCCGGGACTTGATCGCGCCAGTAGCCGTAATCGCTGAGCGAGCCGTGCACGAAGATCACAGTCACGCCTTTACCCTCTTCGGCATAGTGCAGGGTCACGCCCTGGCCGATGTCGACGGACTTGAATTTTGGATCATCTGCGAGGGTTGGCCGCGCGAAGACCAGAAGCGCCAAAACAAAACCGCAGATTCGGACCATGGCTGTCTTGAACAATGGCTATCCCCCGAGCGACTGGAGCGGAGCAAAGTGCCGATTCTGTCGAGGATATGGCGTCAGCTCGCGATGCCGAAACGGCTTCTGTAACGCGGATCGATCTTGGCGACGGGGAAGTAGATGAAGACGTCCGTCGTGCCAAATTGCCGGTCGATCACGGCGCCGTCGCCGATCCCCGCGCCCGCACGCACATAGCCTTTGATCAGAGGCGGCAGAGCGCGCAGTGCTTCTTTCGGATCGATCGAGTCTTTCGGCATGCGGTTCATGTCGACAAAAAGTTCGGGCCGCGCGCGCACATGGATGCCTTCCGGCATGGCGTGGAAATGGTGCAGATAGGATAGGGGCATCGCGATTGCATTCGGATCAGTGCCCTGCAGCGAGGCGCAGCCGAACATCAGATCGATCGAGAAGCGTGCGACATAGACCATCACGCCGCGCCACAAAAGCTGCATCGAGCCAGGTTTGGCGCGGTAGCTCTTGAGCACGCAGGAACGGCCGAGCTCCAGCACGCGCGAGCCTTGCGGAATCGCCGCCAGCATCGGCGCGATCTCGTATTCGCCCGCCGTATAGAAGCCGCCCGCCCGCGCCGCATCGACATCGCGCATCAGGCGATAGGTGCCGACAACCATCGGCTGGCCGTCTTCATCGTGCGCCGCGCGATCGACGACGAGCAGGTGATCGCAAAATCCGTCGAATTTGTCGAAGTCGCGCCGGCTCTCGCGCATCGCGGGGCTCGGGATAGCGGACATTTCTTCGTAGAAGACCCGATAGCGCAGACGCTGCGCCGCTTCGACCTCGGCTTCGGTCTCGGCCAGACGCACCTCGAGCGAACCCACGGCTGCAAGAACAGGCCATTGGTCGAGCATGCCTTCGAAGGATCCCGGCTCGTGTATGTTTACCACTTGAGGGCGCTTTCCTGGCATTCGCCGTCCGGCGGATGCGGGTGACGTAGGATAATACCGGACGCGCTACGAACTAGCTAGCGGGGGCGGAGGCTTTAGGGTGGTACGCTTCCAGAACCACAAAGAGAAGGATCGCAGGGATCCCAACCAACCCCGCGGCAATGAAAAATATTTCATAGGCGCCCATCAGGCCGTGGCTCACTTTGAGTGAGTCGATGAAAGCCCCCGAGAAGCCTTTAAGGAATTTACCGACCCAGGTGTAGGCGGAGCTCAAGAGCGCATATTGCGTCGCCGTATAACCAAGACTCGTCAGACTTGAAAGATAGCTGACCAGTGCGACGCCCGCGAAGCTGATGCTGAAGCTGTCGCCAGCCATGACGGCGGCAAAGAGAAAATTGTCCGGTTTGCCGATCGCCAGCGTTGCAAATGCGGCGGTCGCCAGAGCGAGGACAATTCCGCCGGCAATCAGCGCCTTCAATGTACCGAAGCGCACGACGAACGCGCCCGCCGCTGCAATGCCCACGAAGGACGCGACGAGGCCGACCGTCGAACGAATGCCGCCGACATAGACCTTTGAAAGTCCGATGTCGTGATAGAACGGATTGGCCATCGGACCCATCACGAAATATGGCAATTGATAAAGCGCGATCGCGGTCAGCATCAAAACAGCAAGCCAGCCATGCGCGCGGAAGAACGCGATGAACGGTCCGGCGATCGCATCGAAAATGCCGCGCGAGGATTCGAGGGGCGCCTTGCGCAGAATGGATTCGATGGCCGCTTCACCGCGCGCGGGTTCCGGTGCCATGAGCGTGGCGGCAATCCCGATCGCCATCGCAGCGCCGCAGACGGCGTAGGACACGGCCCAACCGACATAGGTCGCCGAGATCAGGATGAGGGCGTCGGTCGCAAGCAGCGCAATACGGTAGCCGAACTGATAGGCCGACGTCAGAAGACCGAGCTGTTCGTCGGTCGTCGCGCTTTCGATTCGCCAGGCATCGATGACGATGTCTTGCGTCGCCGACGAGAACGCAACGATCAGCGCAAAGACGCCTAGTGCGACGAGGCCGCGCGATGGTCCCCAGGCGGCCATCGCAAAAAGGCCTGCGCCCACGAAGATTTGCGTCAGCAGCATCCAGCTGCGCCGCCTTCCGAGACCGCCGGTCAGCGGCGGCAATGTCCGATCGACCAGCGGCGCCCAGAGGAACTTGAACGAATAGGCGAGGCCGACCCATGAAATGAATCCGATCGCGGTCAGCGATGTGCCTTCCTCGCGCAGCCAATAGCCGAGCGTGGCGCCGGTCAGAAGAAAAGGAAGGCCCGATGAGAAGCCGAGAGCCAGCATGGCCAGGTTCACGGGGGCGGCATAAGCCCGGAGGCTCGCCTGCGCGTGAGTGAGCGCGCTCATACGGTCCTCACCGCGGCCGGCAGGAAATTCACGAACATGATGTCGAACTCGACGGATTCGATCGCCGCGATCAGAAAATCATCCGGCCCCGATCCTGGCAACATCAAGCCGGGCGCGCCCCATGGGCCTGGCTGGGCGGCCCGGGCATTGAAATTTTGCCGGAGTACACGTTGGGATTGCGGGCGGAAAAAGGTTAATGTCCCCGTGCTCCCGGTCGGGTTCCGGGGAAATCACTCAAGGGAGGAATGCATGAAGGTTCGCGTATGGGCGCTTGCGGGCGCCGCGATGCTCGTGGCCGGAGCAGCGCTGGCCGACGATCCGATGGCGAATGTCTATGGCAACACGATCACCACGAAGGATCATGCGACCGGCGCCACCGCCACGCTGCTGTTCAATCAGGACATGAGCTACACGGCCAAAGGAACGGGGCCGAACGGTCAGCCGGTGGGCTATAGCGGCACCTGGACGCTCAAGGATGGCGGCAAGACCATCTGCCTGACCCCCAATGTCCCGGCCGGAACGCCCAATGCTCCTCCGGCATCCTGCTCACCCTATTCACCGCACAATGTGGGCGATAGCTGGACGGTCACGACGGACGGCAATCAGACCTTCGATGTGACTCTGACGGCCGGCCGATAAGTCTGCTCGGCTTTGCAAACACTGTTCAGGCCGCGGCGCAGCCCGCGGCCTTTTTTCTTGTGCGCCAATTTCTTAGGAGAGGTGCGGCAACGCGCGCGGGAGCCTGTAGGACCAGGTCCGACGCGCGTCACGAAAGCTTCATGAAACTGTGATGGACGTTGCACTCTAGCGGAGCGTTATCGCGCCCGGCCGGTGTCGCAGGGGGGCACGCGAGCGGGCTAACCGCTTCTCCAAAGGCTTTCGGCCGCTGTCATCGACCACACTCAGAGGGCTCTCCATGAAACCTTTCGTCAATCGCCTGATCGGCATGGCCGCGGGCATCGCCGTGGCGACCGCCGCGACGGCCGCATTCGCCGCGGACATCACCGGCGCAGGGGCGACCTTTCCTGCTCCGATCTATGTGAAATGGGCTGACGACTACAAAGCCAAGACCGGAATCGGCCTCAACTATCAGGCGATCGGCTCCGGTGGCGGCATCGCGCAGATCAAAGCGAAGACCGTCGATTTCGGCGCGAGCGACAAGCCGCTGGCGCCGGGCGAACTCGCCGCGGCGGGGCTGACGCAATTTCCGACGGTGATCGGCGGTGTGGTGCCCGTCGTCAACATTCCAGGCGTGAAGGCCGGCGAGATGGTGCTCGACGGTCCGACGCTGGCGAACATCTGCCTCGGCAAGATCACCTATTGGGACGATGCGGCGATCAAGAAGCTGAACCCCGGCGTGAACCTGCCGCATCTCGCGATCGCCACCGTGCATCGCGCGGACGGCTCGGGCACGAACTTCATCTTCACGAACTACCTGTCGAAGATGAGTCCGGAATGGGCCAGCAAGGTCGGCGCGGCAACGTCAGTCGAATGGCCGTCGGGCGTCGGCGCGAAAGGCAATGAAGGCGTCGCCGGCAACGTGAAGCAGACGACGGGCGCGCTCGGCTATGTCGAATACGCCTATGCCGTGCAGAACAACATCGCCTATGTGCGGATGATCAATCATGACGGTGTGGCGGTATCGCCCACCGCGGCCGCGTTCCAGGCTGCTTCGGCGAAGACCGACTGGGCGCACTCGGCCGACTTCTATGTCGTGCTGACGAACCAGGCCGGCCACGACGCCTGGCCGATCGCCGGTGCCACGTTCATCCTTGTCTACAAGCATCCGCAAGATGCGGCGCGCACCAAACAGGTTCTGAGCTTCTTCAAATGGGCCTATGCCAATGGCGGTCCGGATGCCGAGAAGCTGACCTACGTGCCGCTGCCGTCGTCGACGGTCGACGCCATCTTCAAGAGCTGGCACGACAACATTGACGCCGCTGCGGTTCCGTAGGTTCCTGCGGCGCAAAAGGCACAGATGAACTGGGATTGGGGGGTTGAGACTTCATCGGCCCCCCAATTCCGTTAAGAGTGGGGCCGCAATCCGATGGTCAGCACCGACTTGAGCGAGCCCTTTTCAGCTGCCAACCGTGCGGACGCGCTCCGGCGCTTTTCCGCGGGCGATCGCCGTTTTCGCTGGCTGACCCAGTTCGCGGCCTTCCTTGTGGTCGTGATTTTCGCAGGCATCATCGTTACGCTCTTCATCGGTGCGATGCCGGCCATAAAAGCGTTCGGCCTGGATTTTCTCGCGACGAGCACCTGGAACCCGGTGACCGAGAAATTCGGCGCCTTTCCGCTGATCTACGGCACTCTGGTTACCTCGGCGCTCGCCATGATCGTGGCTGTTCCGGTAGGTATCGGCATCGCGATCTTCCTGACCGAGCTCTGTCCGCGCCAGCTGAAGCGGCCCATCGGTATCGCTGTCGAGCTGCTCGCAGGCATCCCCAGTATCATCTACGGCATCTGGGGATTTTTCGTTTTTGCGCCGTTCTTTCAGATGACAGTCGA
Source organism: Rhizomicrobium sp. (assembly GCA_035524575.1). Taxonomy (GTDB): domain Bacteria; phylum Pseudomonadota; class Alphaproteobacteria; order Micropepsales; family Micropepsaceae; genus Rhizomicrobium. The sequence continues at coordinate 11,982 of DATKON010000070.1, forward strand.
ACCCTGGCTGATCGGTTTCTTCGCCAATGTTCCGATCCTTCAGGATCTGTTCGCCGGCCCGCCCTATGGCATCGGCATCTTCACGGCGGCGCTCATTCTTTCCATCATGATCCTGCCGTTCATTTCGTCGATCACGCACGAAGTGTTTGCGACCGTCCCTCCAATCCTCAAGGAAGCGGCCTACGGATTGGGCTGTACGACCTGGGAAGTGATGTGGCGCATCGTGCTTCCCTATTCGCGCGCCGGCGTCGTCGGTGCAGCCATGCTGGCCCTTGGACGGGCGCTGGGCGAGACGATGGCCGTGACCTTCGTCGTCGGAAACGCGCATCACATCAACTTGTCGCTCCTTGCGCCTGGCACGACCATCTCGGCCACGATCGCCAACGAATTCACGGAAGCGCTGGGCGCTCTCTACATTCCCGCGCTGATCTATGCCGGTCTCATCCTCTTCTTCATCACGTTTTTGGTGCTCGCCGCGGCCCAATTGATGCTCTACGGCCTGGACCGCCGTTCTGGTGGAGGATCCAAATGAACCGCGCGCTGTACGCCCGCCGCCGCATACGCAACACCGTCTTCCTGACTTTGTCGGTTGCGGCCGCCGTTTTCGGCATCGCCTGGCTTGCACTCATCCTGTATTCGCTGATCGCGCAGGGCATTCAGGCGTTGTCCTCTCACATCTTCACGGAAATGACGCCCGCGCAGGGCTCGACCGGCGGTGGTCTCATAAACGCGATTGCGGGCAGTCTCATCATGAGTGCGCTCGCTGTCGTCGTCGGCACACCGATCGGAATCTTCGGCGGCACGTATCTTGCCGAGTATGGCCGCCATTCGAGGCTGTCCGTGATCGTTCGCTTTATCAACGACATTCTCCTGAGTGCGCCGTCGATCCTCATCGGCCTTTTCATCTACCAGATCGCAGTGGCGCCGATGCATGGCTTCTCCGCCTGGGCGGGAATGCTCGCGCTCGCCGTGATCGTCATTCCGGTCGTCGTGCGTACGACGGAAAACATGCTGCATCTCGTGCCCAATACGCTGCGCGAAGCCTCCGCGGCGCTCGGTTCCCCGCGCAATCACGTGATCCGTACGGTCACCTGGCGCGCGGCGCGCGCCGGCATGATTACCGGCGTGCTGCTGGCGGTGGCGCGCATCTCGGGTGAAACCGCGCCGCTACTGTTCACCGCGCTCGGCAACAACGGCTGGAGCAGCAACACGCTCGCGCTCGGCAAGAACCTGTCGATCAATTATCCGGCCATGAATTCACCGATGGCCAGCCTGCCGTTGGTCATTTTCAATTTTGCCAGTTCGGCCGACGACAATCAGCACCGTCTCGCCTGGACCGGCGCCTTGATCATCACCTTCGCGGTCCTGACTCTGAGCATTGTCGCCCGCATATTTGGATCCGAGAAAGAATGGTGAGCGGCCCATGAACTCCATGCCGATGACCGCCGATAAAGTGCGGATCGATATCCGCAACCTGTCCTTCTATTACGGCGCAACGAAAGCGTTGAAGAATGTGTCGCTGCCGCTGTACGACCGGAAGGTCACGGCCTTCATCGGTCCGTCGGGTTGCGGCAAGTCCACATTGCTGCGCGTCCTGAACCGCATCTACGAGCTTTATCCCAACCAGCGCGCCGAGGGCGAAGTCTTCCTCGACGGCGAAAATATCCTCACCTCGAAGCAGGATCTCAATCTGCTGCGCGCCCGCATCGGCATGGTGTTCCAGAAGCCGACACCGTTTCCGATGACCATCTACGACAACATCGCCTATGGCATTAAGCTCTACGAGCGCATGCGCAAATCCGAACTCGACGACCGCGTCGAGGACGCGCTCCAGCGCGCCGCGCTGTGGAACGAAGTGAAGGACAAGCTGCGGGAATCCGGCCTCAGTCTCTCGGGCGGCCAGCAGCAGCGCCTGTGCATCGCGCGCACCGTGGCGACCAAGCCGGAAGTGATCCTGCTCGACGAGCCCTGCTCGGCGCTCGATCCGATCTCGACGGCCAAGATCGAGGAGCTGATCGACGAACTCGCCAACGAATACACGATCGTCATCGTCACCCACAACATGCAGCAGGCCTCGCGCGTGTCTGACAACACGGCGTTCATGTTCCTGGGCGAACTGATCGAATTCGGCACGACGGAGAAGCTCTTCACCGCGCCGCAGAACAAGCGCACGGAAGAATACATCACCGGCCGCTTCGGCTGATATTCCAGATACCCGTTATTGCCGTCCCACGCATTCCAACGTTCGTCATCGCCCGCTTCATGCGGGCGACCCAATTTTGTTCGAAGCGTGAAGAGCTCGCTTCTAAACGTAATCCGTCACAGCCGTCGCATCCGCGCGTGCGCTGCCGAACGCTGCATTGAAGACGAAGCTCAGCGCCACGCTGATAACCAGGTTCAGTGCCAGCGCACTGATCGCGTCGTAGCTCGGCGCAATCACGCCAAAAATATCGAGCGGATAAATGGGGCTCGCGAAGGCTTTCGCGGCCACCATCGCTGTGCCCGATACGATGCCAACGGCCCAGCCGACGAGCAACGCCACGGGGTGAAGCCAGCGCGTGTAAAGACCTATCAGAACCGCAGGCAGCGTCTGGATGATCCAGATGCCGCCCAGCAATTGCAGCGTGATCGCGAATTTCTGCGCGCCCGGCAGCCAGACGATGAAGCCGAGCGCTCCGAGAAGCACGGCGAGCGCGGCAAGCTTCGCCACCTGCAATTCGTTGGCGGGCGAACATCCGGGATTGAGATATTCGCGATAGATGTTGCGCGTGAAGAGATTGGCGCTGGCGATCGACATGATGGCAGCCGGCACCAGCGCGCCGATGACGATGGCCGCGAAGGCGACACCCACGAACCAGGCGGGGAACATCTGCAGAAACAGCGCCGGCACCGCGAAATTGGCGCCGAACAGCTTGAACTCCCTGGCATAGGCGGGCATCGACGCAACGCCGCTGGCCAATGCCATCGTCCCCAGCAGCGCGATCAGGCCGAGCGCCAGCGAATAGGCGGGCAGGATCACGGCGTTGCGTCTGACGACATGACGGCTCGCCGAGCCGAACAGTCCCGTCACCGCATGCGGGTAGAGGAACAGCGCCAGCGCGGAGCCGAGCGCCAGCGTCGCATAGCCGAAACCTTGTCCCAGATTTCCTTCGCTCGGCGGCGCCAGCAGCAATTTCGCTTTCGGCACGGCCGCGAAGATCTTCGCATAGCCGCCAAGCTCGCCCGGTATGATCAGCACGGCCGCGATCACCGTGATGTAGATGAGCAGATCCTTGGCGATCGCGATGATCGCCGGGGCGCGCAGACCGCTCGTATAGGTGAAAGCCGCGACTGTCGCGAAAGCAATGACCAGCGGCCAATGGCCGTGAATGCCGAGACCTCCCAGCACGACCTCCATGCCGACAAGCTGGAGCGCGATATACGGCATCGTCGCGATGATGCCCGTAACGGCGACCGCCAGAGCCAGCGCGCCCGAGCCGAAGCGTCCGCGCACGAAATCGGCTGCGGTCACGTAACCGTTCTTACGCGCCACCGACCACAGCCGCGGGAACACCGCAAAGAGGATCGGATAGACGAAGATCGTGTAGGGCACGGCAAAAAAACCGGCGGCCCCCTGGCCAAACAGCGCCGTCGGTACCGCGATGAAGGTGTAGGCGGTGTAGAGATCGCCACCCAAAAGGAACCAGGTGATCAGCGTACCGAAGCGCCGCCCGCCCAGCCCCCATTCGGAAATCTGTGCCTCGCCGCTTTGCTGCCATCGCGCCGCGACGAAACCCAGAAGTGCAACAGACACAAACAGGACAAGAAAGACGGCAAGCGCCGTGGAGTTCCGGGTCACGGCCTATCCCTCCGGCGCTCTTCGAAACGGTAAATGGGATAGAGAAGGAGCGCGCCGAGCGGGATCCAGGCGACCTGATACCAGTAGAAAAAGGGGATTCCGAAGAGAGTCGGCTCCAGGCGATTATAAAAACCGACCCAAAGAAGGGCGATGTAAGGCGGAAAGAGCAGAAGGTAAATCGGATGGAAACGCCGCACGCAGGCCCCCGGCGAGAACGCTTTTCACGATGACTTCCTTACGGCATAAGGGCTCGACGGCCAAGCTGGGGCGCTGAGTCGGACTATGCCGGTCCTTTATCTCGCAGGCTCGCTCGCGGGCATTGCAATGCTCGTCGGATTGAACTTCCTGCTTTTCGGACGCGTGCGTCCCGAAGTGGGCACGGTCGACTCCATCACGCAGCGTCTGATGCGGGACATTCCCGGTTTCCGTCCCGGCCGCACGATCATCGGCGCGGACAGGCGCGTCGCTGTCATCGAGAACGCGGCCACACGAACGCTCGTTCTCGTCGAAGCGATCGGCGACAGTCTGGTTACGCGACAGCTTACGCAGGGCTTTCTCGCCAATGTCGGCCGCCTCGGCGCGCGCCTGTCGCTCGAGCTGCGCGACTTCACGTATCCGCGTGCCGTGCTCGTGGCGCCGAGCGAAAGGGTGGCGCGCGACTGGGAAGCGCGGTTGAAGCCGTAAGCGTCATGCAGCTGCCCAATCCCACCGAACTCGCAACGCCGCTGTTCATCGGTCTCGTCGTCGCCGAGATGATCTTCGTGCGCCTCGCCGGACGCGGCCGCTACGAGATGCGCGACACGGCGACGAGCCTTATCATGGGGTTTGCGAGCGTCGTCTCCGGTGGCGCATTCGCGTTTCTGTTCATCGCTTTTGCGCGGGTGCTGGCGCCTTATCGCATCGCCGATCTCGGTTATGCATGGTGGGCGTTCATCGCCGCCTTCCTGCTCGACGATCTCACCTACTATTGGTGGCACAGAGCCAGCCATCGGATCCGCTGGCTTTGGGCGGACCATGTGCAGCACCATTCGAGCCAGCACTACAATCTCTCGACGGCGCTGCGACAGCCGGTGACGGGTGCCTTCACGCCGGGACTGTTCTTCCGCGCGCCGCTGCTGCTGCTGGGCTTCCCGCTGCCGATGATCGTCTTCGTGCACGGGCTCAATCTCGTCTATCAGTTCTGGATCCACACCGAGGCCATCAAGCGTTTCCCGGCCTGGTTCGAATCTGTGATGAACACGCCGTCGCATCACCGCGTCCATCACGCCACCAATGCGCGCTATCTCGATTCCAATTACGCCGGTGTGCTGATCGTCTGGGACAGGATGTTCGGCACCTTCGTCGCCGAACGCGAAGACGATACTCCGCATTACGGCATCGTCAAAAATCTCGGCACCTACAATCCCGTGCGTGTGGCGCTGCATGAATGGGTCGGCCTATTCAACGACGTGACGCGCGCCCGTTCCTTGCGCGACGCAGGACTTTACCTGTTCGCACCGCCCGGCTGGTCGCCCGACGGCAGCCGCGAGACCTCGGACTCCATCAAGCGCCGCTGGAACGAATACCGCGCGGCGGAGATGGCGGGCGAGTGAAAATCCTCACCCGCACGAAGTGTGGGGGAGGTGGCGCGCGCAAAGCGCGCGACGGAGGGGGCATCGTGACTCGAACCTGTCCGGCGTCGGCCCCCTCCACCGCTACGCGGTCCCCCCTCCCCCACGCTGCGCGCGGGGGAGGATTTTTCTGTGCTATCCTCCCGCATCCATTTGGGGAGGAAAACGATGGGGCGGATCATTCTCGCCGGGATCGCCGGCGGTGTTGCCATGTTCGTGATGATTTCGATTTTGCATCTCAGTCCGATTGCAGAGATCGGGTTCAGCCAGATGACGAACGACGC
>DATKON010000071.1:0-10396 GCA_035524575.1 Rhizomicrobium sp.
CCCAATGAAAGCGTTGCAGCCGCGCGAGCGTGCGGCCCGGCGCGCGCCGCGCCTGGCGTTCGAGCCAGGAATTGAGATACAGCGGCTCCGCAACGAACAGAACGATTGCGAAGATGGTCCATACGAAAACCATCGCGTCGAGCCACCAAAATGTTGCAGTCGAGAACGACGACCACAGACCCAGACGATCGACCAAGTAGAACCCGCTGGCCGCGGCGAGAAGCGTGGCCGCTCTCGCCTGCCAGGCAAAACGTCCCTCGATCCGTTGGAACATGGCAAATCCATCTTCGGCGTCCGCGTGGCGGCGGCAAGCGGGCAGAATGACGGCCGTGACCATCGCAACCCCGCCGATCCACCAGACGACGGAGAGAACGTGAACAGCCGCCGCCACGGCGATGTCGTTCATCACGGCTGCTCGCGATCGGCCGCAATGTTCACTCGGCCGCCTCCGGAACGCCCGCCGGGGCGCGCGGCGAGGGAATGACGATCTGTATGAATCCGGGCAGCAGCGGCCTGAGCTTCACCACGAAGTCCCACGCCATCAGGAGCGCGCCCAGAGCGAACACGATGTCGCCGGGCATGCGCATCCACTGCCAGAACAAGGTCGTGTCGTAGAAGGCCTGACTGCGCGCGAAAGCGAGGCCGTGTTCGTAAACCGCGGCCAGCTGCGGCCAGCCGATGGGGAAGAAGTTGAACAGGATCCACATCGCCAGGCCGGCATTGTAGAGCCAGAACGCCCAGCGCCCCATTCGTTCGCCAAATGCGTGAGCATCGCCGGCGATGTAGCGCAGGCAGAAATAGATCAGCCCGATGCCGAGCAGGCCGAATGCACCGAACAGCGCCGTGTGCGCATGATTGAGCGTCAGGAACGTGGCGTGCTCGTAATAATTGACGAGCGGCGCATTGAGCAGTCCGCCGCCGAACACGCCGGCGCCGACGAAATTCCAGAACGCCGCGCCGATGATGTAGAGATAGGAAAGCCCGTATTTGAAGGTGCCGTGCGCCGTGATCAGGCGATGCTGCTGGATCGCCTCCATCACGAGAAGAACCAGCGGCAACACCTCGATGAAGGAGAACATCGTGCCGAGCGGAACCCACATGCCGGGCTCGCCGGCCCAGTAGAGATGATGGCCGGTGCCGAGCACGCCGCCCAGGAAGATCAGGATCAGTTCGAGATAGACGGAGCGTTCGGCGAGCGGGCGCGAGACGAGTCCCACGGCCATCAGAAGATAGGCGCTGATCGCGGCCGCAAAAAACTCGAAGCTTTGCTCCACCCACAGATGGACCACCCACCAGCGCCAGAAATCGCTGATGGTGAAGGATTTCTCGACTCCCGTCAGCGGGATCATGCCGCAGGCATAAAGCAGCGCGATATTGACGGTCGACGCCCAGATCAGGTGCTCGAGGCGAATGCGTCCCGTCCAGAATTGGCGCGTCGCCGCCCACAGGCCTTCGCGGGTCGGCCACAAGGCGCGGAACACGAGCAGGCTCCAGATCGCAAGGCCTGCGAAGAATCCGATCTGCCAGGCGCGTCCGAGCTGGACGTAAGACAGGCCCTGATTGCCGAACCAGAACCAGCTCTTTCCCGTAAGATAACCCATGATGTCGAGATAGTTGCCGATCAGGGCGCCGGCGACGACGAACAGCGTCACCCAAAACAAGGCTTCGACCAGAATGCCCTGGCCTTCGGCTTCACGGCCGCTGATCGCCGGCGCGAGGAAGAGCGCGGCGCCGATCCATGACACGCCGATCCACACGATGGGCGACTGGATATGCACGTCGCGCAGGAAGTTGAAGGGAAGGAAGCGGTCGACCGCGATGCCGTAGAAGCTGGCGCGATCCGAATAATAGTGGGCCATGATCGAGCCCACGAGAATCTGCACGAGTAGAACCGCGGCGACGACGAGGAAGTATTTCCATACGCGCCGCTGGCTCGGCGTCAGCGGGCGGAAATTCGCCAGCACCGGATCCATCTGCCCCTGATCCGGCGTATTGAGAAAGCGCTCGTAGATGAACAGCACGGCGCCGAATGCGAGGAAGGTGAAGCAGATGCTGATCCAGGTCCACATGAACGTGCTGGTGGTCGGACCATTGCCGACGAGCGGCTCGAACGGCCAGTTCTGGGTCCATGATGCGGTCGAGCCCGGCCGACGCGCGACTGTCGTCAGCGACGAATAGAGAAGAAAATCCGCCGTCTGGCGCGCTTGCGCGGGATCGAGACTGTAAGCCTGCGTCCATCCCTTGGCGTAGTCGTGATGCTGGAGCCATCGCACGATCTGGTCGCGGCGCGTTGCCATGGCCTTCGCCAGCGCATCGGGCAGCACCACCGTACTCGCCGTGAGATCGACGCCTTGAAGCATCCCCTGCATCGCAGCCTTCACGGAGGCTTGCTGATCGGGCGAAAGGGCTGCGAGGGGCTTGCCGTAGCGGGTCTTTGCAATGCCCGCTTCCGTCAGTGCGGCGACGCGCACGAGATTGTCGGCCGTATAGTCCTCGCCGAAATAGGAGCCCATCCCATAGAGGCTGCCGTAATCCATCAGGTCGGCCTTCTGGAATCCGGCCTTGCCCGCGATGATGTCCTGATCGGTCATCACGGTCGCGCCGGCCCCGGTCAGAAAGCGCTCCGGGAAGGGCGGTGCGCCCTCGTAGGTGAGCTTCGTGGCCCAGCCGAGCGCGGCGAAACAGCCGATCGCCACTGCCAGGAGGATCCATTTGAGAACGTTGCCGACGCTGTCTTCGCCGATTTCAGCTGTGAGCGCGGATTGCATGGTTTTGCCCTGATGGAATGCCGGCAACTCGGCGGCTGCCGTGAGATCTATCGGGTGGATGATAAGCGCTTGTGCACATCCGGCTATTGACGTGAGTCAATTGTAGGCGTGATTTTTATCACATTATGGGTGCATGGACATGCCGCCGGGAGCCTATGGTGCAAAGCTGACCTGATGACCCACGAACCCGCGGACACCGCGCAACAGGGGCTGCGGCTGCTCGGCCCCCTCTCTCCGGCTTTGCGCAAGCGGCTGTCGCGGAGCTCCGTCGTCCACAGCGTCGCGGCAGGCACGGTGCTTTTCGAGCAGGGCGCGATGCCGACCTTCCAGCATCTCGTTCTGGCCGGCTCGGCCCATCTGTTCGGACGGTCCCGCGAAGGCCGCGAAGTGATGATCGAAATCGCCCGGCCCGGCGATCTCGTAATCCCCGCCGCCGTCGCGACGAGGTCGCCTTATCTGATGAGCGCGCGCGTGTTGCAGCCGTCGCGCTTTCTTCTCATCGAAGCCGACGTCTTTCGCGCCGCGGCCGCGGAGGAGCCGGAGCTTGCGCAAATTCTCGTCCTCAGTCTTGCCGGCCAGTTCCGGCGCCTGGTGCGCCAGATCAAGAATTTGAAACTGCGCTCATCGTCCGAGCGTGTCGGCAGCTACATTCTTGCGCTGTCGCGCGCGCAGAAAAACCCCGACCGCGTCGTACTTCCCTACGAAAAGAATCTGATCGCTTCGGAGCTCGGCATGACGCGGGAAAGCTTCTCGCGCACGCTGAGCGCGCTGCAGGACGACGGAATCGTCGTGCAGGGCGACACGATCCTGATCATCGACGCCGCCCGTCTTGCCGCCGTCAGCGCCCCCGACCCGCTCATCGACCTCGACTGAGCCGGCGCTCGGGTTGCGCGCTTGCTTTCCAGATGCGTACAGTCATTCGGGCGGCAACCAGAGGGGAAGAATACAATGTTCTCGCACATTATGGTCGGCACCGACGACCTGGAAAAATCGAAAAAGTTCTACGACGCCGTGCTCGGCACGCTTGGTGCGAAGCCAGGCTTCGTCGATCGTCATCGCGTGTTCTGGCGCACGTCCACGGGCACCTTTTCCGCGTCGCTGCCGATCAACGGCGAACCGGCATCGTTCGGCAACGGCAGCACGATCGGTTTCGCCTGCAATTCGTCCGAACAGGTTGATGCGTGGCACGCCGCCGGCTGCGCCAACGGCGGAAAATCCTGCGAAGACCCGCCGGGCGTGCGCGAAGGCGCCGCCGGCAAGATGTATCTCGCCTACCTGCGCGATCCCGACGGCAACAAGCTGTGCGGGCTCTATCGCATGGGGTGAGATCTCAAACGGCGAGCAGGACTTCACCGGGACCGCGGACGTCCCGTCCGCGTCGGATCAGACGTTTGCGCCGGCGCGGACAAGATGTCCGCGGTCCCGGTGAAGTCTTGTTCTTTCGGCACAACGGCGCCCTCTACTTCCTCCCCGTCTCCCGCAGCAGCCTTGCCAGATAATCCTTCCACACCGCCGCGTAAGTATGCGTCCCATGTCCGTGGGTGGCGTCGCTGATGGGGATGAGCACGAAGTGGGCGTGCTTCATCTTCTGGACTTCCATCGGCGCAACGGCGAGTTCGGGCGGGTTGATGAAATCGTCGGCGGAGTTGATCCACATGACATGCGCGGTGATCTTGCCGAGGCCCGGATCGGGGTTGTAGTCGCGCGAGGAATCGACCTGATAGAGCAGGTCGTTGGCGTCGAGTGTCGCCAGGTCCCTGGCCGTGTATTCGTCGACATCCTTGTCGGCCGCCTCGCGCGTGGGGAACTGCTTCTGCATCTGATGCGGCGCGCTGCCGGCGATGAGCAGCATGTCGGTCGCAATGCGAAGGGCCATCTGCGGCTCGTTCTGGTAGTCGCCGTTCTGCCACGCGGGATCCTTGGTGATCCCGTCGATGACCATCTTGCGCCACATGCGATTGCGGCCGGCGATCTGCACCGGCAGGCACGCCAGCGGCATCAGCGCGTCCATATAGTCGGGATAGGTCTCGCCCCAGACGAAGCTGTGCATGCAGCCCATCGACGTGCCCATGACGAGGCGCAGGTGATCGACGCCGATACCGTCGTGCACCAGCGCATGCTCGAGCGCGACCATGTCGTCATAGTCGTAGTGCGGAAATTTCGCGTGCAGGCCGTCGCTCGGCTTGGAGGATTTGCCGTGGCCGATGTCGTCCGGGAGGATGATGTAGTAGCGCGCGGGATCGAGCAGCCCGCCGGGCACGAACAGCACGTCGGCGAATTGCGGCCGGAAGAACTGATGCCCGTCCCCGCCGGTGCCGTGGAGAATGAGGACCGCATTGGTGACATGGCCCTGCGCGTCGCGATGCGGCGCACCCAGCGTCGTGTAATGCAGCTTCACATTGGGCAGCGTCGAGCCGTCGCGGAAATGAAAGCTCTGGAGGACGAAATCGGCTTCGGTCGGCTTGAGGTTCGCCGGGCCCTGGGCCGAGGCCGGGCCGGCCATGGCGAAAACCAGGGCCGCAAAGAGGCCCGCCAAGCGTTTCATGGAACTCCCCCCGGGAATGCTTGGCCTATTCATAATACTTCAGCCGCGGCCAGAGAACAGCAAGCGGCACGCGCGGGTGGCGGAGGATGAGGATGGGAAGGCCCGTCTCCCAGGATTCTGCATACGGACTGTCGATGCGGCCGGCGACCGCGGCGTCACGATAATTGGCCAGGAGCGGGATCACATCGCGGCCGAGCACGATGACGACTTGGCCGTCCGTTTTGGGTCCCCAGAGGAAATAATTGTTGTGGCCGGCGATCGACGGCGGACCGTGGAAGAGGGGGCCGTAGATGTCGAGCGCCGCCGCCTCGCCATAGTCGCGGCCGTAGAAGACGGCGTGCGCGCGCTCCTGCGGCGGCAGCGCGTTGTAGACCGCGGAGACTTTCGCGGCCATCTCGCGCCAGCCGAACTGGCCCGCCAGATGGATCGGCAAGGCGCTCCGCGCATGCTTCTCCGAGTCGGCGGCGCCCGAAGGAATACCGAGCGCGCGGGCGTAACGGCCGTACGCGGACGGCGGCAGCACCGGCAACGCCAGCGGCGCGAGCACGAGGCCGGTGACGGCGACGACGCCGATCGCGAGTCCGCGCAGCACAGGGCTCCTGAACCAATCCTCGACCGCAAGCGCGCCGGCGACGAGCAGCACGGGATAGATCGGCGTGAGGTAATAGGCCTTGCCGTGCAGCGTGTAGAAGAGAACGAACATGACGGCATAGGCGATCGGGAAGACGCGCAGCTCCGGCATTTGCGGATTCACGGACCAGCGCCAGAGCCCTGCGAGCCAGACGAGCGCCGCGGCGGGGCCGGCGAACAGAATCTGCTGGCCGAAGAAGGCGAGGGGCGACAGCACGAGGTTCTTGCCGTGCGTGGCGTTCCGGCTGAGCTCGAGAAACGGCCAGCCATGTGCGGCTTGCCAGATGACGCTGGGGCCGGCGAAGGCGAGCGCGATCGCCGCGCCCGCGTAGATCCAGGGCCGCGTGAGCGAACGGCGCAGCGGCGTCGCGATCATGCCGACGGCGAGGCCGGCGATGAAGAACAGGATCAGATATTTGCTGAGGAGGCTGACGCCGGCGACGGCGCCGAAGCCGAGCCACCAGCGCTCGTTCTTCGTCTGCATCAGGCGCACGAGGCACCACGAGCAGCCGAGCCAGGTCAGCGGCTGGAGCGCATCGGTCGTGAGCAGAAGCCCGTCGACGAGGAAAGTGCCGCGCAGCGCGACCGCGATCCCGGCAAGCCATTGCGCGAAGCGGCCGCCGCCAAGACTGCGCGTGAGTATGACCGTCAGCACGACAGTGGCGGCTGCCGCCAGCGCCGGTACGAGCCTCAGCGGCAGGAGCGCCGTGCCGAACAGCGCGTGCGAGAGGCCCGCGATCCACGGCATCAGCGGCGGCTGGTCGACATAGCCGAGCGCGGGATGCATCCCGCAAACCATGAAATAGAGCTCGTCGCTGAAGGCGCCGTAGCCAGGGTTGACGGCGAGATGGACGAGAAGCGTCGCCGCGCCCAGCACCAGGGCCGGTGCTGCCAACCCGTTGCCCGCCATGTCCGCCCAGCCCCCGAGTGCCTGTCCTCTGCGCCCAGCCTAGCAGATGCCAAAATTCTGGCATTGCTGGGGCAGCGGGTTGGGGCCCCGCCAGGCGCCGCCGTCATAACCCCCGCGCGGGAGGCCCCAGGCGGACGATGGAAAGGGCGAAACATATCGAGAACGCCTCTTGACAGGAAGAACCATATTGGTTATATTGCACCGTTCTGGTGCCGAAAGGGAGGGTTCCCCAGCCCCGGACCAGAGCGAGGAGACGATCCGTGTACAGACATTTTTGGCCCTGCGTGACCCTGATCTTTGCGTCGGCCGCGGCGGCCGAAAGCCATCCGGCCTCGCTGCGACGGGCCTTTCTCGCGTTTCGCGCGTGGGCGGCTTTTTTTCGCGCCCTGATTTTCACCCTGATAGCAGGGTGGCGCGGGGCCGGCGAAATGCTCCGCAACTCATGCGCTTGCCTCCTTGTTTCCGCCGGGATTCGCGGGCAGCGTGCCGGCCGCCCGGTCTGTCGGGCAACGCCTTGGGAGGGGCTTATGATGCGTGTGTTGGGACTGCGTCTGTTGGGACTGGCCGTGCTTGCGCTATCGGGATCCGCGTTCGCTGCGGTCGTCCCGCCGCCGCCGCCCACGCCGCCGGGCGCCGTCGTCGACACCATCCAGGGCGTGCGTGTCGCCGATCCCTATCGCTGGCTCGAGGACTGGAACGATCCGAAAGTGAAGGCCTGGAGCGACGCCCAGAATGCGCGGGCCCGCGCCTATCTCGATGCGCTGCCCTCTCGCGGCACGGTGAAGACCGAGCTGACGCGCCTGATAGCCGAGACCTCGCCCGCCTATACCCATCTCTCCGCCAAAGGCGCGTTCGTCTTCGCGATGTACACGGACGCCTCCAAGCAGCAGCCGATGCTGGTCGTGCTCAATGCGGGCGCGGATCCCGCGTCGCGCAAGATCGTGCTCGATCCCAACCAGCTCGACGCCAAAGGGCTGACCTCCATCGACTGGTTCGTTCCCTCGCCGGACGGCAAGCGCGTGGCCGTGTCGCTGTCGAAGAACGGCAGCGAGGACGGAACGCTGCATGTGTTCGAGGTGCCGACGGGCCGCGAAATCGACACGCCGATCCCGCGCGTGCAGTTCCCGACCGCGGGCGGCAGCCTGGCGTGGACCGCCGACGGCAACGCCTTCTGGTACACGCGCTATCCCGGCGCCGATGCGCCGGAAGCCGACCGGCATTTCAACATGCAGGTCTATTTTCATCGTCTCGGCACGGATGCGAAGGCCGACACGCTGGCGCTGGGCGCGAAGGACGGGCTCGAGCGCGTCTCGGAAGTGTTTCTCGAGAACCGTTATCGCCGCGGCGCCGTTCTCGCCTCCGTGCAGCGCGGCGACGGCGGGCAATGGGCCTTCTATGTGCTGAAGCCCGAGGCGCCCGCCGAGGAAGTCGCGACCTATGACGACCGCATCGTCTTCGCGACCATCGGTCCGGACGATGCCATCTATGCGATCAGCAGGGCCGGTGCGCCGAACGGCAAGGTCGTGAAATGCGCCGCACCCTGCGCCAGGCTCACGCAGGCGAAAACGATCGTCCCCGAATCCGGTGTCGCCATCCTGTCCGGCGGTGCGGAATCGCACGACATCGATCTGACGCTGTCGTCCTCGCGGCTGTTCGTGCGCGACATCGTCGGCGGACCCAATCAGATCCGCATCTTCGATCTCGACGGCAGGCCGGAAGGCAAGCTGCCCTTGCCCGAAATCGCGGCCAACAGCGAGATCGAGCCGCTCGCGAACGGCGACGTGCTGTTCGACGTCTCGACCTATCTCGAGCCGCGCTATTACGCGAAATGGTCGCCGCAGACGGGCAAGGCGGAAGAGACGGCGCTCAAAGTCACCTCGCCGGTGTCCTTCGCCGATGCGGAGGTCGTGCGTGTCTTCGCGACCTCGAAGGACGGCACGCGCGTGCCGATCAACATCATCGAGAAGAATGGGACGAAGCGCGACGGACACAATCCCACGCTGCTTTACGGTTATGGCGGCTACGGCATCAGCATGACGCCCAGTTTCCTGGGGCCAAGCCGCCGAATCTGGCTCGACGCCGGCGGCATCTATGCGATCGCCAATATCCGCGGCGGCGCGGAATATGGCGAGCGCTGGCACCAGGAAGGCATGCTGACGCACAAGCAGAATGTCTTCAACGATTTCGCCGCGGCCGGGCGCTATCTCATCGACATGGGCTATACCAGCCACGACAAGCTGGCGCTGATGGGCGGCTCGAATGGCGGGCTCCTCATGGGCGCGATGATCACGCAGCATCCGAAGCTTGCCCGCGCCGTCGTCTCGGCCGTCGGCATCTACGACATGCTGCGCGTCGAGCTCGATCCCAACGGCGCCTTCAACGTCACCGAATTCGGCACGGTGAAGGATCCGGAGGAGTTCAAGGCGCTCTATGCCTATTCGCCCTATCATCATGTCGTCGCGGGCACGTTCTATCCTGCGGTCCTGATGCTGACGGGCGCGATGGACGGACGGGTCAATCCCTTGCATTCGCGGAAGTTCACCGCGGCGCTGCAGGCGGCGTCGAATTCGGGGCTGCCGGTGCTGCTGCGCACCAGCGCGAATTCCGGCCACGGCATCGGCAGTTCGCTCAACGAACGCATCGCGGAGCAGACCGACCAGCTGACCTTCCTGTTCGATCAGCTCGGCATGACCTTCGGCGGGTCATAGGAGAGGCATGCGCAAGGAGCCGTCCTTCGAGACGCCGTCGCGGAAAACCGCCGACGAAGGCGCGGCCGAAGAGGTGGTCGACACCCGCGTCGACGAAGAATTCCTGCACGACATCCCCGACGACGAGGCGTCGGACGAGATCGTCGTCAAGCCGGGACGCTTCGGGCCGACCATCGAGCGCGCCAAGACCTTCTTCGGCCGGGTCAAGAAATACGAACGCATATTGTCCGCCTTCGCGATGGTGGCGGGCTTCGTCACCGACAATCTGCTGTTCCGCCGCATCGACCTTCCGAACACGCAGCGGATCTTCGCCGCCTATCTCGGCATTGCGGCCTTCTCGATCATCGGCCTGCATTTTCTCGAGCGCAAAGCCCGGCAGGGCAAGATGTATGCGCGCTGGCGGGCCTTCTTCCCGATGGCGACGCAGTTCGCGCTGGGCGGGCTGTGGAGCGCCTTTCTCGTCTTCTATTCGCGCAGCGCCGTCGTCACCAAGTCGTGGCCGTATCTGGCGCTCTTGACGGCGTTCTTCATCGGCAACGAGATCCTGAAGCGCTACCACTCGCGCCTCGTCTTCACGGCGACCCTGTTTTTCTTCGCAGTCTTCACCTGCGCGATCGTCACCGTGCCCGTCTACACGCACACGATCGACAAGTTCACGTTCCTGGCGAGCGGCGCGGCCGCGCTCGGCGTCTTCATCCTGTTTCTCTATTTCCTGGCGCTCATTAATCGCCCGCAATTCGTGGCGGCGCGCGGCAAGATCGCGCTCGGCGTCGGCAGCGTCTATGTGCTGATGAACGTCTTCTATTTCACCAACACGCTGCCGCCGCTGCCCCTC
>DATKON010000072.1:0-24847 GCA_035524575.1 Rhizomicrobium sp.
CGAACGCAACGGCCGCGTCATCGGCGTGACCTATATCGACGACGCGCCCCGGACGACCTATTTCGATCCCGCTTTGCAGCACGTCCAGACAACGCTCGAAAAGGCGTTTCCCGGCCAGAGCGTTTCCATATTGTCCCGGGACGGAGCCGGTGCGTCGTTCGTCATCCTGACGCAGGGACCGAAAAATCCGCCCGTGCTGTCGCTCTACACGACCTCCAATCGCCAGGTGAACGAAATCGCGGAGGCCTATCCGTCGCTCAAGTCGTCCGATCTGGGCGACATGAAGCCGTATCCCTACAAGGCGCGCGACGGCCTCGACATCCACGCCTATCTGACGCTGCCGCCGGGACGGGACCCGCACAATCTGCCGACCGTCGTCTTTCCGCATGGCGGGCCGGAGGCTCGTGATTCCCTGCGGTTCGACTGGTGGGCTCAGTTCATGGCGTCGCGCGGCTATGCCGTGCTGCAGCCGAACTTCCGCGGCTCCTCCGGTTACGGCTCGCGTTTCGCAAGAGCCGGCGACGGAGAATGGGCGGGTAAGGTCCAATACGACGTCCAGGATGGCGTGCATAAGCTCATCGCCGACGGCATCGCCGATCCTAAACGGATCTGCATCGTCGGCGCGAGCTATGGCGGATACATGGCGCTCGCCGGCGCGACGTTTTCACCGGATCTCTATGCCTGCGCGGTCAGCTTTGCGGGGCTCTCTGATATCAGGCGCATGCTCTACACGGGCACGACGTTCGAATCGGAGTCGATCTCGCTCTGGAAGCGAAGGGTCGGCGCCGACGTCGACGACAACAAAATGGACACACAATCGCCTGCGAAATTCGCTGACCGTGTCAAGATTCCGATCCTGCTTGTCCATAGCGACAAGGACACGACGGTCCCTCTCGAACAGAGCCAGATTGAGGAGCACGCGCTGAAAGAAGCAGGAAAGACCGTCGAGTTCGTGACGCTCCAGGGTGATGACCACTACCTGGAGTTCGGTGACACGCGAACCCAGCTCCTTCGGGAAGTGGAAAGATTCCTGGCGGCGCATATCGGCGATAAGGCTCAACAAGCGTCCGTCACCGGCCCCTGACAGTCCTTTGCGTCCCCGGCGCCAAAGTGCTTCCCTGATGCGCCACGACATCGGGGGAGACGTTCGCCATGCCCACGCCGTTCAAGGTCGAAGTTCCGCAGGCCACGCTCGACGGCATCGCCGCCAAGGTGCGTGCCTATGAGTGGCACGAGATGCCGCGCGGGCCGGGGCTCGAAGGAACCTGGGCCTACGGCGCCAATCTCGATTTCATGAAGGCGCTGTGCGCCCATTGGCTCGACGGCTATGACTGGCGGAAATGGGAGACGGAGCTCAACCGCTTCCCGCAGTTCAGGCATCGCGTCGACGACATCGACATCCATTTCTACCACGTGGAAGGTTCTGGACCTTCGCCCAGGCCGCTGATCCTCAGCCATGGCTGGCCGGGATCGGTGTTCGAATTCCTGCACATTCTCGAACCGCTGGCGCATCCGGAGAAATTCGGCGGCGACGTGAAGGACGCCTTCACGGTGATCGTGCCGTCGCTGCCCGGCTACGGATTTTCGGGCAAGCCGCAGCGGCCGATCAGCCCGCGCACCATTGCACGGCTGTTCGATACGCTGATGACGGAGGTGCTGGGACTTTCGAATTACATCGCGCAGGGCGGCGACTGGGGCTCGGCGATTTCGGCCTGGCTCGGCTATGAAGGCAAAGGCTGCCGCGCCGTGCATCTGAACATGATGGGCTGGCGTCCGCCGGGCGTTCTGCCGGAGACGAAGGACGAGATCGCGGCGGCGCAGGCGGCGCAGGCCATCTTCGAAGCCGAGGGCGCTTATTTCCGCGAGCAGTCGACCAAGCCGCAGACGCTCTCCTACGCGATGATGGATTCGCCCGTCGGCGCGGCGGCGTGGATCGTCGAGAAATTCTACGGCTGGTCCGACATCCGCAAAGGCTTCGAGACGGTCTACACCAAGGACCAGCTGCTCACGAATGTGATGATCTATCTCGTGACGCGGAGCTTCAACACGGCGACCTGGCTCTATCGCGGCTTGTTCGAGGATCTGAGCGGCGCGCCGCTGCCGGACAAGGCGAAGATCGCGCGGCCCTGCGCCATCGCGCGCTTCCCGATCGACCTCATCCCCTTCCCGCCGCGCTCGCAGGTGGAGCGCACGATGAATGTCGCGCGCTGGACGGAATTTGCCGAAGGCGGCCATTTCGCGGCGCTGGAACGGCCGGACGATCTGGTCGGCGACATCCGGGCGTTTGCGCGCGAACTATAACCAGTGAGCAAGACTTCACCGGGACCGCGGACATCCTGTCCGCGTCTGCGGGCGAGGCGCCCGCGCTCCGACGCCATTGCTTCTCGGGACGGCTTTATCCGTCAACACCGCCTGCGTGGAGAAACCCGGGAAGCGGTGACGATCAGGCCTCGTTGCCTAAACGATGGCGTCGGAGCGCGGGCGCCCCGCCCGCACCTTTCACACACGCGGACGGGACGTCCGCGGTCCCGGTGAAGTCTTCGCGCTTACCGAGAGCTCAGCACGAACGTATTGCCCTCCACATCCTCGAACAGCGCCGAGGTGCCCCAGTCTTCCTTTTTCGGCGGCTGGACGAATTTCACACCCTTGGCGGAAAGCTGGCGATACGTCGCCTCGACGTCGTCGCACGCGAAAGAGCCGTTGAAGAAGCTGCCGACGCGGGACTCGTGGCCTTCCGGCGTGAACAGCACGAGGAAGGTCGGCCCGCTGCCGACACCGAGCTCGATCCAGCGCTGGCCCGGCCCCATCGGCTGGTCGGTCATGACCTTGAAGCCCATCTGTTCGGTCCAGAATTTGAGCGCCTTGTCCTGATCCCTGACCGGCACACCGACAAATTTCAGATGCGTGATCATCGATATCCTCTTCGCGTTTCGCGGCGGGCGAAGATTCCTCTTGCGATCAGCCGGGGACAAGAGTGGTAGAGTTTGCTATAGTAGAAATTGCCATGCGGCTGCCCCTCGATTCCTACATCACCGACACGCTGATGCGCGATTTTCTGGGGCATGATCGCGCGTCATCGGCTTTCGCGCTCTATCTCTGGCTGTGGCGGCACACGCGCGGCATCGGCAAACCGGCCCTCGGCGCGAGCCTGCAGGTGATGGCCTCGGAAACCGGCCTGTCGAAATCGAGCGTGCAGAACGCGCTGCGGCGCCTCAGGCGGCGCAAGCTCGTCACCGTGCGCCGCGGCGGGCCGACGCAAGCCTGTCACTACGAAGTGCACGAACCCTGGAAGGGACGCTGAATTGTTTGCAGCGCGCTCCCGGCAAAACCCGCGTCGCACGGCAACAGATTTCGTATCCGCCGGCTTTCGTGCCGCGCACAGGTTTTGCGCGCCAAACAAATTGTATGTGAGCGAACCACGCGGCACCGCGAGATCAGGTCCCCTGTCTCGCGCATGGCACCCGCGCAATCGTAGCGCTTGTCCGTTTTGATCAAAATGTCTATCGTTTTCGTTATAACGCAGTGCTGCGCCCGGCGCTCTTTCGAGCGGCCGGGTTTTTGATTCGCCTGCCGAGGCCGGTGCCCGGCCTATGCGCCCAAAAAAATCACCACAGAGACACAGAGGCACAGAGATAGCGAAGGCGTCGCCGACGGGCCGGGCTCACTGTCGAAGTTTGCCTGCGCGCGTTCCTCCTCTGCGGCGACACAATCTCGGTGGAACGCGCGCAAGAAATTCCCTCGAAGAAAGCGCACAGTCTCGGGGCGAGCCGCGATATCTCTGTGCCTCTGTGTCTCTGTGGTTCAATTTTCTTTCGTGACACAAACGCAGCGCCGGAGGGACGTACACGGACGGATTCTCCCCTGGGCGCCCCTGATCTTCGCCTTGGTGCCGGGGCGCGACGCGCGAGAAAGCCCCGCCGTTATTGGGTCAAATGAAAAACGGCGGCGCGGGAGGAAAAAGTTGCCCCTGATTTTTCCCCTGATAGCAGGGGAGAGTGCGCGCCGTCCGTCGGCGTCAGTTGCCGAGATTGCGCCCCATGGCGAGGTATTTGTCGCGGCGCTGCAGGCGCAATTGCTGGGCGTTGAGGCCGTTCATCTCGTCGAAGGCGCGGCTGATGGTGTCGCCGACCGCGGCGATGGCCGCTTCGGGCGCGCGATGCGCACCGCCGACCGGCTCCGGCACGATGCCGTCGATGATCTTCATCTCGAGGAGATCCTGCGCGGTGATGCGCAGGGCGGCGGCGATTTCCTGCGTCTTCTCCGTCGCCTTCTCCGGACTCTTGTAGAGGATCGAGGCGCAGGCTTCGGGCGAGATCACCGAATAGATCGAATGCTCGAGCATGTAGACGCGATTGGCGACCGCGATGCCGAGCGCGCCGCCGGACATGCCTTCGCCGATGACGATCGACACGAACGGCACTTCCAGATTGAGACAGGCCTGCGTCGAGCGCGCGATCGCTTCGGCCTGTCCGCGTTCTTCCGCGCCGACGCCCGGATAGGCGCCCGGCGTGTCGGCGAACGAGATCACCGGCAGCTGGAAGCGATTGGCGAGCGCGAACAGCCGTTGCGCCTTGCGATAGCCTTCCGGCATCGCCATGCCGAAATTGTGCTTGAGGCGGCTTTTGGTGTCGTTGCCTTTTTCCTGGCCGACAACGGCGACCGGCCTGCCGCGGAAGCGCCCGAGACCGATGATGACCGCCCCGTCTTCGCCATAGACGCGGTCGCCCGCCAGCGCTTCGAACTCGTCAAACAGGCCGGCGGCGTAATCGAGGAAGTGCGGCCGCGCCGGATGGCGCGAGACCTGCGCCTTCTGCCACGGCGTCAGCTTCGCATAGGTCTCCTGGATCAGCTGCGTGGCCTTCGCCTGCAGGCGGTCGACATCGTCCTCGATGTCCATGCTGGGATCGGATTCGGCGAGCTTCTGGAGCTCTACGATCTTGCCCTCCAGCTCGGCGATGGGGCGTTCGAATTCGAGATATGCGTGCATGGGTCCAGGGTGACGATTTGCGGGCCGGAAAGTGGCCATGGCGGTACCGTCTGTCAACGAATGACAGTTCGTATCGTCACAAACTGCTCTGCCGCCTCGTCTTAATTGTGGCGGGTCGAGGGACGGCTATGACGGTCAGGGCTATGCTGTTGATTTTAGGGCTCTTTCACCTCGGGAACGGGCTCTGGATGCTGGCCGCGCCGATGCCCTGGTACGCAGCGGTCCCCGGTGTCAGCCTCACCGGCCCTGCCAACCACCACTTCATTGCCGATATCGGGCTGGCTTTCGCGGCCAGCGGGGCGGGCCTGATGCTGGGTGCCAGGGGCGGGATTCGCGCCGCCGCCTGGGCCGCGGCGGGCGCCGCATGGCCGGCCCTGCACGCGCTGTTGCACATCTGGGGCTGGTTCGCCCACGGCTTCCCCACGGCCGGCCCGGTGATCGTCTCGGAGGTTATGGGCGTGGTCGGCATCGGCGCTCTGGGCGTCGCGCTGGCCTTCGCCCGCAACC
Source organism: Rhizomicrobium sp. (assembly GCA_035524575.1). Lineage (GTDB taxonomy): Bacteria > Pseudomonadota > Alphaproteobacteria > Micropepsales > Micropepsaceae > Rhizomicrobium. The sequence goes on from DATKON010000072.1 coordinate 5,495, forward strand.
AACAGGAAGGAGCACGTCCATGATCAAATCCTATCTGCATCGCTCGGTGGCCAGATTCGAGAAGCACTACGGCTACGATGCGACCTATATGCACGAAGTGATCGACGCCTCGCCGCGCGCATTCTTCAAATTCAGTCTGTTCCAGGCGATGTCGTATCATCGCGACGGCGCACCGACCGACGCCTATTGCGCGGCACGCATCGCGGCGGCGCTGAGTGAAGATTGCGGTCCTTGCGTGCAGATCACGGTCGACATGGCGCTCGAAGCCGGCGTTGCGCCGAAACATATCGCGGCCCTGCTGCGCGGCGATCTCGAGCAGGCGGGCAAAGATGCCGAGCTCGGCTTTCGCTACGGGATCGCCGTGGCGCAGAACACGGCGAATGCGCTCGCGCTTTCGGAAGAAGTGGGGCGGCGCTACGGCAAGCGCGCGCTCGTCTCCATGGCGTTTGCGGTCGCCTGCTCGCGTGTCTATCCCACGCTGAAAAGGGGCTTGGGCCACGGCGTATCCTGCAGCAAGATCGAAGTCTCGAACGAAACGATCGTCCTGAAACAGGCGGCATGACGGCGAAAGATTTTTTCGAAGTCCATCGCGCCCATCTCCTCGGCATCGCCTATCGCATGCTGGGCGAGATGGCGGCGGCGGAAGACGTCGTGCAGGACGCCTGTCTCAAATGGAGCAGCACCGACCAGGCGGGCATTCGCGACGCGCGCGCGTGGCTTTCGACCGTCACCATCCGGCTGGCACTCGATGCGTTGCGATCGGCACGGGCGCGGCGCGAAGTCTATGTGGGTCCGTGGCTGCCCGAGCCGATCCTGCCCGACGACGCGCGCGCTTTCGCGGCGGACGCGCCGGCCGCGCGGGCCGAACTCGCCTCCGATCTGTCGCTGGCGCTTCTCTTCATACTGGAACGGTTGTCGCCGGAAGAGCGCGCGGCCTTCATCCTGCACGATGCGTTCGACTGCGATTACGCGACGATCGCGGCGATGCTCGAGAAGTCGGAGCCCGCCTGCCGCAAGCTCGTCTCGCGGGCCCGCGAGCGCGTGCGCGAGGAACGTCCGAAACAGCAGGCCTCGAAAGACCAGCACAGGGATCTGCTTCAGCGCTTTGCCGAAGCCACGGCGACGCAGGACGAGCAGGCGCTGGCGCGGCTTTTCTCGCCCGACGTCGTCTTCTATTCCGACGGCGGCGGCCGCATGCCGGCGGCGCTCAATCCCATTTTCGGCGCCGACAAGGTCATGCGCCTGCTCATGGCCCTGGTGAGGAAATTCGTGGAGGACGGGGGCAACCCGGACTGGTCGCTGGCCGAGATCAACGGCAGAGCCGGACTTGTCCTGCGCAATCACGGGCGCTTCGACTCGACGCTCGACATCGAAACGGACGGCACGCGGATCACATCGTTCTATCTCGTGCGCAATCCCGAGAAGCTGGCACGCGTCGAGCGGGCGTTCACGCCCCTGTCTTCGCGCGGATCATCTGCATCTGCTTGACGATGCCTTCGGCCTGACGGATCGACGCGGCGTCGATCAGCACGCCCTTGAGCGCGACGGCGCCCATGCCCTTGTCGTGCGACTCCTTCATCGCGGCGAGGATCGCTTCGGCGCGTTCGACTTCTTTCGCCGGCGGCGTGTAGATCTCGTTGGCAAGCGCCACCTGGCTCGGATGGATCGCCCATTTGCCTTCGCAGCCGAGGATCGCCGTGCGCATCGCCTGCACATGGAAGCCGGCGGCATCGGAATAATCGCCGAACGGTCCATCGATCGCCATCAGCCCGTGCGCGCGCGCCGCCTGCACCATGCGGAACAGCGGATAGTGCCAGAGATCGTTCCAATGCTTATGCCGCTCGCCGCCTTCTTTCTCGGCATCCGTGAGCATCACATAGTCGGCATTGCCGCCGCCGATATTGGTCGTGCGCATGCCCTGCGAGGCGGCGTAGTCGGCAGAGCCGAAATGCAGACTTTCGAGGCGCTTCGATGCGCCCGCGATCTCGTCGATGTTGGTCAGGCCCAGCACGGTCTCGATGATGACCTCGAGGCCGATCTTCTTTTTGCGGCCGACATGGAGGGAGGCCTGCGTGATCAGCATGTCGATGGCATAGACGTCGGCGCCTCTGCCGACTTTCGGGATCATGATGGCGTCGAGCTTTTCGCCGCCCTTTTCCACCAGCGCCAGCACATCGCGATAGCAATAATGCGTGTCGAGGCCGTTGATGCGGACGGTGACGGTCTTGCCTTTCCAGTCGACGTCGTTCAGCGCCTGAACGATGTTGTCGCGCGCGGTGTCCTTGTCGGACGGCGCCACGGCGTCTTCGAGATCGAGACAGACGACATCCGCAGGGCCCGCCGCCGCCTTCTCGAACAGTGCGGGCCGAGAGCCCGGAACGAACAGCTTGGAACGATAAAGCCGGAGCGGCGCCTGGCGCTCGATGGTGGTGAAGCTCACCGGGATATCCTCAATTTTGACCAATGCCCGGACCGTGACCGACGTAGGCCCGGCGCGTCAACCTCGGGATTGCCGCACGCCGCTATTTGCGCTTCTTCGCCAGCGGATGCGCCGTGTTGACGACGCGCTTCAGCCGCTCGCTCGCGACATGGGTGTAGATCTGCGTGGTCGAGATGTCGGAATGGCCGAGCATGGTCTGCACGCTTCTGAGATCGGCGCCGCCTTCGACGAGATGCGTCGCGAAGGCGTGGCGCAGGACATGCGGCGACAGCCTGTCGGGATCGACGCCGGCATCGACGGCCAATTCCTTCAGCATCTGATGACAGCGCCGCCGTGTGATGTGGCCTTCGGCGCCGCGCGACGGAAAAAGATAGCGCTCGGCGGCGGCGCTCCTGACACGCGGCAGGAACCCGGCACGCACATCGAGATAAGCCTCGATGGCCTTGCGGGCTTCGCCGTTCAACGGCGCCACACGTTCCTTGTCGCCTTTGCCTTTGACGAACAGGAAGTTGTCGCGCCGTTTCACCGCGGCGAGCGGCAGCGTGACGAGCTCGGTGACGCGCAGGCCCGCGGCGTAAAGCATCTCGACCAGGCACAGAAGCCGTTTGCCCTCGGCCGAATGGCCGGCCTTCTCCCGCGCCGCTGCGATGAGCGCGCTGACATCCTCCGGCGAGAGGATCTTCGGCAAGGGCCGCGCCCGGCGCGGCGCTTCAACGGCAAGAGTAGGATCATCGCCGCGCATGCCTTCCGCATAGAGGAACGCAAAATACTGCCGCAGCGTGGACAGCCGCCGCGCCTGCGAGGTCGCCGCTGCGCCGGAGCGTGCCAGCTTCGCCAGATAGCGTTTGATATCCTCGCGCGTCGCGGCTTTGAGTTCGCCCGCGCTCTCTTCGAAGGCCGTCAGATCGCGACGATAGGCTTCGAGCGTATTGCGGCTGGCGCCGCGTTCGGCGCTCATCATCTCCAGAAACGCTTCGACCGAATGCGCGGCGCTTTTGCGCGTCACGATGGCGCCGCTTGCGGCCGATAAAGCAGGAGCGCATCCATCGCCAGCGCGCGCGCCGCTTCGGTTTCGCCCAGATCCTTGAGGCTGCGCACCAGGGCGGCGATCGCGTCGGGTGCCATGTCGCCCGGGCCCCCGGCGCCGATGCCGCCGAGGATCGTCAGGATGGCTTCGCCCTTGGTGCCGGACTGGGTTTTGAGATCGGCGAGATGCGTCATCACGATGGGCGGCAGGCGACGTCCCGGCCATTGATGCTCGACAAGGTTGGGGAGCTGGGCTTTCGCATCCGCCGGCATCGGCTCGCCGAGCGCGTCGTAGAGACCGAGGGCCAGCGCGGCAAACTCCTTCGCTTCATATCCGCCGAGCGCCTGCGGCATGGACGAGTTCTGCGCCAACACGCTCAACGCGCCTTCCGCGCGCGACGCGCGGCCGGGATTGGGCGCGGCAAGATTGACCTGCACCGCCAGCGACGCCGCGAGAAGGCTGTCGGCCTCGCTGTTCGGATCGAGCATGTCGCGCCAGCGCTCCGCCGCATCGACCTGCCGCATCAGCAGCAGCGCCTGCGCGAAAGCCGGCACGAAGCTCCGCATCGCGGGTGTCGGCATGACCGTCGCCGCACCTTTGTCCTGGATGGCGGCGGCCACGGGCAGAAGTTCGTTCTGGCGTCCCAGCCGGAAGGCGACCGCGAGCAATTTGGCCTTCTCGTCATCGCTCGTCGCATGCGCGACGGCCTGGCGGATCAGCGCCTGGCCTTCGAAATAGGGCAAGCCCGTCGCGGCGGTCTCGGCATTGGCGAATTGCTGCGGCGTGAAAGTCAGCGCGTCGGCCACGGCGCCGAGCTCGAGCGAAGATGCCGCGCCGGCATGCATCGCCTGCGAAGCCGCATCGGCGCGCGCCTGCGGCGGATTCTTCGCGTCGCGCAGGGCGAGCACGCTCGCCGCGAGTCCGAACCGCGCCGCCAGATTGGGATTGATCGGCAGGCCCACCTGCCGCAGCAGGAAGACCTGCACTGCCGTCGGATTGTGCATCAACCCCGGCGGCGTTGCCTTGTGAACCAGAACGTCGTCGAGAAGGATCTCGAACGCCTTGTCGTCGGCGCCTTGCGCCTTCATCACGCCGCGCGTCAGCTCGAGCATGTCGGTCTTGCCCGTCGCGGCGTAACAATAGGCGCGAAGCTGCATCCAGAACGGATCGGTGGCGCTCTCGCGCGTCATTGTCGCGTCGCCGCACGCATCCTGAGGCTTGCCGCCCAGAAGGATCGCTTCCGCCTGCAGCTGCGCGAATTCGGGATCGTCCTTCAGCCGGATCAAGGGTGCGAGCCTTGCGCTGTCGCTGACGAATCCGGCGCCGAGGAGCGCCTTCAGCCGGACGGTTTCGAACGAGCGCGGCGCCTGCCCCATCGGCGCTTCCGCTTTGGTCAGAAGGAGCTTGCGTCCGAGAAGGCGGATCGAGCGGACCGGCGTCGCCAAGGGCAGCCGCGCCAGAAGGTCCTCGACTTCAGCGCGCGACGATCCCGACCAGATGTCGTCCGCCATGCCGCCGTTGCTCGGATCGAGCAGACCTGCCGGCGGGCCTTCCGGCGCGCCGAGCGTGTTCACCTCGATTCCCGAACTCCCGGGCGGCGAAGGCGGTGACGGCGCGGTGACGGGGCCGGCCGGCGTTACGGCCGTCGTATTGCCCAGCGTCTTCGGAGGCGCACTGGCCTGAGGCACTTGTGCGGCAGCCGCGGAGGCGAGAAGCACCCCCGCGAGAATCAGTTCAGCCCGCAGGGCGGTCATTGGGGACGACTTGTTCATAGGTATGGTGGGGTGGCGAAAGATGGCTGGCGTAAATTGCAAGGCCCACGGCGGCAAGGATCACGAGAACCACGATGAGGATCACGATGCGCCCCGTCCAGCCCATGCCGTCCGCCATGATTTGCCGCGAGACGTCTTTTGTGGCGGAAGTGCCGGGCTTCACGCAAGTCTCTATCTGGTAATCTTGCGGGAATCTCGAAGGGCTCGGAAACGCGGATGTATCGCTTGAAACGCACGGTTGCGCTGGTCGGCATGATGGGTGCCGGGAAGAGCTCGGTGGGCCGCAGGCTGGCGGCCAAGCTGGGCGTGCCGTTCCGCGACGCCGATACGGAAATCGAGACGGCGGCGGGCTGCACGATCTCCGAGATCTTCGAGCGCTTCGGCGAAGCGGATTTCCGCGACGGCGAGCGCCGCGTGATCGCGCGGCTGTTGCGCGAGGCCCCGCACGTGCTGGCCACCGGCGGAGGCGCTTTCATCGATCCGAGGACGCGGACCGAGATCAAGGCGCACGCCATCTCGATCTGGCTGAGGGCTTCCGTCGAGCTTCTCGCGTCGCGGGTCCAGCGCCGGGATACGCGGCCGCTGCTGCGCCAGGGCGATCCGAAGGAAACGCTGTCGCGGCTCCTCGCGCAGCGCGAGCCGGTCTATGCCGAAGCGGACATCCAGCTCGACAGCGAGGATGGTCCCCACGGCGCCGTTGTCGAGCAGATCGTTGCGGCGCTGCAGGAGCGCGGGCTATTGGAGATCGCATGAGCGTTGAGGTTCACGTCCGGCTCGGCGAGCGGAGCTACGACATCCATGTCGGGGCGGATGCGCTTGCCGACGCGGGCACGCATTTGAAGCCGTTCGCGCGCGATTTCGTCGCCGTCGTGACGGACGAGCATGTGGCCGCGCATCACCTGGCGCGGTTGACGGCCTCGTTGAATAGCGCCGGCATCGCCGTCCGGCCGATCATCGTTCCGCCCGGCGAAGGCACGAAAAGCTTTCAGGGGCTCGAGAAACTGTTGAGCGCGCTTCTGGCCGCCGGTGTCGATCGCGGCGGACTGATCGTCGCCCTGGGAGGCGGCGTCATCGGCGACCTGACGGGTTTCGCAGCGGCGCTTCTGAAGCGCGGCGTCGACTTTGCGCAAATTCCGACCACGCTTCTGGCCCAGGTCGATTCCTCCGTAGGCGGAAAAACCGCCATCAACACGAAGGAAGGCAAGAACCTCGTCGGCGTCTTCCATCAGCCGCGCGTCGTCATCGCCGACATCGCAACCCTGAAGACGCTGCCGCCGCGGGAATTGCGCGCCGGCTATGCGGAGGTCGTGAAATATGGCGCCCTCGGCGATGCGGACTTCTTTGCGTGGCTCGAAACGAACGGCGCAGGCGCGCTCAAGGGCGAGCCGGACAAGCTCGAACACATCGTCGCCCATTCCTGCCGCATGAAGGCGGAGATCGTGGCCCGCGACGAGCGCGAGACGGGCGATCGTGCGCTGCTCAATCTCGGACACACTTTCGGCCATGCGCTGGAAGCGGCCACCGGTTATTCCGCGCGGCTGCTCCATGGCGAAGGCGTCGCCATCGGCATGGTGCTGGCGTTCCGGCTGTCCGCGAAACTGGGACTGGCGCCGGCGAGCGATGCGGATCGGCTCGCCAGACATCTTAAGGGCTCGGGACTTCCCGCCGCGATGTCCGACATCGAAGGCCCGCGGCCTGAGGCGGAGACGCTGCTCGGTCACATGACACACGACAAGAAGGCGAAAGCCGGCAGGCTCACCTTCGTGCTCGCGCGCGGCATCGGCAAAGCTTTCACGACCAGCGACGTGCCGATGCAAAAAGTTCGCGAAGTTCTGGAAGGTTGATCACGTGCGAGCGCCACCGCCTCGCCCGCATCTTTCCCTCAAGCAGCGCGTCTGTTGAAAGTAAGTGCGGGCGGCGCGCCCGCACTCCGACGTTAGATCTCGTAATTCCGGTCTTCGATGATCTGGTTCATCGATTGCGACGGGAGCTCGCAGCCAGCGCAGCCTATGACCTTCGCCGGCACGCCCGCGACGGTGCAATGCGCCGGCACCGGCTTCAACACCACGCTGCCCGCTCCGACGCGCGAATATTCGCCGACTTCGATATTGCCGAGAATTTTGGCGCCCGCGCCCAGCAGCACGCCACGGCGGATCTTGGGATGACGGTCGCCTGTTTCCTTGCCCGTGCCGCCGAGATTGACGCCGTGAAGCATGGAGACATCGTCTTCGACGACGGCCGTCTCGCCGATCACGATGCCGGTCGCATGGTCCATCATGAGGCCGCGGCCGAGGCGCGCGGCAGGATGAATGTCGACCGCGAACAGCTCCGACACGCGGCTCTGCAGGAACAGCGCGAGCGGCGTGCGGCCCTCGTTCCACAGCCAATGCGCAATCCGATGGGCCTGGATGGCGAGGAAGCCTTTGTAGAAGAGGAATGCATCGAGATAGCGGTGGCAGGCGGGATCGCGCTCGAATACGGCTGACAGGTCGGCACGCGCCGCGTCGCCGATCTCGGGTGAGGCTTCCAGCGCTTCGTCGAAAATCTCGCGCGCGGCCATCGGGCTCAGATCGGAGCCGCCGATCTTCTTGGCCAGATGATAGGAGAGCGCGTCTTCCAGCCGCTTATGTTTGAGGATCGTGACATGCACGAAACTCGCGAGCGAGGGCTCGGCCTTCGCCATATCGTCGGCCTGGTTGCGCAGCGCCAGCCAGATCGGATCGCAAAAGTCGAGCTTTTCGGCGACTATGGACATGTTCTTCCTCTCGCCTTCATTCTAGGACAGGAATGTAACGCTTCCAAACGCCGCCCCGCTCCTCGCCGGCGTTCCCCTGACCGCCGTTTACATAGGTGGGCCATGGCCCTTCACAAGGCCGCCTTCCGACAGGACTGTTATGCATGACCACGCTCAACGACGTTAACGCCGGTACTTTGGGGCTGCTCCTGACCCGCCGCTCGGGATCGGCCAAGGCCATGACCGGACCCGGCCCGTCGCCCGATCAATTGCGGACGATTCTGGCGGCCGGGGCTCGTGCGCCCGATCACGGCAAGCTCGCGCCGTGGCGCTTCATCCTGTTCGAAGGCGAAGCCCGCGCCCGCATCGGCGCATTCTTTGCCGAATGCATCAAGGAGAGCGAGCCCGATGCAAGCGAGGCGCGTCTCGAACTGGAGCGCGGACGTTTTCTGCGCGCGCCGGTGGTCGTCGGCGTGGTCAGCCGCGTGCGCGAGAACGTGCCGATTCCCGAATGGGAGCAGATGCTATCCGCAGGCGCCGTCTGCGAGAACATGCTGATCGCGTCCCATGCGCAAGGCCTGGTCGCGAACTGGATCACGGAATGGTGCGCCTATGACGCGCGCGTGAAGCAGCATCTCGGCCTCGAAGCGAAGGAGCGGATCGCGGGTTTCATCTATATCGGCATGAGCGCCGTGCCGCTCGAAGAGCGCGTGCGGCCCGATCTGGATTCATTGATCACATATTTTCGGGGCTGAGGAATGGTCTATGCGACCCTGGATACGCCGAAGATCGCGCCGCACGCCTTGTCGGTGCGGCAGCTGGCGGCCGTGGTTGCAGGCAATGCGCTCGAGTTCTACGACTTCCTGACTTTCTCGTTCTTCACCGTCCAGATCGGTCACACCTTTTTTCCCGGCCAGGACGAAGACACCAAGATCCTCTCCACGCTCGCGATCTTCGGCGTCGGCTTCCTGACGCGACCGCTCGGCGCTTATGTGATCGGCCGCTGGGGAGACCGCGCCGGCCGCAAGCCGGCAATGTTCCTCTCCTTCACACTGATGGGAATCGCGATCCTCGGGCTTTCGCTGACGCCGTCGCGCGCCGCCATCGGCATTGCCGCACCGATCCTGTTTCTGTTGTTCCGCCTGCTGCAGGGTTTCGCGCTTGGCGGCGAAGTGGGGCCGACAACGGCCTATCTTCTCGAGATCGCGCCGCCTGAAAGACGCGGTTTCTTCGTCTCCCTGCAGTTTATGACCCAGGACTTCGCCGTTCTGGTGGCCGGTGTCGTCGGCTTCCTGCTGTCCGACTACCTCGATCCCGGTGCGCTCGACAGTTGGGGCTGGCGCATCGCCTTCCTCATCGGCGCCGGCGTCGTGCCGTTCGGCCTCATCGTGCGCCGTAGCCTCCCGGAGACCTTCAGCCATCCGACGCCGGAAAAAACACGTGCGCGCACGCCGGGCCTGTGGCGTCTTGCGCTTCTCGGCGGCGTGATGCTCGCGACCGTCACGATCACGAATTACACGATCGACTACATGACGACGTTTGCGGAAAACACGCTGAACATTTCCACACGCGTCGCCTTTGGCGCAACCGTGATGATCGGCTTCTGGGCCACCGTGTTCGATCTCGTCAGCGGCAGCGTGACCGATCGTTTCGGCCGCAAGCCGGTGATGATCGCGTCGGGCTTCGTTTTTCTCGCGCTGGTGCTGCCGATTTTTTATGCAGTGATCACTCTGAAGAGCACGGCCGCATTGCTGATCGGTTCGGCGCTGCTCGGTACCCTGCAGGGGCTCTATGCACCGCCCATCCTTATCGGCGTCACCGAAGGCTTGCCGCGCGAAATTCGATCCGGCGCGCTGGCGCTCGTTTACGCGATTGCCATCTCGACTTTCGGTGGCTCGACGCAGTTCATCGTGAAGGGCCTGATCAAATTGACGGGCAATCCCTTCGCACCCGCCGGCTTCATGACCGCTGCCCTCGCCTTTGCCGTGGTTGCGATGTTCTTCGTGCGGGAGACGGCGCCGGTGAAGACAGGTGACCTCAGCTAAAATATTATCGCTTGACGATAATTTAACATAGCGCCACAATATCCCGGCAAATCGAGCCGGGAGCTGGGCATGGGACAGGCGCAACGCGAGTCCGTCGCGAGGCTGAGCAGGGTCATGGCGACGCTGTCCGCTGCCGGCTTTGTGATTTTCCCGGCGGTCGTCACCTACACCTTCCTCGAGCCCGATAGCAGCCAGTGGATGATGTTCCATTACGGCCATCTCGGCGCAGAGCTCACCTCGTCCATCCCACTGGAGTTTCGGCTGCTCGCACTCGTTTGCGCTCTGGCTCCGACCGCTTTCACGATGTGGGCGTTGTGGTCGCTGCGCCGCCTGTTCCTGCTCTATGCGCGGGGCAGCGTGTTTTCGGCGGAAGCGCTGACGGCACTCAACAGCGTCGCCGTCGCGCTGTTCGCCAGCGTCGTCGTCGCCTTTGCGATGCAGGCGCCCATCTCGCTGACCCTCACCTGGCCGCGCGGCTGGCATCATCGGGAGATTTCGCTTGGCTTCGGCTCGAACGACGTCTTCACGCTCTTCATGGCCGGCGTCGTGCTTGTCATCGCGCGCGTCATGGCGGAAGCCCAGCGCATGGCCGACGAGAACGCGAAGTTCGTCTGATGGCGATCATCGTCAATCTCGACGTCATGCTGGCCAGACGCAAGATGCGCTCGAAGGAGCTCGCCGAAGCGATCGACATCACCGAGGCCAATCTTTCATTATTGAAATCCGGCAAAGTGAAGGGGGTTCGCTTTGCCACGCTCGAGAAAATCTGCGAGATTCTCGAGTGTCAGCCGGGGGACTTGCTGGAATACAAACCGGGCGCGTGAATGAGCCTTCCTACGACCGATCTGCGCCGCGTCGCGTCAGCGCTGCTGGTCGTTCTGATTCACGGCCTTGTTCTCATGGCCCTTCTGCGCGCCGTCATCCATCAGGCGCCGAAAGCGCCGCCGGCCCGCGAGATTGTTTTGCGGTTCCTTCAGCCCACCGCGCCCGTCAAGGCAAAGCCGCAGCCCGCGCCCTCTCCGTTTCGTCTGATCGCGCCGACAGCGCCGATTTCGCCCGAGACCGCAACACCGGCTGCGCCGCCGGCCGCTACGGAGAAAGGCTCGCTGCGCGGCCTCTATCTTTATCTCTATGAGTGCACGCCCGAGAATTTCGCCAATCTGACAGAAGCCGAAAAGGCGAAGTGCGCGCAGGCCTCGCTGACGCCCGTTCCGAACGATACGCGCAGCCTGCTCAACCAGCCTTCGCGCGCCAAAGAGGCGCCCCGCTGGCAGAAGGCGCTGGCGCGGAAAAAGAACCCGGCCCTGTTGCCCTGCATGAGTCCGGGAGGCTTCAGCCCCATAGCCACGGCCCTATGCCTGGGCAAGTCGGCCGTGAAAGGCGGCGTCGGCGATCTCGACGATGCACCGGGCTACGGCAATACACCCTCTGTCGTGCGCGACCCGCCCACCGGTGTCCCTCGGATGAGTCGTGTTCCCGAGACCCCCATGGAATCCGTGGGCAAGTAAGCCGACCTCAGCCGGCCCGAACGACCGTGAGGCGCGGCAGATCCGGTTGCTGCGCAGGTTTGCGCGTGACGGCGAGCCGCTTCGTCGCCAGTTTGATGGCGCGCTTGTCGTTCGCGCGCTGGCGCGCATGCCACTTCTCGAGATCGACGCGCGGGCCGTCGCGTTCGACGACGACGACACCCTTTGCGTGGCGCACGACATCGGCCAGCAGATCGGCCATTTCTTCGGTCAGACCCTGCACCACCAGGGTCCGGGGTCCCATCGTCGTCGGAATTCTGCCAGTGACTTTCATAATCTGTGTCTCTTCTTTTTCTCGAATTGGTGGGATTGGGATGCAGGCGTACCGGATTGCTTCTGTCCCCCCGCGCTTCGCACGAGCCGTGCCAGCCCGGCTTTCGTCTCAAATTCCAAAGGTTTCCACGGAGCGCGCACCGATTGCGGACAGAAAAGCGCCGTTTCGGCACACACGTTTCAATTCGGGATTGCCTTAACGAATTCCGATGAGCTTGTGCGTTTGCAGACTGAGACGCCATTGCGGATGGTCGAGACAATAGCGCGTCGCGGCTTCGGTATTGGCGTCGCGCGCAGGATTGTCCATCGGCTGAAGGAAGAAATGCGTGAAGTCGAGATCGGCATAGCGCGCGGGATCGGCGCCGTCCTGCGGATAGATGAGCTTCAACTCGTGTCCGTGTGTCAACACCAGCGGCGCATCCGCTTTCGGGCTGACGCAGATCCAGTCGATGTTCGCAGGCGGGATCATCGTGCCGTTGGTTTCGACGCCGACTTCGAAGCCCTGCGCATGCAACGCTGCCACGAGCATCTCATCCAATTGCAGAAGCGGCTCGCCGCCTGTGCAGACGACGTAGCGCTGGGCGCGCAAATCTTTCGGCCATTGCGCGGCAACTGCAGCGGCCAGGGATTCCGCATCCTGAAAGCGGCCACCGCCGGGGCCGTCGGTACCAACGAAATCCGTATCGCAGAACTTGCATACCGCTTTGGCGCGATCGCGCTCGAGTCCGGTCCACAGATTGCAGCCGGCAAAGCGCAGGAACACCGCGGCACGGCCCGTGCGCGCGCCTTCGCCCTGCAGCGTGTAATAGATCTCTTTGACGGAATAGTTCATCTGGCCGCGTATTTCTCGTAGCCTTTGGCGCGCAGATCGCAGGCAGGGCATTCGCCGCAGCCGTAACCCCAGGCATGGCGATGCGTGCGATCGCCTTCATAGCAGGTGACGGTTTCGTCGAGGATGATGTCGATCAGCGCCTTGCCGCCCAGCTCTTCGGCCAGCGCCCAGGTACGCGCCTTGTCGATCCACATCAGCGGCGTGTGGATCGCGAATTTCGTGTCCATGCCGAGATCGAGCGCCTGTCCCATCGCCTTGATGGTGGCATCGCGGCAATCGGGATAGCCTGAAAAATCCGTCTCGCACATTCCCGCGACGAGATCGCGCGCCCCGCGGCGATAGGCAAGCGCCGCCGCAACCGTCAGGAACAGGAGATTTCGTCCCGGCACGAAGGTCGTCGGCAAGCCGTTCTGGCCCATCTCGATGCGGACGGCGTCCGTCAGCGCGCTACCGCCGATCGCCTTGAGCACATCGAGCGCCAGAACATGATCGGTGCCGAGCTTCTTCTGCCACTGCGGAAAATGCTCGCGAATAGCCTTCAGCACGCGCGGACGCGCCTCGAGCTCGACCGCGTGGCGCTGGCCGTAATCGAAGCCGACCGTCTCGACCTGATCGAAGCGCGCCAGGGCCCAGGCAAGGCAGGTGGTCGAGTCCTGCCCGCCCGAAAAGAGCACGAGGGCCGCATTCTTCTTTTTCATGGGCGCTGTTTAGCGCGGGGGGACCGCCTCTGGCGAGCCGCTTGTGGGCACAGCTCCTTAACGGGCGTAGCCTTCACCTCGCCTTGCCTTTGGCGGGCGCTTCGGACAGCCTTTCCTCCAACAAACGCCAGGGAAACGCCCGTGACACAGATGGCCTTGAGCGGCACCGGACTTTTCACACCGGACGCCAGCATCTCAAACGACGAGCTCGTCGCCTCGTTCAACGAATATGCCCGCCGCCACAACGAAGCCCATGCGACCGCCATCGCCGACGGCAAGATCCAGGGCGTTGCGGAGTCGAGCAGCGAGTTCATCTTCAAGGCGTCCGGCATCAAAAGCCGCTACGTGATGGACAAGGCGGGCGTGCTCGATCCCGACATCATGTGCCCGCGCATTCCGGAACGGCCCAACGACCAGATCTCGATCCTTGCCGAGATGGCGGTGAATGCCGCGCGCCAGGCGATGCGGGGGGCGGACAAGACGGCGGCGGACATCGACGGCGTGCTCGTCGCCGCCTCCAACATGCAGCGCGCTTATCCGGCGATGGCAATCGAAGTGCAGGACGTGCTCGGCATCGACGGCTTCGGATTCGACATGAACGTGGCATGTTCGTCGGCGACGTTCGGGCTGCAGGCGGCGGCCGACATGGTCGCGAACGGCCACGCGCGCGCGATCCTCGTCTGCAATCCGGAGATCTGCTCCGGCCATCTCAACTTCCGAGACCGCGACAGCCATTTCATCTTCGGCGATGTGGCGACGGCCTTTGTGGTCGAGCGAGCGGACACTGCGCACGGCGCAAATGTATGGAAGATCGTCTCGACGCGGCTGAAGACGAAGTTCTCAAATAATATCCGCAACAATTTCGGCTTCCTGAACCGCGCCGCGCCGGAAGGGATCGGTCAGACGGACAAGCTGTTCGTGCAGGAAGGCCGCAAGGTGTTCAAGGAAGTGGTGCCGATGGTGTCCGAGCTGATCGTCGGCCACCTTGCGGACAATCACGTCGCGCCGGACAGCCTGAAGCGGCTGTGGCTGCATCAGGCCAATATCAACATGAACGATCTGATCGCGCGGCGCGTCCTGGGCCGCGATCCGCGTCCCGGTGAAGCGCCGAACATCCTCGAGGAATATGCCAACACGAGCTCAGCCGGCTCGATCATCGCCTTCCACAAGCACAGCGCGGATCTCAAGAAAGGCGATCTCGGCCTGTTGTGCTCCTTCGGCGCGGGCTATTCGGCGGGCAGCGTCATTTTGCGGAAAGTGACTTAGCCTTTGCATGCGGCGGGAATTTTGAGGTGCGGGTTAGATCAACGATAGCTCGTGTGAGCATGATCGCGTTCGGTTGTGTCGTATTGAACGGTTGCGTGTTGTTTGTTCCAGGGGTTGATGATCTTCAATTCATCGAAGTTCAGCCCGTCAATGTGGGCACGCTGGATCTTCACGACACGTGGGGAAATATGAGGCCGCAACATCCGCCAAACTATGTGATCGGAAAGATTGAGGTGGCCACCAAATCAGACATTCATGCTATTGGCGAACGAGCCGATCTCAATATCTGGCACGAATTGACGATCTGTAAAACTGGCGCATTGGTGACCGACTGGCCCGGTGTCTATTTCAAGGGCATCGATATCAATCACAATTCAACTACTGAAGATATTCAAGCTCTCTATCGGAAGCGAGCAGCGGAGCATAAGGCGGATGATCGATACATTTATGAAGTTTATTTCGACCCAACCTCTATCCGAAGCCTATCAAAAGGCGTCGGCAATCCATATGCACGCGAGCCCTATAATTTCGCTCGCGAGCCTAAGGAGCTCTGTCTGCGTATCGGCGGGGGAAACATGATCGGCGGATATTTCGTGTCAAACACTGTCGTGGTGCCAGCTGCGGAGATTGGACAAATATTCGAAGCTGGCCGTTACCCCAACTAGCCAGCTCTGCTCGGAGCTACCCCGTCCTTCAACCGCTTCGCAGTCCCCCTCTCGGATCACTTCGTGACGGGGGAGGATTGCGCGACCTACTTCACTACCGGCAGCCAGACCGCACTGGCGTTGTCGCCTGCGTGCAGGATCGTCACCGTCGCCTTCCTGTAGTCCGACGCTTTCGCGAGCAGCGGGTTCTCGACATAGGTCTGCGGATTGCGGTCATAGAGCGGGAACAGCGACGACTGGATCTGCACCATGATGCGGTGGCCCGGCAGGAACACATAGTTCTGGTTCGGCAGCGCGAAGCGATAGTGCTGCGGCGTGTTCGCCGGGATCGCGGACGGATGCGCGAAGCTCTCGCGATAGCGGCCGCGGAAGATGTCGGACGCGATCGGCAGTTCATAGCCGCCGAGCTCCGCCTGGCTAGGATATTGCGGCGGATAGACGTCGATCAGGCGCACGACGAAATCGCCGTCCGTTCCAGTGGTCGCGGCAACGATGTCGGCGATAGGCGCGCCTTCGATCTTCACCGCGGCCTTGAGCGGCGCCGTCTCGTACATCAGTACATCGGGACGACCGTCGACAAAGCGCTGGTCGCGCACCAGCCAGGTGCGCCACTGATCGCTGTCGGAAAACCGTACGGGCCGCGGCAGATAAGGGACCGGCTTCGCGGGATCGGAGATATAGGAGTCGCCCTCGCCCCCGCTTGCCGGCTTGTCAAACGACAAGCCGAAACCCGCCTGCAGATAGAGCGGCTGCAAGGGATGCGCGCAGCCTTGCTGGCAGGCCGTCGGCCAGTCGTTGAAACGCTCCCAGTGGTTTTCGGCGGGATTGTAGATCGTGGCGCGCGCGAGGTTCGCGGGCGGCCCGTCCTTCAGATACTGATTGAAGAACGGCAGCACCATATCGCGGCGGAATTGCAGCGCGGTATCGCCGTCCCATTTGAACGGCCCGAGACTGAAGCCCTCGCGATTGACCTGGCTGTGGAACCACGGACCCATCACGAGCCAGTTGTTGGATTCGTGCCCGGCCGCCTTCAGCGCCGCGAATGAGTGGTTGGCGCCCCACATATCTTCCTGGTCCCACAGGCCCTGCTCCCAGAGCGTCGGCACGTTGGAAGGATGTTCGGCCACGAGCTTGTCGAGCGCCTGTGCCTGCCAGAACGCATCATAGGCGGGATGCTCCGCCGTCTTGCGCCACCAGGGCAGCTGATCGAAACCGTTTTCCTTCGCGTAGCCGCCCGCCGACACGGCATTCAGGAAGGTCGTGTAGTCGTCGTAGTTCGGCCGCGGCACACCGTGACCTTCCCCTTTCTGCTCCGTTTGCGCGGCGGTGTAGTCCATGTTCGGCAGGCGAAACGCGCCGTAGTGAAACCAGTCGTCCCCCATCCACCCGTCGACCATCGGGCTTTCGGGCACAGCGGCTTTCAGCGCCGGATGCGGATCCAGGAGCGCCATCACGACGGTCCAGCCTTCATACGACGAACCGATCATGCCGACCTTGCCGTTCGACTCGTGGACATGTTTCACGAGCCACTCGATGGTGTCCCACGCATCGGTCGTGTCGTCGGTGCGCGTGGAGTTGAAGGCCCCGCGCGGAAAACGCGTCATCTCGTATGCGCCTTCCGAACCGTACTTGCCGCGGATGTCCTGATAGACGCGGATATAGCCGGCGCGCACGAAGACTTCATCGGAGAGCGGCAGCATCGAAAGCTCATATTGGCTCTCTTCACGCTCGGCGCGCTTCTTGGCGTTGTAGGGCGTGCGGGTCAGGATGATCGGCAATCCTTCCGCGCCTTTCGGCATGACGATCACGGTGTAGAGCTTCACGCCGTCCCGCATCGGGATCATCTCGACGTGCTTGACGTAGTCGTTTTGCGCGTCCGGCTTGACGAACTTTTCCGGAATATCATTGTCCGGTGCGCCGATGGCGATGGACGAGACGAAGATGGCGAGCGCAGCGGAAAAAGCAGCGCCGATTCGAAGCAACGACATGTATGAGCCCCCTGCTTGGCGCTCATCTAGTCGTGCCCCGGCTCAGCCTTCAAGCCGAAACCGTCTCAATCGATCCGCCAGCCGGAAAGATCCCGGCCGATAGCCTCGCCAAGTCGCTCGGTCTGCTCGTTAACCAGGACGCGGCGGGCCTGCAATTCCTCAAACAGCCAATCCGGCGGCGAAGGCGCGTGTGCCCAGAGCCGTGGCAAACCCGGGCGGCGTGACGGACGCGGCGGCGAAGCGAAGCCGTCAGGTTCGATCTCGAGAAAATCCGCCAGCTGGCGCGCCACAACCTGCCCGTCCGTCCGCAAGGCGTCGGTTGTTACGAAGAGAAAATCTTCTCGATCGAAGAGCGAAAGATAAAGCGCGAGAAAGGAATGGACGCAGAGCCGATCGAATTCGTGACCGTGGTACTCGAGAAAATAAGCACGGTTGGCAACGCGGCGTGACGACCGCCGGATGTGGTGATAGCGGGCGGCCAGCCACGAGGCGGGGTCGCGCAACAAAACGATAAGCTTTCGAATCGAGCGGAACGCGGCGACTCGTGACGGCGCGAGATCGCCATAGAGATACATCGGACCGATCTCGCCGAGGCGCGGCGCTCGGCCGCCCGCGAATCGTTCAAGATACCATTTCTCGCCGCGATAATAGTTGTAGGTGAAATAGGTTCCGGCATCGCGCGGCAGTCGAATGTCGCGATGAGTAGCAAGCATATCAGCGAGGCGGGACTCACCCGCATGAGGTTGGCCGATGCACAGGAAATTCGGCCTTCCGAGCGCACTCTCGCTTCGGAGGCTGAAGCATTCCTGATTCACCGGTGCTCCCCGTCATGGGCCATGCGCCAACGCCTTGCCGGCGCATCAGCGCAGAACCTAGGGAGCCGCTTTCGGTCGCGCCATGCGACCTAGGATCGGGCCCTACAGAAAGATGTAAAAAACTTTGTCGGTAATCCAGTTTGCGACAGGAGCGAACCAAACCTGCGTAGGAGATGCTGCTAGACTTGCGTTGATCTGGCGCTTCGGGGGAAGAGGGAACTCGAGAACTTGCAGACCCACGCGACTGACCGCTTGCGGGACGGTTTTCCCGAAGCGTTTTGTGGTTTCCGGCATCAACATTTGCGAAGCAGCGTACCATGACAGGGCTTTCGCTCCTGGAAGGTGCCGCGGCTATCGCGTTGATTCTCTCCGGCACGATGCTTTGCGTCCGCAGTCTCGCGGCGAGCGAAAGCATCATCGGGTTGCGCAGCAGCGCCCTCGCGCTCGTTGTGCCGCTTTTCGGTCCGGGCAGCT
Source organism: Rhizomicrobium sp. (assembly GCA_035524575.1). Taxonomy (GTDB): domain Bacteria; phylum Pseudomonadota; class Alphaproteobacteria; order Micropepsales; family Micropepsaceae; genus Rhizomicrobium. The sequence goes on from DATKON010000072.1 coordinate 24,050, forward strand.
TCGCGGTCCTTGAAGCGCTGAGGCTGCATCAACCGATCCGGGCCATATCGATGGGCTTTTCGCTGGCGAGTGCCACGGCGCTGCTTGCGCTCGGCGCCTGGAGCCTGTGGCTCGGAATCCGGTCCATCGACGCCCGCATCTTTCGCTACTTCGTCCTTTCTGCGCCTATCCCCGTCATGAGCATGCTGGCGCTCGCAGACAGCCGGATCAGTCAGTTCGAAGCGTTCACACTCTTGCTGATATATGCGGCATTTCTTGCATCGATCTGGTGGCTCGATCGCGATGTTGCGCCCCTCGCGTCATGGCAGCACGGAACACCGCAGACGACGAAATTCATGTTCGCCGCGTTCATCGTCGGCGGCTGCGTCGCTGCGCTCGGATCCGTAGCACTTCTTGATGCAACGCGTGCTGCAATCTGGGACCGGCAACAGCTGACGGTCAGCAGTTCGTTTGCGGCCCTGGGCACGATCGCGCAGGTCGCGGCATTTGTCTGGGGCTCGATGCGAAAGCAGCGATCTGATCTGGCGGCTGTAGGTGCGATCGGCGTGCTTGCCTTCAATTCCACCGTCGTGCTGGCGGTTCTGGGATTGACGGCGCGGCACCGCTGGGTCGATCCCGATCCTTACGCGTTCGCCGCAATCGCGGCGCTGGCAGTTCCCGCGGTGCTGTTTCCCCTCGCGTTCAAGCAGACCAAACGGGAGCGAAGCTCCGGGTCCGATTTTCACATGGACAATATCTTCGCCTGGCGGAATCTGAAGCGAGACCTGAGCAACTTTCAATTGCTGCATCATCGCAATG
>DATKON010000073.1:0-2006 GCA_035524575.1 Rhizomicrobium sp.
AGCCGGCGGGCGATCGACCCGGATCACGCGCGCGCCGGCATCCGCAAGCATCATGCACGTGAACGGCCCTGGGCCTATTCCCGCGAGCTCCACCACAGTCAAGCTTGATAGCGGATCCGACATACACCCTCCCGAACCATATGGCGCTTACGCCGACGCGATCGATGAGATCACGTCCACGGCAACCGCTGGCACTACATGCGCTTGGCGACTTCCTCGAGCATGACTTCGGTCGCGCCGCCGCCGATCGTCAGGATGCGGGCATCCCGAACCATTCGCTCGATCGTGGTCCCTGTCATGTAGCCGATGCCGCCGTGGAGTTGCAGGCAGGTGTGCACCACCTCCTGCAACGTTTCCGCCGCGAGCGCCTTCAGCATGGAGACCTCACGGACGACGTCCTGGCCTTCGTCGACCATCTGCGCACACTGATAGGTCAGCGCGCGAACGCCGGCCGCCTTCGCCGCCATCCATGACAGCTTGTTCCGCACGACTGGCTGTTCCCACAGGGTCTTGCCGAACGCCTTGCGCTGACGCAGGTAGTCGAGGGTCACCTCGATTGCCTTTGAGCACGCGCCGGACACCAGCCCGCCGATGACGAGACGCTCGTTCTGGAACGTGCTCATGATGTAGTAGAACCCGCGGCCTTTCTCGCCGAGCAGCGCTTCATGCGGGACAAGCGCGTCCTGGAAGAACAGCTCCGCAGTGTCCGAGCTCAACCAGCCATGTTTGCGAAGCTTTCCGGAGATCGAGAAGCCCGGCGTGCCGCGCTCGACGATAAAGAGCGAAAGACCACGCGCGCCGCTGGCGTCCGGATCGGTCCGCGCGGCCACAATGTAGATGTCGCCGAGGACGCCGTTGGTGATGAAGGTCTTCGAGCCGTTGATCACCCAGCCGGCGTCCGTGCGCGTCGCGCGGGTCTTAAGGCCGGCAACGTCCGATCCCGCGCCGGGCTCCGTCACACAGACGACACCGACCTTCTCGCCGGCGCAGGCGGCAGGCAGATAGCGCGACTTCTGCGCCTCCGTGCCGCGATGCGCAATGTGCGAGATCGACATGTCCGAATGGACGGTCAGCGAGCTCGCCACGCCGCCGAAGGACGAGCGCGAAAGCTCCTCAGCTAGGATCACCGACGACAGCGCGCCAAGCCCGCCGCCGCCGTACTCGACGGGGTGGCGCATGCCGAGCACCCCGAGCCCGCCGAGATCGCGGAACACCTGCCGGGGAATCTCGCCGGTCTGCTCCCAGCTCTCGGCCTCCGGGACGATGCGCTCCTCGACATAGCGGCGAATCTGGGACCTCACGAGGACCATATCGTCGTCCAGCATCGCGGGCTCGGCAAATTCAAACATGGTCTTCTTCCTCGGAGACGCGCGGGCTGCGCAGGAACAATTAATAAACCGACGCGTCGGATTTGCAATAGCCCAAATCCGACGCGGGCGTCACACAGGCACCCAGGCGCGTTGCCAGGTGCAATCAGATGCGTGGCTGCGACGCTACTGTCAGCCGCCTTCCTCGCCCGTGGCAATCTGATGCAGCATGGATTTAGGCGTCATCGCGAGCTCGACCTTGAGCTGGTCGCAGATCGACCGCCGCAGGAGCTGTTCGATCTCGCTCGCAACAGCCGGATCAGCAGCCCTGGCATCTTCGCTGCTCGCCCAGAACAGGAGCTCACCCAGAGTGCGATCCCCGTCGTCGCGCAAGGCCTCGACGGCTGATGAATCCGTCGTGGCGCCTTCCGCGCGCGGCAAAGCCGGGATCGGGGGATGCTTCATCTTGGCCGCCAGCCGCGCGACTTCGGCGAGAGCGGCGTCCTGGACGCGCACCTGCTCCAGCAACGGCCCGGCTTTCCAATCCGCCGTCAGCTTCAGCCCGTTCAGGGCGAAGATGGTGGAGAAGATCTGGCCGCGCACGAATTCGTCGCTGCTTCTCGGAAGCACGTGGCTGCGCAACGCCTCGATCATGCCGTCGATCAATCGGTCGAAGGATGTGCTCATACTGCTGCCTCG
>DATKON010000074.1:0-5959 GCA_035524575.1 Rhizomicrobium sp.
AGGGCTGCTGGCGATCCGCTCCCATGTCGACGTGTGCGATGCCCGCCTGCTGGCCGTGGAGGCGCTGCTGGAGGTCAAGAAGCGTGTGGCGCCCTATCTCGATCTGCAGCTGGTCGCCTTTCCCCAGGACGGCGTGCTGCGCTCGCCTGGTGCGCTGGAGAATCTCAAGCGCGCCTTGGATCTCGGCGTGGAGGTGGTCGGCGGCATCCCGCACTTCGAGCGCACGATGGCCGACGGCGCGGCTTCAGTGAAGGCGCTCTGCGAGATTGCCGCGACGCGCGGCCTGATGGTCGACCTGCATTGCGACGAGAGCGACGACCCGATGTCGCGCCATATCGAGGCGCTTGCCTATGAGACGCAGCGTCTCGGGCTGCACGGGCGCGCGACGGGCTCGCATCTGACCTCGATGCACTCGATGGACAATTACTATGTCTCGAAGCTCCTGCCGCTCATGGCGGAGGCGGGCGTCAACGCGATCGCCAATCCGCTGATCAACCTGACGCTACAAGGCCGGCACGACACCTATCCTCGCCGGCGCGGCGTGACGCGCATTCCAGAGATGCGGGCGCTCGGGATCCCGGTCGCGCTCGGGCAGGATTGCTGTATGGACCCGTGGTATGGGTTGGGCGGCGCAGACATGCTCGACGTCGCGCATATGGCCGTCCACGGCGTGCCGATGACGAGCCGCGAGGCGATCCGCTGGACTTTTGACGCGGTGACGGAAATCCCCGCCCGCGTGCTCGGGCTCGAAGGTTACGGGCTCCAGGTCGGCGCCAACGCCGACCTGGTGCTGTTGCAGGCCCGCGATCCGATCGAAGCAGTGCGCCTGCGCGCGACGCGGCTCCTCGTGTTGCGGCGCGGCAAGGTCATAGCCTCATCGCCTGCGCGCGAAGCGGCGCTGTCGCTGGAGGGAAGGCCCGCGTCTTTGGATCCGGCGGACTATGCGCCGCGTGGGGCGTGATATGAAAGGCTTACTTTTGAAATATCGCCATCGGACTTGACAGCGGCGCGCATAGTGCGATAATATCGCTCTCCCATGAAAACGATCATTCTGACCCATAGGGCGGCCAAGGAGTTGGACGCCCTTCCGGCAGATGGTCGGTTCGCTGTTACGGAGGCGCTTTCGCTTTACGCGGTTTCCGGTCGCGGCGACGTCAAAAAGCTCGCTGGCCGCGAGGGCTATCGGCTGCGCGTTGGAGTTTTTCGCGTGCTGTTCGACGACGACGGCGCAACGATACTCGCGATCTATATCGGGCGTCGAGCGACGACAACCTATTCGAGGAACTGAGAATGAAAGCGCAGACCATCACAAGTCCGAGCGGGGACGAACTCGTAGTCCTCCCGCGCGCCGAATATGAGGCGCTGCTGGCGGCGGCGCAGGTCAATTACGAGGACGCCGATGACATCGCGATCTATGACGCGCGCAAGGCCGAGTTCACGAATAGTGGCGACGCGCGTCTGCCACAGGAGGTGACCGCCCTCATGCTGCGCGGCGACAGCCTGCTCAAGGCGCTGAGGAAATGGAAAGATTTGACGCAAATGCATCTGTCATTCCGCACAGGTCTCGCCCAGGGCTATATCAGCGATCTTGAGGCGGGACGCCGCAAGGGCGCGCCAGACACGCTCACGAAGATCGCCGAGGCGCTTCAAGTTCCCGCAGAATGGCTGACCGATTGATTGCCGCGGTCCCAACCGTCAGCCTTCATTTCCGCAACACCCTCGTGGCTTGTCGGGTCCGAAGTCGAAGGCGCCGCGATACGCTCTCCGCCACTCCTCCAGAGGTTTGCCGGCGAACAGGCTTCGGCGCTTTGGGCGCGTTCAGGACTGTTGCAACCACGCTCGTCCCCCTACTCCGCCGCCTGCGCCTTCACCGGAATGTAGTTGAGGATGGGGCCAAGCCAGCGTTCGACCTCGTTGATGCTCATGCCTTTGCGCACCGCGTAGTCCTCGACCTGGTCGCGCTCGACCTTGGCGACCCCGAAATAGTAGGCGTCCGGGTGCGCCAAATAGAGGCCCGACACCGATGAGGCCGGCCACATGGCGAGCGACTCGGTCAGCTTCACGCCAATCTGGCGCTCCGCGTCGAGCAGGCGGAAAAGCGTGGTCTTTTCTGTATGATCGGGCTGGGCGGGATAGCCCGGCGCCGGACGGATGCCGCGATAGGGCTCGCCGATCAGTTCCTCCGGCGTGAAGGGCTCGTCAGGCGCGTAAGACCAGAACTCGCGGCGCACCCGGGCGTGCATGGCTTCCGCAAAAGCTTCCGCCAGACGGTCGCCGAGCGCCTTCACGAGAATCGAGGAATAATCGTCGTTGGCGCGTTCGAAGCGTCTTGCGATCGCCTCGTCCTCGACGCCCGCCGTGACCACGAAGCCGCCGACATAGTCATGCGCCGAGGCGGGACCGACGAAGTCGGCAAGCGCCACATTCGGCTTGCCGTCGCGTTTTCCCAATTGCTGGCGAAGCGTATAGAGGGTCGCGATACGATCCGCGCGCGCATCGTTCGCGAAGAGCGCAATATCGTCGCCGACGCGTTCGGCCGGCCAGAAGCCGACGACCGCCTTCGGCTGGAACCATTTTTCTTCGACGACCTTTTTCAGCATCGCCTGCGCGTCTTCGAACAGCGAACGCGCCGCCTCGCCCTGCTCCGGATCGCCGAGGATAGCGGGATAGCGCCCCTTCAGCTCCCAGGTCTGGAAGAACGGCGTCCAGTCGATGTAGCGAACGAGATCGGCGAGATTGTAAGAATCAAAGACCCGCGCGCCGAGGAAAGACGGACGCGGCGCGCGATAACCGTTCCAGTCGATCCGCAGCGCGTTGGCCCGCGCCTTGGCGAGCGGCACGCGCACCTTGTCCGCTTCGCTCCGCTCATGCGCGTCCGCCACTCTGCGATATTCCGCCCGCACCTGCGCAATCGTCGCGTCGCGCGTCTCGCGCGACAGCAGCGATGCGACTACGCCGACCGCGCGGCTCGCGTCGTTCACGTGCACGGCCTGCGAACGATTGTAGCGCGGATGGATTTTTACCGCCGTATGCACGCGGCTCGTCGTCGCGCCGCCGATCAGGAGGGGAATGTCGAAACCCTCGCGCTCCATTTCTGAGGCCACATGCGCCATCTCGTCGAGCGAAGGCGTGATCAGGCCGGAGAGGCCGATGGCGTCGGCCTTTCTTTCACGCGCGACGCTGAGAATTTTTGACGCTGGCGTCATCACGCCTAGGTCGATGATCTCGTAGTTGTTACAGGCGAGCACCACACCGACGATGTTCTTGCCGATGTCGTGCACATCGCCCTTCACGGTCGCGAGCACGATCGTCCCGGCCTTTTGTGGGGCGTTGCCGGACTTCTCCTGCTCCATGTAAGGAAGCAGCATCGCGACGGCCTGCTTCATCACGCGCGCCGACTTCACCACCTGCGGCAAGAACATCTTTCCGGCGCCGAACAGGTCGCCAACAATATTCATGCCCGCCATCAGCGGACCTTCGATCACGTCGAGCGGACGCTTCGCGCCAAGCCGCGCCTCTTCCGTGTCCGCGTCAATATAGTCAGTGATGCCATTGACGAGCGCATGGGCGATGCGCTTGTCGACCGGCTCCTCCCGCCAGCTGAGATCCTGCGCTTTGGCCTCTTTGCCGCCCGCGCCGCGATAGCGCTCGGCGAGGACGAGCATCCGCTCCGTCGCGTCGGCGCGGCGGTTGAGCACAACGTCCTCGCACGCCTCGCGCAATTCCGGATCGATCTCGTCATAGACCGCGAGCTGCCCCGCGTTGACGATGCCCATATCCATTCCGGCGTGAATGGCGTGGTACAGGAAAACCGCATGCATCGCCTCACGCACCGGCTCGTTGCCGCGGAACGAAAACGACAGGTTCGACACGCCGCCCGAGATATGGACGTGCGGCAGCGTCTCGCGGATCTTTCGCGCCGCCTCGATGAAAGCGACGCCATAGCCGTTGTGCTCTTCGATGCCGGTGCCGACGGCAAAGATGTTCGGGTCGAATACGATGTCTTCCGGCGGGAGGCCGGCTTTTTCGGTGAGGAGCTTGTAGGCCCGCGCGCAGATGGAGACCTTGCGCTCGAACGTGTCGGCCTGCCCGTGCTCGTCGAAGGCCATCACGACGACCGCCGCGCCGTAAGCGCGCACGAGCCGGGCCTGGCGCAGAAATTCCTGTTCGCCTTCCTTCATCGAGATCGAATTGACGAGACTCTTGCCCTGCAGGCATTTCAGGCCCGCCTCGATGATGCGGAATTTTGACGAATCCACCATCACCGGCACGCGCGAAATGTCCGGCTCTGAGGCGACGAGGTTCAAGAACTCGACCATCGCAGCTTCGGAGTCGATCAGGCCCTCGTCCATGTTGACGTCAAGGATTTGCGCGCCGTTGGCGACCTGATCGCGCGCGACCGCGAGCGCGCCGGCAAAGTCGCCCGCCGTGATCAGCTTGCGGAATTTTGCCGAACCGGTGACGTTTGCGCGCTCGCCGATATTCACGAAGGGAATGTCGGAGGTCAGCGTGAAAGGCTCGAGGCCCGAGAGGCGCATCAGCGGCGCGACCGTCGGGATGGCGCGGGGCGCGAAATCGCGCACGGCTTCAGCGATGGCGCGGATATGGTCCGGCGTCGAGCCGCAGCAGCCGCCGACGATGTTGAGCAGGCCTGCTTCCGCGAATTCCCGCAGTTGGTCCGCCATCTGCTCCGGGCTTTCGTCATACTGCCCGAAGGCGTTCGGCAGCCCGGCGTTTGGATAGGCGCAGACGAACGTGTCGGCGGCTTCCGAGATTTCGGCGAGGTGCTCGCGCATGGCGGCGGCGCCGAGCGCGCAGTTCAGCCCGACCGAGAACGGATTGGCGTGTCGGACCGAGTGCCAAAACGCTTTCGGCGTTTGTCCGGAGAGCGTGCGGCCCGAGCGGTCGGTGATCGTTCCCGAGATCATCAGCGGCAGGCGCACGCCGCGCTCAGCGAAAATCTCCTCGGCCGCAAAAATCGCCGCCTTCGCGTTCAGCGTGTCGAAAATCGTCTCGATGAGAATGAGATCGGCCCCGCCGTCGATGAGGCCGCGAATCTGCTCGCCATAGGCCTCGCGCAGCCTGTCGAAGGTCACGGCGCGATAGCCGGGATTGTTGACGTCGGGCGAGAGCGAGGCGGTGCGGTTCGTAGGTCCCAGCGCGCCGGCGACGAAGCGGCGCTTGCCGTCCGCCTGCTCGGCGCGCAGGCAGGCGCGCTTGGCGAGCCGGGCGCCGTCCCGGTTCAGTTCGTAGACTTCCGTCTCCATGCCGTAGTCGGCCTGGGCGATAGAGGTGGAGGAGAACGTATTGGTCTCGAGGATGTCCGCCCCGGCCATCGCATAGGCGTAGTGGATCGCCTCGATGGCGTCGGGCTGGGTCAGGATCAGGAGATCGTTGTTGCCCTGAAGCTGGCAATCGCAGGCGATGAACCGATCGCCGCGAAAGTGCTTCTCTTCGAAGCCGAGCCCCTGGATCTGCGTGCCCATAGCGCCATCGAGCACCAGGATTCGCCTGGCGGCGACCTCCTTGAGCGCCGTGAGCGCGTCCGTTTCGCGCCGGTTCGCGTCGAAGGCCAGATCCAGAGTCGATGTCATTCCCTATTCCCGGGCCGCCGTCACTGCATAACCATATAAACATATCTTTATATGAGCGCAAGGACGGATGGAGCGCCACCAGACTCGACATTTTCTTGCCGAAACGGCTTTGTGCCCCGATACTTCCAGAAAGAGCTGCTTCCCGACATCGCTTCCGGCTTGAGAGGGTGGCGCGAAGGGAGCGCAATTTCCGCAGTCGGGCGACCGAAAAGTTGGGGCGCGGAAGTAACTACCCAGCTGGGGTGAGTCAGAAAAGTCACACGGGCGGTTTGATTGCGTTGTGGCGTACGATTTTGTGAGACAAGGCGATGGCGTTCTGACTCAAGGGTGGAATGAATCTTTCGCCGGAAGCCGAAGCGTTTGTG
>DATKON010000075.1:0-2321 GCA_035524575.1 Rhizomicrobium sp.
GCCTTGAGATATCCGTCCCAATTGCGCGTGTTTTCGCCCGTCATTTGGCCGAGCGCTTCGATGTTCGCGGAGAATTCCGGCTTGTCCGCGTCGGTCACATCATCCGGACGAAACGTCGTGATGACGCGCCCGTCCCAGTCCTGGCGCAGACGCGCGTGATGGGCGAGCGGATCGAGCGCGCCTTCTGTGGTCGCCAGCACTTCGATGTTGAAGCGCCTGAACAGCGCGCGCGGCCGGAACGCTTCCGTTGCCAGTGCTTCCGCGATGACGTCATAGTAGCGATCCGCCGTCGCCTCTTCCAACCGAACATCAAGTCCAAAGACCGTCGCAAAGGCATGATCGAGCCAGAGCCGCGACGGCGTTCCGCGAAACAGATGATAGAGCCGCGCGAACAATCTCCAGATGGCGCGGCGGTCGGTTTCCGCCTTTCCGCCCTGCGGCGAAAGTCCCAGCGCCTCGAGCGAAACGCCCTGGCTGTAGAGCATTCGAAGCAGGTAATGGTCGGGCCAGAGAAAGAGGCTGGTCGCGTCCTCGAACGGCGCATTGTCGGCGAACCATTGAGGGTCGGTATGGCCGTGCGGGCTGACGATCGGCAACGCTTCGACGCCTGCGAACAACTCCCGCGCGATCGAGCGCATCGTCGGATCGACCGGAAAGAACCGGTCGGGATGAAGGTGCAAAGGCATGCTCACGAAGTGGAGTCCCCGGCCGTGATCGTCATCGAGAGCGAGACTGTCGCGCCGGGCGCCAGCGCGAGCAAGCCCGTTTCCTTCGCCGACTCCACCCGATGGACGGCGTCCGGCATGGCGGTCGCCGGCTCGACGCAGAAATAGTCCTCCTCTTCGGGAATGTATATCTGCAGAAAGTCCGCATCGGCCCTGAGCACGGTTCGCCCGCCCGGCTGATCGATGAGCGCGGACCTGCCCCAATGCGTAAAGCAATTGTCGATGAGCGGCGCCGTCGCGAGCGCCGCACCTTTTGCGAAATCGAGGATGGGCGCGGCGAGCACCGTAGGGATCAGCGTCTTGTCGGTCCGCCACATGCCGTCGACGACAGCCTCGAGACGCGATTGCCGGCGATGGGGAAAATAGGGATGGAAACCGAGACTCGCCGGCATCGCAGCGTCGCTGCCGTTGGTCAGGGAGAGTTTCGCGTGCAGGCCGTCGCGATCGAGCGAATAGTCGAGCGTAGCGCGATAGGCCCAAGGCCATTCACCGGGCTCGTGAGCGAACACAAGGACGGCGCGCGCCGGTTTCTGCTCGGCGATCTGCCAGGCCGACAGCCATCCCTGGCCGTGGATAGCATGCGGATCGGGGGCGAAGTTCGGATGCAGTTGGATGATGCGGCCTTGCCAGGCGAAAATTCCGTAGGCGATGCGATTGGCGAAAGGGACGAGCGGAAAACAGGACATCCCGGCGGGATGCGCGGCCTGCGGCAGCGCCGGTCTCAGGATGTCGCGGCCACTCATGGAGTATGCCGCAATGGCGCCGCCGATCCGAGGCTCGATCAGCACACGCGCGTCGCCATCCTGGAGCGCAATTGTCATGGCCTATTCGGCCGGCTGGCGGGCCCACAGCTCCTGGATGGATTCCAGGCTGCGCAGCTTCGTCTCCGGCACGAAGCGGATGACGAACAGCGCGGCAAGGACGCTCATGGCGGCGTAGATCCAATAGGCGAACCCATGATTGAACGCGGCGTTCAGCGCGGAGTTGCCGTCGAGGACCTTGAACGACCACGAGACGAACAGATTGGCGATCCATTGCGCCGCCACCGCGATGCCCATCGCCTTGCCCTTGATCGAGTTCGGGAAGATCTCGGAGAGCATCACCCAGACGACGGGCCCCCAGGAGAGCGAGAAGCCCGCGATATAGGCGACGACGGCGAGCAGAGCCCACAGCCCGACCGCGTGGGCGTTGAACAGCAATCCCAGCACAAACATGGCCGCCGCCATGATAACGGCGCCGGTCACGAGCAACGGCTTGCGGCCCCAGCGATCCACCGTCACCAAAGCCACCAGCGTGAACACGAACATGGCGATGCCGACGATGACCGTCTGGACCAGGGATGCGTTGGTGGAATAGCCCAGATTCTTGAACATCAACGGGCCGTAATAGAGCACGGCATTGATCCCGATGAACTGCTGGAACACCGACAGCATGATGCCGACGAAGAGAACCTTGGAGCCGAAGCTGAAGAGCGGGCGCGTCGGTTCGACGAGCGTGGCTTCGATATCGCGCAACGTCGCCGCCGCTTCGCGTTCGTCGCTGATGCGCCGCAGCACCGATAGTGCGCGGGCTTTATGTCCCTTGAGCACGAACCAG
>DATKON010000076.1:0-2574 GCA_035524575.1 Rhizomicrobium sp.
GGCGGCCGCGCCGCGTCGCCAGTAACCTGCGGCGCGAATCCACTTGGGATTGGCGCCGCACTCGGCCACGAGCTGGCCGCGCAGCGCTTTGGCGACCAGGGATTCGCACGCCACCCAGGCGTAATAGTCGCCCGGCGGCAGGCGCTGCCCGGCCAGCGCCTTCGACAACCGCTCGCTTGCACCCGCCGGCGCGCCGTTTCGATGCGTCCATATGATGGCCGCGTCGGCCTTGGTGGCGAATTCCATTTCGTCCTCTTTGCTGTCCACCTCAGCGATCACCAGCGCGCGTGTGCCGGCGGGCAACTCGGCCAGCCGCCGTCCGATGGCCGGCAGCGCGGTCTCATCGCCGATCAAAAGATGCCAGTCGAAGGAGAGTGGAATCACGAATGAACCGCGCGGCCCCCCGATCGTCAGTGTCTCGCCGCGTTTTGCGCAGGACGAGGCCCATTGCGTGGCAGGCCCTGCCTCGTGAATGGCGAAGTCGACCTGAAGGGTCTGCGCCGCGCGATCATGGCGGCGCGGCGTGAAGTCACGGCCGACCATGTTCGCCGTGCCTTGCGCGTCCACGCTCCCATCGGGAAAGAAGAGCTTCACGTGATCGTCGAAGCCGAGGCTGACAAAGTCTTCAAGGTCGCCGCCGAAGGTGACGCGTTTCATATGCGGCGTAATTGACGCGACGTGCTGAACGGTGAGCACACGACGCCGCGCTGTTGCATGGCGCACGCGTTGCGGCGTCCGCAAATCGGTCCGCTCCAAGCGTGTGGCCGTGTCGATGATATCTTCTGACATCTGGAAATACTCTAATTCGATGTTTGCTCTTCAACATCAGGTGACCGAGCCACGCACTTATGGAGTCGCGAGCACGACGTCAATGAGCAAAGGCTCGTGCGCTGCATCGTGCTTCATAATCGCATGCCGCAGTATTTCTCTTCCTGATAATTCGAAACTGCCGATTAGAATCCTTCCATAAGATGCTGTTTTTATTGACACATCTTCGCGCCACCCGTTAATTCGACGCAGGACACGAATTGAAGTGTTGGCCGAAACATGAAACATGCCGCCCCTCCTCCGAACAAATTCCAAGCTGATAAACCGGCGCAGATTGATGCCGGCGCGCGCCTCTTCCTTTGGGCGTTTCGCATGATAGCGGAGCATCGCCATTGCGATCACCCGACGCTTCCCATGATCAAAGACTGCTACCGCCGCTTCGGCATCGAGGCTGCGGCTCCCTTGCTCGATGCGCTGGTCGACGCCTTCTTCCACACAGCACATACGCCGATCGCGATCCACAGCGCCGGATGTCCGTGCGTGTCGGATGAAGAGGAATTCCTGTTGCGCGCGATGGCGGCGGCGCAGTTGCGCGACGCCGGCGTAGCGCAACGGCAGTTCGAACGATGGCTTCCTGCTCAGGCCGCGGAATGGGTCTTGGATCCCATCTGTGAAGTCGGACGCTTATTCCGCGCGGCCGGGCTGGCCTTTGGCCCGCGCAACCCCGTCAGAGCCGCTACGGCCCAGGCGGACGAACACACATGGGCCGTGGTGTCGCGGGCTTTGCACTGAGACTTGGTGCGCAAGCGCCGGAGATCATGCCGCGGCGCGTTCCGGCGGCGCCATGAATTCGGGGCCGATCGGCTGATTGCAACGCATGCGGCCTTCGCTGCGGCTGGCGCGGCGTCGCCCCGAAGCCCACATTTACCACCGGACCAAAATACGCTATCCGGCGCCCTGAGGGGCCGAGATGGCCGATTCCGCTTACCTGCGTTCGTAGGCAGCGAGTGAGCAACAGGAGCGAAGCATGGTCGCCGTGACCTTTCCCGATGGCGCGCGTCGGGACTATCCAGACAACATCACCGGCCTCGACATCGCCAAGGGCATTTCGCCGTCGCTCGCCAAGCGCACCGTGGCCATGGCGCTCGACGGCAAGCTTGCCGACCTCTCCGATCCGATCGAGCACGACGCCAAGATCGAGTTCCTGACCCGCGAGGATCCGCCCGCGCTGGAACTGATCCGCCACGATACCGCGCATGTGCTCGCCGAGGCGGTGCAGACTTTGTGGCCCGGCACGCAAGTGACCATCGGCCCGGTGATCGACAACGGCTTCTATTACGATTTCTTCCGCAACGAGCCGTTCACCCCGGAAGATTTCGACGCCATCGAAAAGAAGATGCGCGAGATCATCGCGCGCGACAAACCTTTCACCAAGGAAGTGTGGTCGCGCGACGAGGCGAAGAAAGTGTTTCGCGACAAGGGCGAGCTATTCAAGGTCGAGCTGGTCGATGCCATTCCGGAAGACCAAGAGATCAAGATCTACAAGCAGGGTGACTGGTTCGACCTGTGCCGCGGCCCGCACATGACCTCGACCGGCAAGGTCGGCAATGCGTTCAAGCTGCTCAAGGTGGCGGGCGCCTATTGGCGCGGCGATTCGAACCGCGAAATGCTGTCGCGCATCTACGGCACCGCCTTCGCCAAGCAGGACGAGCTCGACGCCTATCTGAAACAGCTCGAGGAAGCCGAGAAGCGCGACCATCGCCGCCTCGGCCGCGAGATGGATCTGTTTCACTTCCAGGAAGAAGC
>DATKON010000077.1:0-2821 GCA_035524575.1 Rhizomicrobium sp.
CGATCACCGCCTTCGTGTCGGTGGACAGTGCCGCATAGGCGCGGCGCAATTCGGCAAGACACTTCGCCTGATATTTGAACGCGCCCTGCGCGTAAGGCCGGCCGCGTATGGTCACGGAAAATGTTTCCGCACCCTTCGCGAGCGCGTCGGCATTGGCGAGCAGGAACGGAAAATAGATCTCGCCCGCGAGCTTCAGCAGGTCGGAGATGGCCTGCGGGAGCGGAGCGTCGGGAGCGCGCCACTCGCCCTCCACTCCCGAGGCGTCGTCCAAATTCATGAGCCAGCGATAGGTGAACGGGAACTGGCTTCGCATAAGCTCGGCGGACGTGGGATCGTTGGCGAGCTGCGAAAACTGGCCGAACCACGCGAAGTCGGCGAGAGAAGGCCGCGTGCCGAACAGATACGGCTCCTCGGTCACGTGCGCCTCGAACACCGCAAGGATCGCACCGGCGGTCTCCTCAATGATCGCCGCGTTTTCCGGCGTGCAGCCGACCAGCGCCATGCGGCCGACCTGCCGCGTGCGGAACGCCTGCGCCGCGTCGAGGATGTTCTGTCGCCCGCGTCCCTTCAGGCGATCGAACGCAAGCCACTCGCTCACCTGCTTCTGGTCCCGCTCGCGGTACCAGCGATAATGGAACATCGCCTTGGTGCCCCATTCGTCGGCGAAGTCCTCAAGGAGAAAAGCGAGAAACGCCTGCGCAGAATTTGCGGGGACGATCGACCGCGCGGCATTCAACCGCTCGAGCTCGAATATCATCGGCGTCGAATCGTTGTGCCAGCTTCCGTCCGGATACTGAATGACTGGAATGACGGGCGCCTTCACGTTCCTGAAGATGCGATCGTCGCCCATCTCCATCTGCCGCCAGATGTGAGGCAGCTGACGATAGCGCAGGATCGCGCGCATTTTCATGGAATAAGGCGAGCCGAGGCCGCCATAGATCGTGTACCGGCTCATGCGGCCATCCCGGCCTTGCAGCAGAGCAGCGCGGTGCGCGCGAGGCCTGCGTCGCGGTGATACGTCGCCGCGAGATAATCCTTGCGCGCGATCATTTGCAGAAAGGCCTGTCGCGAGGGGTAGCGCACGCAGATGACTTCGTCCCAGTCCTGCTCGGCGCCACCGATAAAGACGAAAGCTTGCTTGCCGCCCCAGACGAGGCCGCCGCCCGCTTCGCTCACGCAATTCAGCGCCACGATGCCGTAGCGGCGGTAGGCTTCGAGCCCGCTCAGGTTTTCTCCGGCTTCGGGACAATCGGCCGCGTAGTCGGCCTTCTGGCGATATTTGAGAAGATTGACCATGACGATGGCGCCTTCGGGGCCGTTCTCCACCATCGTGTGAAGCTGTTCGGGCGTCGGATTGACCAGGCTCATTTTTGCGCTCCTACCCTTTGACCCTGTAGCGGCTTCCTGTATAATCTGAATATGAATTCAGATTCAAGTCCACCTGCCAAGCCCAAGTCCCTCCGCCATGCGCTGCCGGCCCACCAGCCAAGAAGCCGGGAAACCCGGGCGCGCATCCTGGCGGCCGCCGAGCAGGAATTCGCCGAGAAGGGCTACGAAGGTGCCCGCCTCGCTGACATCGCCGAGGCCGCCGGCTGCTCCGTCGGCACGGTCTATTTTCGATTCAAGGATAAGAGCGCGCTCTTTCTGGCCATCGCGGAATCTTTCGCCGACGATGCCCGCGAGAACCTCAAGAAGATTTTCGAGCGCACGAGCGATCTTGCCCCCCACGACGCGATCCGGCTTTTCGTAACAGGCGCGGCGCAGACGATCCGCAGCCACAAAGGACTTTTCCGCGCCATCATGGAGCGGGGTTTCGACAATCCCGAAGCCTTGCGGGCCATGTTCTTTGTCCGCGAGGAATTCGCCGCGGCGCTGCAGGCGATCCTGAAACCCATGAGCACGCGCAATCCCGATCTTCGCGTCCGCGTCATGACGCAGATGGTCTACGGTTTTCTCGTTGCGGGCGTGCTCAATCCGCAGGCGCCGACTGCCAGCGACGAGGTGCGCGCCGTGCGTGAGCTGGCGGATGCCTGTGTGGCCTATATCGCGGGAGCAGGATCATGACGCTTGCGATCGATCTCTTCTGGTCGTTCCGCAGCCCTTATTCGTACCTCGCGACGCCGCGGCTCGTGGATTTCGCGCGAGAATACGATCTGGCCATCCATGTGCGGCCCGTCTATCCGCTCGCGGTGCGCTCGGGCGCGTTCTTCAAACAGGTCAATCCGCTCTGGATTCCCTATCTGATGCGCGACACCTACCGCGTCGCGGAGATGCTCGGCCTGCCCTATCGCTGGCCGCGGCCGGATCCGGTGGTCATCGATCCCGACACGCGCGCGGCGGTCCCCGACCAGCCCTATATTCATCGCCTGACGCGGCTGGGCTGCGCGGCGGCGGAGATCGGCCGCGGCCTCGACTTTCTGAACGAAGTGAGCCGCGTCATCTGGTCGGGCGAAGTCGTCAACTGGCACGAAGGCGATCATCTTGCGAAAGCCGCCGAACGGGCCGGCGTCGATCTTGCCGAGCTCGATCTCACGATCGCGCTCCAGCCAGAGAAATACGAAGGAATCATCCAGGCGAACCAGAAAGCGCATCAGGACGCCGGCCATTGGGGCGTGCCGACCATGGTGTTCGACGGCGAACCGTTCTTCGGGCAGGACCGGCTCGACGTGCTTCTGTGGCGCCTGAAACAGCGCGGTCTTCAGCCGCGCAGGGCCGCGTGATGAAGCGCATTGGTCTGATCGTCGCGGCGATCGTGGTCACGCTCGGAACGGGGCTGTGGCTCGTCGCGCTTTCGCCCGCGTTTGACGACTGGGCCTATGCG
>DATKON010000078.1:0-2855 GCA_035524575.1 Rhizomicrobium sp.
AAGACGCTGCCGGTTCCGGATGTCGCTCCGGCGATATCCGAAGCGGAAAGCGTTTCGGATCTTCATCGGCTTGCCGCCCTGCATGCGGAGGCTTTCGAAACCGCGCAGCTCGCAAGCCTGCTTGGCCGCACGCCCTATTTCATCGGCGCTCTGGCGATTGCGGCATTGGCCACTGCTGCAGCCACATCGCACCAGGAGGCCCTCCGCGTCGCGTGGCTCGCGCTTTTCGGCTTCTTATTGGGCATCGATGCGTACGCCGTTCGCGGTGCGATGGGCGCGCCGTTCCAGCTCGAGTCGTTGCGCAGCTTTGCCGCGCAGCAGAATTGGATGCTGCTGGCGCTCGGCACGGCCTGGGGATTGGGAGCATGGCTCGTGTCTGGCGGTCCACAGGCGCTTCCGGCCATCGTTTTCAGTGTCGGCGGATGCCTGCTTGCGGCAGGGATATTGCGCATGCGCGAACCTTCGTTTCACTTTGTTGCCGCCGCAGGGTCCTGCAGCGCAATCGCGATGACGATGCGAATTCCCGGTGACCTGGCCGCGCCGGGCCTGATTCTGCTGGGCTGCGCCGCGATCCTGACCGTCCAGCGCATCATGGAGGCGCGGCAGACAGCGCAACCGGCGCCTTTCGGAGTTCCGTCGCCGCTCCGTTCCTAGGGCGCGAGCCGATATCGCCTCTTTCGATTCCTCAACCGCGGCGCTAGCTTCGCGCCCCAATTCAGGGATTGCGGACGCCTCGCGCTTCTGCCGGTGGCGCCGCTGGACGAATAGGTCGACATGGCAAAGGATTCTGCCCTCGCAGCACGCGAGAAGCCCGCACTTTCGAGACCTGCAAGTGAGGACGATCTGGCGCTCGAACGCGTTGAGGCGGCGCACTCCTTGCTGCCAACCGAAAGGCAGGCGCTGTTCGACGCAATCTTCCGTGGCGCGCCCCCGGAAGACATCACGCGATACGATTCTGCTTCGCTTGCGGCGCTCGCTTCACAGGTCTTCGACGCAACGAGCAGCCGTCCCGCCGGCGAAACGCTGATTCGCCTCATCCCATTTGTCGCCAACGGCAGCCGGAACGAAACCATCCTGGTCGCGATGAACGACGACATGCCGTTCCTGTTCGACTCTCTCATGGGCGAACTCAGTGCGCGCGGCCTGCGCGTGCAGGCCCTGTTTCATCCCATCGTTTTGGAGAAGCGCGGGGCGGATGGACGTCGCGATCTCGCCGGAACGCCCATCCGGGAAAGCCTGATTGTTCTTGCGCTTCATGCCTTGAGCGAGGAAACGCGCGCTGGCGTCGCGGAGGCCGCGCGCCACGTCTTCTCCCAGGTCAGACTTGCGGTCGCGGATTGGCCGAAGATGCTTTCGCATCTGCGCGAGACGATCGGGGGCTTGCGCAAGCAACCACCCAAGATCAATTCGGAAATCGTCGAAGAGAGTGCCGCATTTCTCGAGTGGCTCGCGGACAATCACTTCACGTTCCTGGGTGCGCGGGATTACGTCTACAAGGACGGGGATGGCGGCCGGCTCGACGCGGTCGAAGGCTCCGGACTCGGCGTGCTGTCCAGCATGGAGAACCGCGTCATTCGGCGCGGCGAGCGGCGGGGCGAGCTGACATCGGAGATCAAGGGGTTCCTCTCGCAGCCCGAGCCGCTGATCATCACGAAGTCGAACGAGCGTTCGGTCGTGCACCGCCGCGTCCACATGGATTACGTCGGCGTGAAGACCTACGACGCGCGCGGCAATGTGACCGGAGAGCGCCGCTTCGTCGGCCTGTTCACATCCGGCGCCTACAGCCGCAGACCGTCCGACATCCCGCTGCTGCGGCTGAAGGTATCGCGCGTGGTCGAACGCGCCGGCTTCCGCCCCGACAGTCATGACGGCAAGGCGCTGGCGCACATCCTCGATTCCTTCCCGCGCGACGAGATGTTTCAGATCAGCGAAGACGAACTGTTTGAGACGGCGCTGGGCATCCTGCGGCTTGGCGAGCGGCCGAAGGTCCGCGTCTTCGTGCGCTGCGATCGCTTTGACCGTTTCGTGTCTGCGCTCGTTTACGTCCCGCGCGACCGCTATGACACGCACGCCCGCGAAAAAATCCACGCGATTCTCGGCCAGGCCTTCAACGGCCGCATGTCCGCTGCGAATCCGACGATCGACGATTCCGTGCTCGCACGGGTTTACTACATCATCGGCCGCAACGAGGGGCCGCGGCCGAAAGTCGATGTGCGCGAGCTCGAATCGGAGATCCGCAAAGCAATCCGGACCTGGGAGGATGGATTTGCGACCGCGCTCGCGCGCGCCCACGGCGAAGCGCGGGGCACGGAACTGTTCGCCCGCTACGGCAACGCCTTTCCGGCGCGCTATCGCGATGCCTACGCGGCCGACGAAGCGGTTCGCGACCTCGACGAACTCGAACAACTCGGCGCGGCCGATTCCATCGGGATCACGGCGCGCGCCTATCGCGAAGCGAGCGACGCGCACAACGTCCTGCGGCTGAAAATCTATGTCCGCGGCGGCGTGATGCCGCTTTCAGCCTCGCTTCCGGTTTTCGAGAACCTTGGCTTCCGCGTCATCGCCGAGGACAGCTATCCGCTGAGCCTCGACACCGGAAACGGCTGGAAGGGCGATGCGGCTGTTCTCGATTTTCTGATGGAGCGGGCCGACGACGGCGCGGCCAATCTCGAGGACGTCAAGCAGCCGGTGGAAGACGCATTCCAGGCGATCGTCTCGGGCCGCGCAGAGAATGACGGCTTCAATCGCCTCATCATCGGCGCCGGAATCGACTGGCGATCGGTCAATGTCGTGCGCGCTGCCGCAAAGTATTCGCGTCAGGCCGGCTTTGCGTTCAGCCAGGAGTACATCGAGCA
>DATKON010000079.1:0-14288 GCA_035524575.1 Rhizomicrobium sp.
GAAGCCGGCGCGCTCGCGCGTCAGACCACCCGGGCCCAATGCGGACATGCGGCGCTTGTGCGTCACTTCCGACAATGGGTTCGTCTGGTCCATGAACTGCGAAAGCTGCGAGGAGCCGAAGAACTCTCGCACCGCCGCCGCCACCGGCTTCGCGTTGATCAGGTCGTGCGGCATGACCGTGTCGATATCGACGGCGCTCATTCGCTCCTTGATCGCACGCTCCATACGCAGAAGGCCGACGCGGAACTGGTTCTCCATCAATTCGCCGACCGAACGCACGCGGCGATTGCCGAGATTGTCGATGTCGTCGACCTCGCCGCGACCGTCGCGGAGATCGGCGAGCGCCTTCAGGATCGCAAGGATGTCTTCCTTGCGGAGGACGCGCATCGTGTCGGGCGCATCGAGACCGAGGCGCATGTTCATCTTCACGCGGCCGACCGAGGAAAGATCGTAACGCTCCGGATCGAAGAACAGCTGGCCGAAGAGCGTCTCGGCCGTGTCCAGCGTGGGCGGCTCGCCCGGGCGCATGACGCGGTAGATGTCGATCAGCGCCTGCTCGCGGCTGTGGTTCTTGTCGATCGCCATTGTGTTGCGGATATAGGCGCCGAGCTGGATGCCGTCGACATTGATGACGTCGACTTCGTGGAAGCCGGCTTCCGCGAGCTGCGTGAGATTGGCCTGCGTCAGTTCATCGCCCGCTTCGACATAGATCTCGCCGGTCTCGACATTGACCATGTCGCGCGCGTTGTAGCGGCCGAGGAGATCCTCGTCGCCGACGATGATCGACTTGATGCCTTCTTCCTGCCACTTGCGCAGCGTGCGTGCGGTGATTTTCTGGCCGGCTTCGGTCAGGACTTCACCGGTCTTCGCATTCTTCCATTCGGAATTGGCCTTGGCGTTGCGCATCCACGCCGGTTCGACATGCGTCGTCCAGTGGCCTTCCTTCGTGCGCTTGAAGGCGATCTTTGTGTAGAAATAGTCGAGGATCGCTTCCTGGTCCAAGCCCAGCGCATAGAGAAGGGTCGTCGCCGGCAGCTTGCGGCGCCGGTCGATGCGGACGTGAATGATGTCCTTCGCGTCGAATTCGAAGTCGAGCCACGAGCCGCGATAGGGGATGACGCGCGCGGCGAAGAGAAGCTTGCCGCTCGAATGCGTCTTGCCCTTGTCGTGGTCGAAGAAGACGCCCGGGCTCCTGTGCATCTGGGAGACGATCACGCGCTCGGTGCCGTTGACGATGAAGGTGCCGTTCTCGGTCATGAACGGGATGTCGCCCATATAGACATCCTGCTCCTTGATGTCCTTGACCGACTTGGCGCCCGTTTCCTGGTCCACATCGAACACGATGAGGCGCAGCGTCACCTTTAGGGGCGCCGCGTAGGTCATGGAGCGCTGCTGACACTCCTCGACGTCGTATTTCGGCTCCTCGAAGTGGTAGTCCACATATTCGAGCAGCGAGGTCTCGGAGAAATCCTTGATCGGGAAGACCGAGGAAAAGACGGCCTGCAGCCCCTCGTCCCGGCGCCCTTCTTCGGGCTTATCGACCTGGAGGAACTGGTCATACGAGGTCTTCTGGACCTCGATGAGGTTCGGCATCTCGGCCACTTCGACGATCTTGCCGAAGAACTTCCGAAGTCTTTTGCGTCCCGTGAAGGATAGGGTCATGAGCCGAGATTCCTTTGCCTTGGCGCAGCCGTGATGGTCCGGTTGCGGCCGTATTGCACTTCAACAATGGCGAGAGCCACCGGCCCTCCGGCAGGGTCTTTGCCGGAGGGGGTGGGTAAACGAAATATGAACGCGTTCGCCGATTTCAAGTCCGGCGAACCTCCTTACTTCAGCTCGACCTTCGCGCCTGCGTCTTCGAGCTGCTTTTTGATCTTCGCAGCTTCGTCCTTGCTCACATCGGCTTTGACTTCCTTCGGAGCGCCTTCGACGAGGTCTTTGGCTTCCTTGAGGCCGAGGCCGGTGATTGCACGGATTTCCTTGATCACGTTGATCTTCTTGTCGCCGGCGTCCGCGAGAACGACCGTGAACTCGGTCTTCTCCGCAGCCGGAGCCGCAGCGGCCGCGCCGCCCGGAGCCACCGCCGCCACCGCAACCGGTGCCGCCGCCGAAACGCCCCACTTGTCTTCGAGGAGCTTCGCGAGTTCCGCGGCTTCGAGGACGGTGAGACCCGACAAATCTTCAACGAGCTTTTCGATCTTCGACATTTCTTACTTTCCTTACGGGTTTGAACGGTTGGTTGTTGCTTTCGTCGCTTACGCGGCGTCCTTTTTGGAATACGCGCCGATGACTCGGGCCAGCTGTCCGCCGGGCGCGGCCATGAGGCCTGCCAGCTTCGTCGCGGGCGCCTGAATAAGGCCCACGATCTTGCCCCTCAGCTCGTCGAGCGACGGCAGTTCCGCGAGGGCTTTGACGCCGTTCGCATCGAGTGCCGTCGATCCGACCACACCGCCAAGGATCACGAGCTTGTCGTTCTCCTTGGAGTAAGCCACCGCCACTCTCGAGGCTGCGACGGGATCTTTGGAGATCGCGATACCCGTCGGACCCTTGAAGAGATGGGCGATGCCTTCCGCGGCCGTTCCCTGGAGCGCACGCACGACAAGACGGTTCTTGGCCACCTTGAACGAAGCGCCCGCCGCACGCATGCGCGCGCGGAGGTCGCCCATCTGGGCCACCGTCATGCCGGAATAGTGGGCGACGACCACGGAGCCGGCATCCCCGAACATCCCGTTGAGGGTGTCGACGACTGCCGCCTTCTGGGTACGATCCATACGCGCCACTTGGCTCTCCTTCTCAACCGGCGACCGTGACGATCCGGCCGCCGCCCTGTTGACGAGACCTTCGATCACTTCGTGACCAAGGCCTTCCTGCCCCAGGGCTCAAACCCGCCTTGCTTTCTCCGTGTACGGAGGAAGCGAAACGGTCTTGTTCCCTGTCTATTGCGGGCGGTGATTAAGCCCCAAACGGGACACCCGCAGTCTCGGACAGTTCCGGCGATCGTCCGCCGGAGGTGATTCCCGCTTACGCGGGAGACTCGAAATCAAACACTCGCCGAAACACCGACGCTGCCGGGCGCGATCTTCACGCCGGGGCCCATCGTCGAACTCAACGAAATCTTCTTCAGATAGGTGCCTTTTGCGCCTTGCGGCTTCGCCTTGACGACGCTGTCAACAAAGCTTTTCACGTTCTGCACGAGCGCGGCTTCGCCGAAGCTCGCCTTGCCGACGCCCGCCTGCACGATGCCCGCCTTCTCGACGCGGAATTCCACCGCGCCGCCTTTGGCGGCCTTCACAGCGCCGGCCACATCCATCGTCACCGTGCCGACCTTCGGGTTCGGCATCAGGCCGCGCGGACCGAGCACCTTACCGAGACGCCCAACCACGCCCATCATGTCGGGCGTCGCAATGCAGCGGTCGAAATCGATCTCGCCCTTCGAGACTTTCTCGGCGAGATCATCGGCGCCGACGATGTCCGCACCTGCGGCCTTCGCTTCGTCGGCCTTGGCGCCTTTCGCGAACACAGCGACGCGCTGATTGCGGCCCGTGCCATTCGGCAGCGTAACGACGCCGCGCACCATCTGATCGGCATGACGCGGGTCGACGCCGAGATTGATTGCGATTTCGATCGTCTCGTCGAACTTCGCCGTGGCGCGCTCCTTGATCAGCTTCACCGCCTCTTCGACGTCATAGAACTTGTCGCGGTCGAGGCCGGTTTCGGACTTCTTCATCCGCTTCGAAAGCTTCGTCATGGCCCTTACCCCTTCACCGTGATGCCCATCGAGCGCGCGGAGCCCTCGATCATCAGCATCGCCGCTTCGACGTCGTTCGCGTTGAGGTCCTTCATCTTGGCCTCCGCGATCTGACGCACCTGCGCCTTCGTCACCGAGCCTTTGAAGTCGCGGCCGGGCGCTTTCGAGCCACCGTCGATCTTCGCGGCCTTCTTCAGGAAGTAGGACGCGGGCGGCGTCTTCATCTCGAAGGTGAAGGACTTGTCCGAGAACACGGTGATCGTCACCGGGATCGGCATGCCCTTTTCCTGGTCCTGGGTCTTCGCGTTGAAGGTCTTGCAGAACTCCATGATGTTGAGGCCGCGTTGGCCGAGCGCAGGCCCGATCGGCGGCGACGGATTGGCCGCGCCGGCGGGCACCTGCAATTTGACGTAACCGACTACTTTCTTCGCCATCTGTAAGAACCTCCTCCTTGAGGTTTTGCGGTCAGCGGGCCTGGCCGGCCCTCCCGCATTTCAGAAGCCAACTATCGGCTTCAGACTTTCTCCACCTGCGTAAACTCGAGCTCGACGGGCGTCGCGCGGCCGAAGATCGACACGGCGACCTTCAAGCGCGAACGATCCTCGTCGACTTCCTCCACCACGCCGTTGAACGACGTGAACGGACCATCCGCCACGCGCACCTGCTCGCCGATCTCGAACACGATCGAGGGCTTCGGATGCTCCGCGCCTTCGTGCACCTGATTGAGGATGCGATCGACTTCGCCCTGACGCAGCGGCATCGGCTTGTTGTTCTGCCCGAGGAAGCCCGTGACCTTCGCGACGTTCTTGATCAGGTGATAGGCTTCGTCCGTCAGCTTCGCCCGCACGAGCACATAGCCCGGCAGGAATTTGCGTTCGGCATTGACCTTCTGGCCGCGCCGGACTTCGATCACTTCCTCGGTCGGCACGAGAACCTCTTCGATGAGGTCCTCGAGCCCCTGGATGTGCGCCTGACGCTTGATCTCCTCGGCCACCTTCTTCTCGAAATTCGAGTAGGTGTGGACGATGTACCAGCGTGCGTTCGACGTCGTTTGAGCACTCGCTTCGGCCATGATGTCGACCTTCGCCATTCCTTCACTTCAGAACGCGGGACGTCAGCCCGCGGCTCTCAAAATCCAGTTCTCGCCGCCCGAGAGCACGAGATCGATCAGGAAGAAAAACATCATCGTCAGAATGACCATGATGAAGACCATGATCGTCGTCAGATATGTTTCCTTCCAACTCGGCCAGGAGACTTTCTCGTAGCCTTCACGGTACACTTCGCGAAGGAACTGAATGATTCCCGTGCGTCTTGTTGGGGCCGGTGTGGGCAAGTCTTTGCCTGCGCCATCCGCCATCTTCTTTGTCGCCTCGGCCACGCTGTAAAAATCCGCTTCTTCGCCACTTGGCAGGAGTGGAGGGACTCGAACCCCCGGCCTACGGTTTTGGAGACCGCCGCTCTACCAACTGAGCTACACTCCTAGACGCAAAGCAGAACGCGCCGAGGGGCCCTCGCCCGCCAGCGCGCACGGCTTTCGCCGGGAGCGGAGGGGTTTAGCAGCGTGGCCGGGGTGACGCAAGCGTTCTATTTGCACTTTTACTACGGCCCTCAAAGGCCTGAATGCGCGAAAAAACCCGCCTCGGACCTGGGACTTTTTTCGTGCCGGCGGAGGCCATCGTGCTAGACGGAAAGTTATCCCCGGAAACCCTCTGATGGACGCCTTCGCCGCCTCCCTTGCCCGCTCGCCGGAGCTCTTCCCCCACGCCTGGGACGTGCAGAGCGACGCTGTCACCCTCGTCAGGCTGACCAAAGCCGACTACGAGGCCGCGAGCTTCCTCGACGAGCGCGTCCTTGGCCCCCGAACCCTGTCGCGCACCCTTCCCTTCGGGCAGCTGGCGGCCGCGGTCTCGGCGGCGGGACTGCCCGAGCGCTGTCATGTCATTTTCCACATAGGCCATGTGGGTTCGACGCTGCTGTCGCGCCTCCTGAGCGCCGAGGGGCAGCGGCTGCTCGGCGTGCGCGAGCCGGTGATACTGAGGACCCTCGCCCGGCTGAAGGACGACCCGGCCGGCCGCCACTGGAACGATGCCGCATTGGACGAACGTCTGACGGTCTTCCTGAAGCTCTGGTCGCGGACGTTCACGGCCGACCAGACGGCCCTTATCAAGGCGACCAGTTTCGTCTCCGACCTCGCCCCGCAATGGCTGGCGCGGCCGAGCGCACCGAAAGCGCTGCTCCTGTTCGTCAGCCCGGAGTCCTACATGGCGACGATCCTCGCCGGGCCCGCGGCACGCGAAGAGGCGAAGACGCTGGTCGAGGAAAGACTGAAACGCCTGCACCGCCGCATCGGCCGCGATGTCTGGCAAGCGTCGTCCCTGAGCGACGGCGAAGCGCTCGGGCTCGCCTGGGCGACGGAGATGAGCGCGCTGGTCGAAGCGAAACGCATTGCCGGCGATCGCGCGCTGGCGCTCGACTTCGATCGGTTTCTCGAACATCCGCACGAACACCTCGCCCGCGCCTTTCGTCATTTCGATTGCGATGTGGCGCCAGACAAGATCGGCGAGATCCTCACCGGCCCCCACATGCAGCGCTATTCCAAAGCGCCGGAACACGCCTACAGCCCCGAACTGCGCCGCGAACTGTTGAGCGAGGCACGGAATGAACACCGCGCCGAAATCGAGATGGGCATTGCGTGGGTCGAGCGCGCGGCCAAAGACGTACCGCTAATCTCCGCCAGTCTCGACATGGCTGACTGAGCCAGATCAAAGCGCACATTCCGCAAGCGTTTAGACTTGACTTCGGCCCATGAAGACGAGAATTGCGATGAAAGTCGTCCGGCGCGTGCTGCAGATGCCGATCGAACTTCCAGCCCCGGAGCGTGATCAAAGCTGCTCCGTTTTCGAAGCACTGGAACGCCGCCGCACGATCCGCGAGTTTTCCGCAAAGCCGCTATCGGTACAGGAATTGTCGAATCTGCTGTGGGCCGCATGGGGCGTGAACCGCACCACAGGCCCGTTCGGCGCCACCGGACGCACCGCGCCGTCGGCGAGTAACTCGCAGGAGATCGATCTCTATGTGCTGCTTAGCGACGGCGCTTATCTCTATGATGCTCTCGCCAATCGCCTCGAGCCGATTACGGAATGCGATCTCCGGCGCAAGGCCTTGACGCCAGGGCAGCGCGACATCGATGTGAAGGCGCCCATCCAGCTCGTCTATGTCGTGGATATCGATCGGCTCACGCACACGGTCGGCTTCGAAGAGCCGGGTCTGCACGATCCTGAGGTGCAGAAATCCTATTATTTCGTGGACACCGGACTCATCGCGGGGAACGTCTATCTGTTCGCCGCGGCAAACGGGCTCGCCGCCTGGTTTCACAATTGCGATCGCATCGGCCTCGCCGCGTATCTTGGATTGCGCAGGACGCAGCGCGTTCTCTTCGCGCAGTCGGTGGGGTATCCGGCATAGATTTGGAGCGGGTGAAGGGAATCGAACCCTCGTCATCAGCTTGGAAGGCTGTTGCTCTACCATTGAGCTACACCCGCATTCGGATGGCGCAGCCAACCGAAGCTGCGCCAACCATATACAGCCCTGTTCCCCCGGATCTAATCCGGGGTTCGAAGGGCGGCCTCCGCTGCTTGCGCAGCGCAGGTTGGTGGGGGAAGTAGGACTCGAACCTACGAAGGCGTAGCCAGCGGATTTACAGTCCGCCCCCTTTGCCGCTCGGGACATTCCCCCATTCAGGAATTCCAGGCTTTTGGCCGGGCGGGCGGATATCGGGCAATTGCGCCGAGGTGTCAATAAGGCGTATTCGCGGACCCCGACAACCACTTAGCGGCCCGCCGCGACCCTCGAGGACCCATGGGTGACACCAGAAAAAGGAAGCGTCCGCACTGGACGCAACAGCGCGGAGCCGCGGCGCCGGGGCTTTGGCTCTATGGCCATCACGCCGTCGAGGCGGCGCTCAGGAACTCGAAGCGGAAAGCGAAGCGCCTCGTGCTGACCGAACGTGCCGCGGAGATGCTCGGTAAGGGACTCGTCGGCCGAGTCAAGCACGAGATCGTCGATGCCGATGCCGTCTCGCGCCTTCTGCCGCCCGGCGCCGTGCATCAAGGCGTGGCGCTCGAATGCGAGCCTTTGCCCCAAGGCGATATCGCCCACATCGCAGCGGCTGCGGACGGCAGGCGCCGTATCGTTCTCGTGCTCGATCAGATCTCGGATCCGCAGAATACCGGCGCGATCCTTCGCTCGGCCGCCGCATTCGGCGTGTCGGCCGTCGTCGTCCAGGACCGGCACGCTCCGCCGGAATCCGGCGCGCTCGCCAAAGCCGCGTCCGGCGCACTCGACATCGTCCCCTACATCACGGTCGTCAACATCGCGCGGGCTCTGAAAGAGCTTTCCGAGCACGGCTTCTGGCGCGTGGGACTTGCGGGCGACGGCGAGCAGACGCTGAAGGAAGCCGTCAGTTCCGGTGACATCGCACTGGTGCTCGGCTCGGAAGGTTCCGGGATCCGCCGCCTCGTGCGCGAGAATTGCGATGTGGCAGCCTATGTGCCGGTCGAAACGCAGATGGAGAGTCTCAATGTCTCCAATGCGGCAGCAGTGGCACTCTATGAGTGCCGGAGAGGATGAGTTCGCCGGGACCGCGGACGTCCCGTCCGCGTCTTGCAAACTTCACCATGCGGGCAGGAGCCCGCGGTCCCGGTGAAGTCATGTTGATTTGGAAGCAGTCTTGCTAGCGTTTAATACAACGCCGCCACGACGTTCTGGCCGCCATAGTCTTCGATGAAGATGAGAACCTTGTAGCCGTCGGCCATCTGCAGCTTGCCGCTGGCGTCGTGCAACAGGATGCCCTGGTTGCTCATCGTGCCGGTGCGGCGGTCATAGGCGAAGCGCGGCGCCAGACCTTTGTACTGCGAACGGATCATCGTGAAGAGCGTGCGCGCATTATCTTCCGAGAGATGGATACAACCCGCACTGGCGCGGCTTCCGAGCTTCGGGACGTCGTCGCCGACCGCGGCATGGATCGCAAGCCCCGTCTTGTCGCCGTCCTTCACCCAGTTGAAGAACATGGCATAGGGCATCTTCTGGCCCCATTCCGTCGAGGTGTAATGCTCGTAGGAACGATGCGGATCGAGCTCGTAATAGCCGGGCGGCGTGTCGGTGCCGAGCGCCTGCCCGTTTGAAGCGAGCTCAAGGTCTTCGCGCCCAGTCGAGACCGGCCAATTATAGAGAAGGTTGAGATCGCCGTTCGCCTGCTTCTGGAACACATACATCCGCTGCGCCCAGGGACCGGCATTGGCTTTGCTGACATAGAGGAAGAGCGAGAAATTATCGACCATCTCGCTCGTGAGGCTCGCCTTCAGGCGTTCCTCGACGCGCATGATCTCGCCCGCATCGGGCGGACCTTGCGGCGGCAGGGACGCGGTCGCAGTTGCGGGCGGCGTCGCCGACTGCGGCAGAAGCTTCAGATGCGGCGGTGGTGTCTGGGGCAACGTGCCGTCGGCCATCGGCGGCGGGATCACGCGTAACTGGGGCGGCGCGTCCGATGACGCAGACGCGGATTGCGGCGGCGCGGAATCGGGGGGAACGGGCGCCGTCGACATTTCCGTCTGAACGGCTGCGTGATGCGGCACGGGAGAAATCTGCGCGAGCTTGCGGGGCGCGGCAGGCGCCTGGGCGACCTTGACCGGCGCAGTCGAGAACGCCGACGCGATGCTGCGCTCGAGCGTACGGCCGGCCGCTTCGGTGGATTTCAGATCGGGACGAAGGACGTGATCGTCGAATGCGACGATGGTGGTGCGTACGGAGTGCGCGACACTGTCGGCATCCCGTATCAGCCCCGGATGAGCGCTCATCGCCATAGCGATGGCATAGGCCCCCGCCGCTGCGACATAAACCACGCTCAATTGCCTTAACGCCGACATATGGTCCACGTCACCGTTGAAGCGGCAAAGGGTAGTATTTTCCCCTCGGCCCGAACACCATTCCGGGGCGCCCCCGCGGTTAACAGGATCGCCCGAAAAGGCCTTCAAAGGCAACGTTGATTGTAATGACGTCTGGAAGATTTCGTTCCGGTATGCGGGTTTATGCCCCGCTCACGCGTGCGATATCAGCCTTCAGGGTGCGGGCGGCCTGCCAATAGCAGTAGGCGCCCATCAGGCTCGTCAACATCCCTGTCAACAAAGCGTAACGTATCGACTGGGCGCCCAGCATCGGTTCCAGGAGATCGCTGATCTTGCCCACGATCGGTGCCGCCAGGGCCAGCCCGATGATGTTGAGGATGAACAGCAGAATCGCCGCGGAGCGGGCCCTCATCCGCAAGGGAACGAGCGCCTGCGTCATCGCATAGGCCGGCCCGATGAAGCAGGCGCCGATCATCGATGGGATGATGGCGGCCGCGACCGCAACGGTCAGATTGTTCGAAAGATAAAGGATCGGCGTGAACGGCAGTCCGACGAAGGTCGCCCAGATCAGGATGTGCATGTTCCAGCGCACGTCCTTCTTTGCGAACAGATCCGCAAAGACGCCGAAAAGATATGTGCCGATCGCGCCGGCGACCCCCGCCAGGAGCGCCAGGATGATGCCGATGACATGCAGGCTCAGATGATGTGCAGCCTGGAAAAACGCCGAGTTGAAGGCGATCGCCGCGTAGCCGCCGAACGAACTCAATCCCGTGCCGACGGACATCCAGAGAAACGAGCGCTGGCTTGCAAGATAGCGCGCCACACTCCAGATACTCGGCGCCGGCTCTGTGTCCGCGAGGCTTTCGACGTGGCCACGCTGCGGCTCGCGAACGGTTGCGAGGAGAAGCAGCGCCAGCACGAATCCCGGAATGCCCGCGGCGCGGAAGGCGACTCGCCAGCCATAATGCTCGCCGATCCAGCCGCCGCCGAAGAATGCGATCAGCAAGCCGATGTTGAGTCCCGCCGAATAGAAGGCGAGCGCGGACGCGCGCTGCTGGGGCGGATAGAGATCGGCAAGAACGGAATTCACCGAAGGGCTCGTGCCTGCCTCGCCGACACCGGTGCCGAATCGCGTGAGCATCAATTGCCAGAAGCGGGCCGAGAAGGCACTGAGGAACGTCATCAGGCTGAACAGCGCGAGCGAGCTCGCGATGACGTTCCTGCGGTTCACCCGGTCGGCGATGATCGCGATCGGAATGCCGAGCGTCGCATACATGAGCGCGAAGACCGGGCCGTTGAGGAGCCCGATCTGCCAATTCGTGACGTGAAATTCGGCCCTGATCTGGGGGTTGAGGATGCCGAGGATCTGCCGGTCGAGATAGTTCACGACATAAACGAGCATCATGCAGACCAGGACATAGGTCCGGTAGGGCCGGCTGAAACCCGGCGCCGCGGCCCCGCCTCCCACGATCGGGCCGTCGGTCGGGCCCCTGTCCGCGGCCACCGAAACATCCTGCTGCATGAAGCCTCTGCCGGGCGTTTCCTCTAAGCCTTGGACCCTAGCAGATTGTTTGGCGCCAGGAAGCGAGCGCGGGCTGTGATCCGGGGGGTTGGATATGGAGGGGCGGAAATCCATCTGTTAGCATGGCAAACCTTTGAATCGCGGCCCGGACCATGACCCTCATCAGCATGCTTTTCATCATGTACTGGCTGCCGACGATCGTCGCGATCGCGCGCCAGGCACATTCGGCTTTGGGCGTCTTCCTGCTCAACCTCTTCCTGGGCTGGACGGTGATCGGCTGGATCCTGGCGCTGATCTGGTCCCTCGCGGCCGACAACCGGCTGCATGAAGTCATCGTGCGGGTGGACCGCGGGGATTACGGTCCGAGACCCTGATTGGCCATGAGCCCCTATCGGCCGCGCACCCACCTCGAAACCCACGACGTCACCAACCAGCCGCCGCCCTTCGAAGGCGTCAATTTCTTCACCGCCGATCGCGCTCTTGTGGATGCGGTCACGCATGCAAGCGGCGACACCCATCATCACAGGCTCACGAAGTTCGGCGAACATGCGGGCTCGGCGGAGATCGCCGATCTCGCCATGCAGGCGAACCGCAATCCGCCGCAGTTGAAGACCTTCGACCGTTACGGCGAGCGCATCGACGAAGTCGAATTCCATCCCGCCTATCACGCGCTGATGACCTTTGGCATCGAAGGCGGCGTATCGTCCGCGGCCTGGAGCGGCGTTGAGACGGGGCATGTGCTACATGCGGGTCTCGAATTCCTGATGTCGCAGGCTGAGCCCGGCGTCTGCTGTCCGATGACGATGACCTACGCGGCCCTGCCCGCGCTGCGCCACCAGCCTGAGATCGCCGCGCAATGGGAGCCGCGCATCCTCGCCTCGCGCTATGATCCGGCGTCGCGTCCCGCCGACCAGAAGCACGGCGTCACCATTGGCATGGCGATGACCGAGAAACAGGGCGGCTCCGACGTCCGCGCCAACACGACGCGCGCAGCACCGCTCGGAAAGGCCGTACCGGGACAGGCCTACAGCCTCGTCGGCCACAAGTGGTTCTGCTCGGCGCCGATGTCCGATGCGTTCCTGACACTTGCTTACACCGACAAAGGCCTTTCGTGCTTTCTCGCGCCGCGCTGGACGCCGGACGGCGAACGCAACGCCATCAACATCATGCGTCTCAAGGACAAGATGGGCGATCGCGCCAACGCCTCGTCCGAGATCGAGTATCACGGCGCCTACGCCGTATTGATCGGCGAAGAAGGCCGCGGCGTGCGCACGATCATCGAAATGGTGCACCACACGCGCCTCGACTGCATCATCGCGCCGGCGGCCTTCATGCGCCAGGCGACCGCCAACGCGCATTGGCACGCGGCGCATCGCACGGCATTTCAGAAGAAACTGATTGACCAGCCCTTGATGCGCCAGGTGCTGGCGGACCTCGCGATCGAATCCGAAGCTGCCACGCAGCTTGCGTTCCGCATCGCGAAGAGCTTCGACGACAGCGCGAAAAATCCCGGCGCTGCCGCCTTCTCGCGCATCGCAACGCCCGTCGGCAAATACTGGCTCAACAAGCGCGTGCCAAATCTCGTCTACGAGGCGATGGAAGCGCATGGGGGCGCCGGTTACGTGGAGGAAAGCGTGATGCCGCGGCTCTTCCGGCAATCCCCGCTCAATTCCATCTGGGAAGGCTCCGGCAATGTGATCTGCCTTGACGTGTTGCGCGCCATGACGCGCGAGCCTGACGCGGTGCCCGCGTTTCTCGACGAGATCGAACGCGCCCGCGGCGAGAACGCGACGCTCGATGCCGAGATCGATGCGCTGCGTGACAGCCTCGTGCAGATGCCGCCGGAGTCCGAAGCGCGCCGTCTCGTCGAGCGCATGGCGATCGTGCTGCAGGCCTCGATCCTCGTGCGGCATGCGCCGGCATTCGTGGCCGATGCGTTCTGCGCCACACGGCTGTCATCGCGGCCTGGATATGCCTATGGCGCGCTCGGGGCAAAAATCGACACCGCCCGCTTGCTTGAGCGGGCGATGCCGACGACCTAATCCGAAAAATGCGCAGGGCCGGAGCCGGAGGGGCACACCGGAATCTGACTCCGGCCCCGCGCAAGTCACCCTTAGGGTTGCGTACCGCCGCTATGGCTGCTGTGCGGCGCACTCGAGGTCCTCGTCTTGTGCGAGGTCGAAGAATGCGAAGTCGACGCCGATCCCTGGACGGAGCCGCCGGCGCTCGCGCCACCGTAAAGGCCGTTGGCCGTGCTGGTCGCCTGGTTGACCGCGCCATTGGCCCTGGACTCGCCCGACATCACGGCCGAGTTCGCCGTGTCGGTGGCGTTGCTCGCGGCGCCCGTCACGGTCGAACCGCTGACGGACTGATCGACCGAGCGCGAGACGTTCCGGCCTGCCGCACTGGCGTTCGCCGACGCGCCGACATTTGCGTCCGTCGCATTGAGCGCAGAGTCCGCACCGCTGGTCGCCTGACCGGCTGTCGATTCCGCCTTGTTCGCCGTCTTGTTGGCATTGTTCTCGACGTTGTCGGTCGCACCGGTCGCCGTGTTCGTAACGGGAGCCGTGCTCGGCAGCGTGCCGTTCACCGTGCCGCCGAGGTTGCCGCCAAGACCGCCCGGACCGCCGAACGAGCCCATTCCGCCAAACCCGCCATGCATGCCGCCCAGGCCGCCGCCAAGACCTCCACCGAGTCCGCCGCCGAGCCCGGCCGCGAGCGCCGGCGTCACCATCGCGATCGAGCCGCTCAGAAGCGCCGCCGCGAACGATTTGCGAAATGACATTGTCATCGTTTGTCCCTTTCTCGTCTGCAGGCCTGAAGGATCGTCGAAGACCCAATCACTGCCGATTTCGCGAGGACAACGAGAGGGCGAAACCTTTCTTCCCTGCGCTCAAATCTATTTGTGAGGGGAACCGCCGGCCCCGGACAGGCGTTTAGCGCGCCCGCCAGCCGTCATCGCGCGCGCGCTGCTCGGCGGCGGCATCAAGAGGCTCGCCGGCGATCAGGTCTTCGACCGTCTTGCGAACGGTCTCGGGCATCGCCGCAGCCATGCGATAGGATCCACTCTCGGCAGGAGATGCAGCCAGCGCAGCGACAGCCCAGCCATTGGCGT
>DATKON010000080.1:0-9685 GCA_035524575.1 Rhizomicrobium sp.
AACACGCAGCCGGGTCACATCAAGCTCGATCAGTTCGAAAACGCATTGCGGGCCCGGATGAACGAACAGGCCCTCAAGGTGTACGGCATCAGCGTACGGCAAGTGGGCCTCGAGCGCCTGACGCTGCCGGCCGAGACTCTGTCGGCGACGATCGAACGGATGAAGGCAGAACGGGAAACTGTTGCGGCCGAGCACTCAGCCGAAGGCCAGCGCGTTGCTGCTCAGATCGAGTCGAACGCCAGCCGTGACGCGCGCGTCGAAGTTGCGCAGGCCAAAGCGGACGCGGCGGATACGGAGGCCAAGTCGCGCATTGCGGCGGCGGAGATTTACAAGCAGGCCTACGCCAGCGATCCGCAGCTTTACACGCTGCTGCGTTCGCTCGATTCGCTCGACACGCTGGTTGGCACCAGCACGAGCCTCATTCTGCGCACGGACGCTGCGCCGTTTCGTGTTCTGGTGGATGGACCGAGCGCCTCTCCCGCTCCGGCCAAGGGGCGCAAATGACGACGGGCAGCAGTGCTGAGGACCTGCGCGAAGTCGGCCCATTGGGGCAGTCGATCGCCTACGCGTTTCGCTTCCTGTTCGCGGGCGTGTGCGTGATGGCAGCGATATGGTTCGTTTCGAACGTTCGCCAGGTGCCTCCGGATAGTCAGGCTGTCGTGATCCGTTTCGGCGCGGTGGCGCGCGTCCAGGGGCCCGGTCTTCTGCTTGCCTTGCCGCGGCCGATCGAAAGCGTAGTCGTGCTGCCGGGAAGGAGTCGGCAAATACCGCTGCCGATAACGCGCTTCATGGATGGGCAGACACAGGACATCGAGACGTCGCAAGGGTTCGATCTTGCGACCGATCCACGTCTCAACGCCGGCTTTCTTCTGACCGGCGATTCCTCGGTCGTACATTTGCAGGCACAGCTTTACTATCAGATCGTCGATCCGGTGGCCTATATGACGGCTGCGGATCATGTCGGAGCGGCGCTCCAACGCTTCTTCATCGCGAGCGCGATTTCCACGATCGCCGGCCGGGACCTCGATTCCATTTTGGTGGCGCGTCCCGAGATCGCTTCCAGCGCCAACGAAGCCTCGCGGCGAGAGAGATTGCGCATGGATTTGCTCAATGCCGTCAATCGGCGGCTGGACGAACTGGCCGGCTCGAATGCCGATCTGGGTGTTCGGGTGAGCCGCGTAGACCTTGTCCCGTCGATCCCGGCAGGCGCGAAATCGGCGTTCGACTATGTTCTGGTCACAATACAGACGGCGCAGACGAGCATCGCGACGGCCAACACAAATGCGCAGGTCACGCTGCAGGAGGCCAACCGCGACAAAGACCGCACGTTCACGGATGCGACCGCTGCTGCGGATGAGCGGATATCTGCCGCCAAGGTGAATTCGGACTCGATCGCGGCGCTCGGCCAGGAAGCCCAAGGCATGTCGCGAAGCATGCAGCTGTCGCGTCTTTACTACGACCGGATCGGCCCGTTGTTGCGCAAGGCCGGCCGGGTGCAGGCCGTAGATCGGACCGGCGCGGTGCATGTTCTGGTGCGAGGAGCTCAGTGATGAACATCGCCACGCCGCTGCCGGATGAACTGGTCCTGCTCAACGCATCCGAGAAGCGCAAGCTCGCATGGCGGCTGGCGTTGTCGCTGGCCGCCGCAGGCTGCCTCGTCATCTCGATCGGTCTCAAGCTCATCGAGCCAGCGCAAAGCGACGTCGCCGAGCTGGTTGCGGGAATCGCGGCCGTCCTGGTGGGCGTGCCGGCGCTTCTGGCAGCGTGGCGAAGCCTGCGGTCTCCCGATCTCCACGGCATCACCGATCAGCTCATTGCGCTCGCTTTCGTCGCGGCCTGGGTGAGTGGCGATCTCATCACCGCGACATTGCTGCCGCTGATCATGATGATCGGCCATATCCTGGAGGAACGCTCGCTGCTGGGCTCGCACGAAGCCATCCGCGCTTTGACGCGCCTGGCGGAGACGAGTGCGAGGCGGATCCGCGAGGATGGGAGTATAGAAGAAATCCCGGCTGCCATCCTTCGCAGCGGCGACCGCGTCGAGGTAAGGGCCGGGGATCGCGTCCCGGGCGACGGCATCGTCGAGACCGGCACGTCGAGCCTTGATACCGCTTCGATAACCGGGGAGTCGGTGCCGATGGACGTGACCCCCGGCGGCTCGGTCTTCAACGGCTCGATCAATCTCGACGGTCTTTTGATCGTGCAGATCGACCGGGTCGGTGAGGAAACCACACTCGGTCGCGTCATCGCCCTCATGCAGGAAGCGGAACGCACCAAGCCCGCGGTGACCCGGCTCCTGGAACGTTATGCCGAGCGCTACATGGTCTTCGTGCTTCTTCTTGCGGCATCTCTGTGGTTCCTCACCGGCAGCACAACGATCATGCTTGCGGTGCTGGTCGCATCGTGTCCCTGCGCTCTGGTGCTGGCCGCACCTGCGACGTCGATTGCGGCGATCGCGGTCGCCAGCCGGCATGGCATATTGGTCAAAGGTTCTGCGTTCCTTGAGCAACTGGCAACTGTCGATTCTATTATGTTCGACAAGACCGGCACGCTCACGCTCGGGCAATTGCGTCTCGTCGGTGCAACGCTTGCGCCGGGGACCGACCGTGAACACCTGATCGCGCTTGCAGGAAGCCTGGGCGCCGCCAGCAGCCATCCCGTCAGCCGCGCGCTCAGCGCATCGGTACCCGAACATCGGCGTCTCCATCTCTCCGATATCCATGAGACACGCGGCCTCGGCGTCACCGCGCTTCTGGGAAACGAACAGGTCGCGCTCGGCCGCGCCGAGCTGTTTCGGAGCCTGGGAATCTCGGCTCCGCCGCCTGACCACAACGGTCCCATTGCCGGCGTCTCGCAGGGTGCGAGTTTTCTCGGTTGGTTGCTTCTGGCGGACGAGGTGAGACCGGAGGCGAAGACGGCTGTGGCGGAGCTGAAGCATCTCGGTCTGCGGCGCTTGCTGATGATGACGGGAGATCGCGCGCCCGAAGCGCATCGCGTTGCCGCGAAACTCCAGCTTAGTGACGTGCACGCCGAAGCGCTCCCGGCCGAGAAAATGGGTTTCGTTCTCAACGAAATCGCCAAGGGCCATCGTCCAATGGTAGTGGGCGACGGTATCAACGACGCGCTGGCACTCAAGGCTGGTGCCGTCGGCGTCGCCATGGGCGCACAAGGCACGGACGTCGCGCTCGCTTCGGCCGATCTCGTTCTCATGAGCAACGATCTGCGCAGGCTCGGTACCTGTATCCGATTAAGCCGGCGCTGCCGCAGCACGATCCTCACCAACGTGGGCGTAGGGCTTGGCTGGACCGTGCTGCTCGTCGTGCTGGCGGCGGCTAATGTTTTTGGCGCGAGTGGGCCGCTCGCCGCCGCGGTTCTGCACAATGCGGGAACCATCGCGGTGATGGCGAACGCCGGACGTCTCTTGAAGTTTCAGGACAAGCCTCGGGACCATTAAGGGGGATAGTCTATGCATCCGTTCATCGTCCTGCCCATTGCGCTTGCGACCTGCGGGGCGACGATGATCGGCGGTCTGTTCGCCATCCACATGCGTGACCGTTTGCATTTGATCCTGGGATTCAGTGCGGGCGCGGTCATCGGCGTTGCGTTCTTCGACCTTATGCCGGAGGCCATTGAGTCGGCCAAGTTACTCAACGCGCGCGACATGCTCGCCATCGTAGCATTTGGCTTCTTCTTCTATGTGCTGCTCGACCGCATGGTTGCATTGCACAGCCACGACGGCCATCCGGGCCATCGTGAACGTCGTGGTTGGATCGGTGCCGGAAGCCTTTCGGTGCATAGCTTCATGGATGGTTTTGCCATCGGCGTTGCGTTTCAGGCGAGCCAAAGCATCGGATATGTCGTCGCGGCCGCCGTCCTGGTGCACGACTTTTCGGACGGACTCAACACCGTGAATGTGGTCGTCAAGAACGGGGCTGGCCGGAACGCTGCATTCGGCTGGCTGGTGGTAGATGCCCTAGCGCCCCTGTTGGGCGCTTCGGCAAGTCTTCTCATTGCGTTGTCCCAGAATGCCGTCGCGGTATTCCTTGCGATATTCTCTGGCTTTTTTCTCTACATCGGTGCGAGCGATTTGCTGCCGGAGAGTCATCACGCGCATCCACGTCTCTTTACGACGCTCTCCACATTCGCCGGAGCGGCATGTCTGTTCGTCGTCACGCGCGTGGCGGGCTAGAGACGAGTGCAGGCCGGTCGTTATTAAGCATTTGAATAGATTGGACAGATTCGTAGATTTCGTTGCGGCCGGGCCCACCGGGGGCATTTGAGTTTTGGGCGGTCCGAACCCCGAGCCCTCTCATGCGAGTTCGCCGACCGAACGCCAGTCTGGCGAAACGAAATTCACGATGATCGATTTGCGTACGCCGGCGATCGGTCGCTTCGTGAAGCCGTGCCATGTCTTCGAGCCCGGAATGAAGATAAGGCCATGGCCCTTCTCGTAAGGCACGGTCGCGACGCGCCGATGCTCCGGACCGGCATCGTAGATGTCCGTGCCGGCGTCGCGCAGCTCCTGCTCGCCGGAAAGGTAGATCAGGAGCGTAAAGAGCTTCACCGAGATATCCAGGTGGGGCTCGAGCCAGAAGCCGGTGACGTCCTGACAATATTCGATGCGCAACCGGCCTCCGGAGAGGTGTGCGCCGGTGACTGTTTCGAGTGTCGCAATAACGCCAGGTTCGCGAAACGCCGATGTCACGTCGCGACAAACCGGATAGCGGGCCTGATTTTCCGGGGAGAAAAAAAGACGTGACGAATTGTTGATCTCCCGTGTGCCATTGAAGATCGTGTCGCCCGGGACCGCTACCGGCAGTGCCGCGATGGTGTCGATCACCGATGGCGGGAGCGCGTCCTCGAGCAGCCAGTGGTCGTAAGGCGCGCGCGCGTGCCCGGCCCGAGACAGGCTGCCAAGAAAGTGCCGCGCAATCGCGTCCGGCGATCCTTGCTCGTTGTGATCGTCAGCCATTTCGCGTCCCAAGTCGTTTGAACGCCGCGGAGATCCTGTGCCGGCCGACATTTTTCGCGAGCGCCACGTCCGACGCCAGCCAGTTGAACATGATGTAGCGGCGCGGGCCTTCGTAAGAGGCGTGGCCGTGCCAGGAATTCTCCGTGCGCCTGAAGGCGACGAAATTGCCGCCCTCCGGCGCGATCTCGGCAATCCGGTTGTCCAGGTCCATGCCATCGCGCAGCAGCCTGAGACGCCCGCCGTCCGCGTCCCATCCCGCTTCGTTCAGATAGAGAAGGCACGTCGCGACCTTGTCCTTCGAGTCGTTGTGAATGCGGCCGTCGCGGGCCCGGCAGTACCCCCGCACGGTGATCATCAGCGGCAGGCCGGTCAGGTCGACGCCGAGTTTTTCGCCGATAAGAGTCTCGAGCGCGGGGCTTTCGATGTCGGCAAGGAGTTCGGCGAAGGCGCCGCCATATTTCAGCTCTGACAGCGGAAAGATTCCGGGACCTGGAATTGCGGGGAATGTCTCGCTCACCGCGGCGAGAGAAGCGCTGTCGAGTGCGTTCCGGGCGGTGAAATAGGGAAAAGGCTCGGCGAAGGCAGACGAGGCGGCAAGAGCGGACAGG
Source organism: Rhizomicrobium sp. (assembly GCA_035524575.1). GTDB lineage: Bacteria > Pseudomonadota > Alphaproteobacteria > Micropepsales > Micropepsaceae > Rhizomicrobium. Next base: position 5,581 of record DATKON010000080.1, read on the forward strand.
TTGAGCACGGATAGATCACTGCTTCGGCACGGCATAACGCTAGCGGCGAGACGAAACGCGGCGATTGATCGAGATCAGTGAAAGTCAGCCTGCCGCATCTGGACGGTCCTCCTCGTCGTCGATGAGGATGCGTTCGGCATCGCCCTGAAGATCGTCATATTGGCCGCTGCCAAGCGTCCACAGAAGCACGCACAGCGCACCCAGCCCGAAGACGAAGGCCGCGCCGATGATGAGGGCCATGCCGTTCATCTCTGCCCTCCTCTCGCAAGGCGCAGGGCGTTGAGAGTGACGACAAGGGACGACGCGGCCATCGACGCGGCGGCAATGAGTGGCGAAACGAAGCCCAGTGCAGCGACCGGAATCGCGATGAGGTTATAGATGGCGGCCATGCCGAAATTTTCCAGAACGAGGGACCTGGCCTTGCGTGCCACGTCCACGGCTTCGACGATCGGCATCAGGCTGTCGCCGCGAAGGACCATGTCTGCGGCAAGCTGGCTTACATCGACGGCGCTTCCCGGCGCGATGGATACATGGGCGAGCGCGAGGGCGGCGGCATCGTTCAATCCGTCGCCAACCATCAGGGCCCGGCGTCCTTGCGCGCGCAGCGTCTGCATGCGGGCCGCTTTTGTCTTCGGATCGGCAGCCGCCTGCCATTGTGTGATATCTGCCTCGGCGGCAATTTCGGCGGCCGGCGCCTCACGATCGCCGGTCAGCATTTCGACGTCGATGCCGCGCTCTCTCAGCGCCGCAAGCATTGCGGCCGTGTCGGGGCGCATTCGGTCGCGGAACTCGAGACGAACGGGGGCCTCGTGGCCGGGTCGGAACCACAATTCGCTGGTGCTGCCCCGCACATCGAGTCCGCACCAGCGGGCGCTTCCAAGCTTCAGCGTCATGCCATGCATGTCGGCTTCAAGACCTGCACCGGCGGTTTCGCGAACGCCCTGCGCCACAGGCCCTTCGCCGGCGAAAGCCGCCAGCGCGCGCGCAAGCGGATGCCGGCTCGCCCGCGCAAGGCTCGCCGCCGCGTCGAGGATGTCACGCGGGATTTGGTCGCTGTTGACGAGCTGAGGCGTTCCCCAGGTCAAAGTGCCCGTCTTGTCGAAGACAGCGGTGTCGATTTCCGCGAGGCGCTCGAGCGCATCGCCGGATTTCACGAAGATGCCGCGACGGAAGAGACGCCCCGTCGCCACGATCTGGACGGCGGGGACGGCGAGACCCAATGCACAAGGACAGGTGATGACAAGAACGGTGATGGCGCCCGTCAGCGCGGTCACGAACGTTGCGCCGGTCCAGAGCCAGGACGCGAAGACGAGCGCCGCCAATGCCGTGACAAAGGGCACATAGGCGCGCGCGGCGCGATCAGCCAGTCTCACATAAAGGCTTCGCGTTTGCTGGCCGGCTTCGAGAAGGCGCGCCAGATCGGCCACCAGCGAATCTTCGACGCGCGCGGCGACGGCGAGCGTCACGGGTTTCCCGAGGATGATCGTCCCCGCGTGCAATGCGCCGCCGTGGGAAATTGCGACGGGTTCCGTTTCGCCGGTGACCAAGGATACATCAATGAGGCAGTCCTTGTCTTCCAGCGTTCCATCGGCGGGAACACGTTCGCCGCTCGTCAGGAATACACGATCGCCGGGCACGATCTCGCGCGCAGCGACGGTCTCGAGGTTCCCGTTTGGTTTGAAGCGGCGCGCGGGCTCCGCCTGCATGGCCAGAAGTTGTCGCGCCGCACCCCGCGCGCGGTCCCGCAAAAGGAAGTCGAGATACCGGCCGATTAACAGAAGAAACGCCAGCATCACGGCCGCATCGAAATAAATCTGCGTGCCGTGAACCATCGTCTGATAAAGGCTCAAGCCCAGCGACAGGGCGATGGCGAGGCTGATCGGCACGTCCATGTTGGTTTGCCGCTTGGCGAGGCTTTGGAAGGCCGAGCGGAAGAAGGGTTGGCTCGCGAAGAGCGTCACGGGCAAGGACACGGCGCCGGCGAGCCAGAAGAACAGGTTGCGCGTCGCCGCGCTCATCTCCGCGCCGCCGTACCATACGGCATCGGTGAGACCCATCACGAAGACGGTACCGAAGCCGGCGACGGCTAGGCAGCGCAGGAGGAACGTCTGCTCGCCCGCATCCGCGTCCTGCGATTGCGCCGCGTCGAATGGCTGCGCGTCGTAGCCGAGCGCGCGCACGCGGGCGATCACCTGCGCCGCTGAGACGGCATCGCCTTTCCAGGTCACCTCGAGCTTGCCGGTCGAGAGGTTGAGCCTCGCGTTGGCGACACCCGATATCCCGCGCACGCCGGACTCGATCTTTGCGATGCAGTTGGCGCAGTGGGCGCCGCGAACGGCGATGCCGAAACTCGACTGGCTCTGCTCCCGCCGCACGAAGCGGGAGAGATCGTCGTCGCCGTGCAGGTGGGATTCGGGAAATATCAGCGCACCCATAGCCGACGGCTCGCTTCGAAGGGTGTATCCTTGGCCGAACTCGTGACGACCACATCCCAGGCGCCAGGGCCGACGCCTGCGACCTCGGCCACATATTGACCGGTTCGCAATTCGATTAAGCGCAACGGATGGTCGCGCGTCTCGTCGGTCGGATGCCGCAATTCGCCGGAAAGCGCCATGTCATGCGCGGGCGCGCCCTTGCTGTCGCGAAGCGCGATATTAACTCGCACGTCTCCTGACGGCAGGCGCTCGGCGCCGATAGTGGCTGTCCAGCCGAGCCGCTTCTGCTCTGCGCGGCGCGCCAGCGTTTGTCCGTACTCGACACCCTGCAGATAAGGCTTCTGCTCATCCTCGCCCCGGAAGGTCGAGACTGCCGCGTAGACGAAATAGGCGTTGACGGCCATGATCGCAAGAAAGAAGGCCGACAGCCACGCAAGCACGCCACGGCCGGTGAGCTCGCCTGTCATCGTGGTTCTCCCGCTACAAAGACGGCGGCGACGTCATGGGATTCCTGATGGGCCGCGTCGCTGACGACGAAACGGATGTCCTGCGATCCCGCTTTCAAATCGTGCGGCGCGACCGTCACCAGCAGGCGGAGCGTGCGGACCTTGTCGGCTTCGACACTCAGCCTGACAGGCAACGAAGCACTCGGCACGCCGATCAAATCGACTTTGCTGGCGTGGATCCCCGTGAGCGACAGATAGAAATCGCGCGGCATGTCAGCGCGGTTCATCAGCTTCAACGTGTAACCGTTGCGCACCGAGCCGTCCGACAGCGTCACGAAATTGGGATTGCGGTCTCGGAACACGTCGAGCGCGATGGTCCGCCGCGTGGCCAGGCCGAACACCATGATCGCCGAGACGACCACAAGGACGGCGGCATAGAACACGGTGCGCGGGCGCACGAAACGCAACCGGGATGTCCCGCCTGCAATGCGGCGCATAACATTGGCCTCGGTGTCGTAGGCGATCAGACCGCGGGAGAGGCCGATGCGGTCCATCACGTCGTCGCACGCATCGATGCAGAGCGCGCAATTGATGCATTCAAGCTGCGATCCGTCACGAATATCGATGCCCATCGGGCAGGCGGCGACGCACTGGTTGCAGTCGATGCAGGAACCGCGGCCCTGCCAGCTCTGACCCTTCTTGTGCCGGCCGCGCGGCTCGCCGCGATCACGGCGGTAGGTGACCGCCAAGGCGTCGTTATCGGTCATAGCGCCCTGGATGCGCGGCCACGGGCACATGAAGGTACAGACCTGCTCGCGCATGAGGCCGCCCAGCGAATAGGTCGTGAAAGTCAATGCCGCGATCGCGCCGTAGACCGCCAGCGGCGCCGAGCCGCTCAGCAGCCCTTCGGCCAGTTGCGGTGCGTCGGTGAAATAGAACACCCACGCGCCACCAGTCAGCACCGCGATCACGAGCCAGACGGCATGTTTGGCGGCGCGCTTTGCAACCTTGCCTGCCGACAGTGGCGAAGCTGCCAGACGGATACGGGCGCTGCGGTCGCCCTCGATAATGTTCTCGACGAGAATGAAAAGGTCGGTCCAGACCGTCTGCGGGCAGGAATAGCCGCACCACAGACGCCCGAAAAGCGACGTCACGAGAAAGAGCGAGACCGATGCAATGATCAGAAGGCCGGTGATGTAATAGACTTCCTGCGGCCAGATCTCG
>DATKON010000081.1:0-7755 GCA_035524575.1 Rhizomicrobium sp.
CTCGGCGGCGGCTATACCGGCGCGGCGAATGTCAGCGACATCTATGTCGGGTCGCGCAACTCCGCCTTCAACGTCGGTCCCTTGGGGCAGACGCTGTTCCAGGGCGCGCCGAACTACAAACTCGCTTCATACAATACCGTCAACGCGAGTCTGTCCTTCTTCCTTCCGCGGAACATGGAGTTCGACCTCTATCTGAAGAACGTCTTCGACTCGCGGGGCGAAGTTTCTGCCAATCCGTTCCAGAGCCAGTACCTCAATCCGTACATGCTTCTGCAGCACAATCCATACCCGTCGGTTCCGGTGGAGCTGTCCTTGCCGCGCACGGTCGGCGTGGTCCTGAAGGTCGGATTGAACTAGCCGGTGTTCGCGGGCGGCGTGCCTAACGTCGCCCGCGGCCCTTGCCGAGGGCTTCGGCGCCGAACTTTTCCCGCAAGCGATCGACGGCATGTTCGGCGGCGGCGCGCTTGCCGCTGGTCTTGTCGACGAGATCGGCGGGATCGCATTCCTGCGCCGCGCACAGATTGGTGATGCCGACGCCGAGGAGACGGTAGGCGGTGCCGTCGGCTTCCCGCACGAGCGCTTCGCGCGCCACGCGGAAGATGCGATCGGCGAGCTGTGTCGGCGCGTCGAGCGAGACACTGCGCGTGCGGATCTGAAAATTCGCGGTCTTGAGCTTGAGGACAATCGTGCGCCCGCCGAGCTCGCTGCGCTTGGCCCGCGCCGAGACGCGCTCTGCCTGGCGCCACAGGATGCGTTCGAGTTCGGGGAACGCCGTGATGTCCTCGAAAAAGGTTGTCTCCGAGGAGATGCTTTTCATCTCGCCGGAAGGATCGACGCGCCGCGAATCCTCCGCGTGGGAGAGGCGATACAGCCACAATCCGGTCGAGCCGTAGCGGCGCGCGAGATCTTTCGGATCGGCATCCTGGATTTGCGCGATGCGCGTGATGCCGTCCTTCGACAGCTTTGCCACCAGCGCCTTGCCCGCGCCGCGCATGAAGCCGACCGGCTTGTCGCGCAGGAAGGTCTTCGCTTCGGCCCGGCCGATGACGGCGAAGCCGCGCGGCTTGTCGAGATCGGAAGCGAGCTTGGCGAGGAACTTGTTGAAGCTGAGCCCGATCGAGGCGGTGATGCCGATCTCCCTCTCGATACGCCGCGCCAGCCGCGCCATGATCTTGGCCGGACTGAGACCGTGCAGCCGCCCGGTGCCGGAGAGATCGAGATAGGCTTCGTCAAGTGATAAAGGCTCGACCAGCGGTGTCAGCTCGCGCATCAGCTGGCGCACTTCGCGCGCCGCCGCCGCGTATTTCGCCATGTCGGGCTTCAGCACCACCGCGTCGGGACAAAGCCGGCGCGCCTGGAACATCGGCATCGCCGACTTCACGCCCTTGATGCGCGCAATGTAGCAGGCCGTCGACACCACGCCGCGCACGCCGCCGCCGATGATCAGAGGCTTGTCGGCAAGGGACGGATCGTCGCGCTTTTCAATGGCGGCGTAGAAGGCATCGCAGTCGAGATGCGCGATCGAAAGGTCGTGCAGTTCGGGATGCGCGACGAGATGGCGGCCGCCGCAGGACGAACACCGCCTGGTTCCGTCCGGCACATCGGCCAGACAGTCGCGGCAGAAGGCACTCATCCCAGCGCCTTCGCATGTTCGTCCTCGCGCCATAGCCAGGCTGCGCCGCGAACACCGCTAGAGTCGCCATGGACGTTCTTGACGACGCGGATGGGTCCCTCCGGCGTGAATGCGTAGCGCATGCTGCGCTCCGGCAATTCGCGATATAGCGCATCGATCTTGGAGAGCCCGCCGCCGATCACGATGACGTCGGGGTCCAGGATGTTGACGACGACGGCCATGCAGCGTGCGAACCGGTCGAAATATTTTTCCATCACACCTTGCGCGGCGCGATCACCGCTCTCCGCGGCTTCGGCGACGTCCGTGGCGATCATGGTGGAACCGGTCGCTTCGGCATATTGCCGCGCGAGCGCCGGACCGCTCAGCCAGGTTTCGACGCAACCGTGCTTGCCGCAATAGCAGACGGGGCCGGGAATCTCCGCATGTGTCAGCGCGGGGAGAGGATTGTGGCCCCATTCGCCGGCGATGCCGTTGGCTCCTCCAAGCGTCTGTCCATCGATTGCGATGCCGCCGCCGACACCGGTTCCGGCGATGATGCCGAACACGACGCGAGCGCCGCGACCGGCCCCGTCTGTCGCCTCGGAAAGCGTGAAGCAGTCTGCGTCATTCTCAACGCGCACCGGGCGGCCGATGGCGGCCCCGAGATCCTTGTCCAGCGGATGGCCGATCAGTTGCGTCGAATTCGCGTTTTTGACGAGGCCGGTGCGCGCGCTGATCGCACCGGGAATTGCGACACCGACGGAGCCGCGTTCGCCGAGCTGGGCCTCCGCGCGAAGGACGAGGTCGCGGATGGTGAGAACTGTCGCTTCGTAATCGCCTTTCGGCGTGGGCACCCGCTCGCGCCAGAGGACATCGCCGCCGGAGCTCAACGCCACCAGCTCGATTTTGGTACCGCCGAGATCGATGCCGATGCGCATTGCCTATCTCTCCAGTCGCGCGCGGATGAACGTGTCGATATCGTTCCAATGATCCGCCTTTAGATGCGCATGCGGCGACGGCGGCATCAACGGCTTTAGTCTCTCGTCTCCGACGAAGTGAATGCGGAATACATGCGGCGCCAGCTCCGCCACCGAGGCGTGATGCATCGGCACGTCATCGACGAAGAACGCCGCTGCGCCGCCGCGCGCCGCGAGTGTTTTCACGGCCGGACCTTTCGGTCCCGAATTGGCGACCAGCGGGGCGACGATGCCGAGTGCCGCGAGATTCCTGAGGCGCGCCGGCGCCTGTTCCGGCGTCACATTCGAGACGACGACAATGTCCAGGGCCTCGCGCAGCCCAGCAACGATCTCGCAGGCGCCGTCGATCGGCTCGAGCCAGTCCAGCTCGGCGCGGAATTCGTCGAGCAGCGCGGTCACTTCGATATTGATGAGCGGCTCATCGCCGTCGCGCCGACGCACATTGCCGTGCAGGCGATAGCTGACGAGATCGAGATAGCAGCCGTTTCTTTGCAGGAACACGTCGAAGCCGCGCGCGAAGGCGAGCAGCACCTCGTCGGCGTCGACGATCAGGAGCGGCCGCCCCGGCCTGATCGGCACCGTCGCCGCATCGGTGTGGAAATCGCTCATGCGCCGGGCAGCGCGCGCCGCGCCGCGTGCAGTTCGCGTGGGTCGATCTCGGCCGCTTCGCAGAAGCCGGTGACCCGGCCGTCGTCGGCCAGAACGAAGTCGAGGACGGCGGCAAGAATCTCGGGCTCGCCCGCCCGCGCCCTAAGGTTAGCGGGCGTAACGCCGGAAATTGCGACGAATCGCTCCAGCTCCTCATCGGATTGCGCCAGATATGCCAAGGCCTTAAGCGCCAGAGTTTCTGCCTTAATGGGGTCCACAGTCAGGCCTTTATCAACGGAGCGTTAAGAGTTCCAGCCTAATACTACACGACAAGAGGCCGCTTCTGCCGTTCGCGGGGGCCGCTGGGCTGCCTGCGAAGTGGGGACCTTGGAGACTTTAAGCGATGGACGCGAAGGCGAAGACGGTTCTGATCGTCGAGGATAACGAGCTCAACATGAAGCTCTTCCACGACCTTCTCGACGCGCACGGATACAATATCCTCCAGACCAAGGACGGCATGGAGGCGCTCGATATCGCGCGCGAGCATCATCCCGACCTGATCCTGATGGACATCCAGCTGCCGGAAGTTTCGGGGCTCGAAGTCACCAAGTGGCTGAAGGAAGACGATTCGCTCAAAGCCATTCCGGTTGTGGCCGTCACCGCCTTCGCCATGAAAGGCGATGAGGAAGTGATTCGCCAGGGCGGCTGCGAAGCCTATATCTCCAAGCCCATTTCGGTGACGAATTTCCTCGATACCGTGCGCCGCTTTATTGGCTAGCACGCCATGACCGCGCGGGTTCTCGTCGTCGACGACATCCTGTCGAACGTCAAGCTTCTCGAAGCCAAGCTCACGGCCGAGTATTTCGAGGTCGCGACGGCGTTCAACGGCCAGGATGCGCTCGCCCGCATCGAAGAGCACGCGCCCGACATCGTGCTTCTCGATGTCATGATGCCCGGCATGGACGGCTTCGAAGTCTGCCGCCGCATCAAGGCCAATCCCAAGACGGCGCATATTCCCGTCGTAATGGTGACCGCGCTCGACCAGCCTTCCGATCGCGTCGCCGGTCTCGATGCGGGCGCCGACGATTTTCTCACCAAGCCCGTCGATGATGCCGCGCTTTTCGCGCGCGTCAGAAGTCTTGTGCGCCTGAAGATGATGACCGACGAATTGCGCATGCGCGAAACGACGGGGCACAGCATGGGCCTCGTCGATCCCGCGGAGAGCATGAACGAGGCGGCGCCTACAGGGCGCATTCTCATCATTGAGGACCGGCCGGAGTCGCTGGCCTGGTTCCAGACGGCGCTCGAAGCCGCGAACGAAGTGTCGACCGCCGACAGTTTCGAAGAGGCCATGGTCCGCGTGCGCGGCGGCGATTTCGATCTGATCATCGTCAGTCTCGGTCTCAGGACCTTCGACGGTTTGCGGCTTTGCTCGCAGCTCCGCTCGCTCCCGGAAGGCCGTCATGTGCCGATCCTCGTGGTCGTCAGCGACGGCGACCGGCGCAAGCTCAGCCAGGCGCTCGAGATGGGCGTCAACGACTATCTGACGCGTCCGGTCGACAAGAACGAGCTGATTGCGCGCGTGCGCACGCAATTGCGCCGCAAGCGCTATCAGGATCGCCTGCGCCACAATGTGCAGCTGAGCCTGGAGATGGCGATAACCGACCAGCTCACCGGCCTGCACAATCGCCGTTATATGAGCCGGCATCTGGACACGCTGATGGCGGGCGCCGCCAAGAGCGGCAAGCCGGTCGCGTTCCTGATCTTCGATATCGACCATTTCAAGAAGGTCAACGACACCTACGGCCACGACATCGGCGACGAGGTGCTGCGTGAGTTCGCGGGCCGCATCGCCTCTAATGTGCGCGGCATCGATCTCGCCTGCCGCTACGGCGGCGAGGAGTTCGTCGTCGTGATGCCCGACACCGATGTCGAATACGCCTATGCGATCGCCGAGCGGCTCCGGAAGAGCGTGGAGACCACGCCCTTCGACATCAGCCGCGCCCCCCATCACCTGAACGTCACGATCTCGATCGGCATCGCGGGATCCAGGATGCCCGGCGACACGGCCTCGGCGCTACTCCACCGCGCCGATCAGGCGCTCTACAGAGCCAAGCACGACGGCCGAAACCGCGTCGTCGCCGCGGCGGCTTAGTCCGCATTCCATGCCCGCTCGGGCGATGTGACATACGAAACGAAGGCTGACGGATCGAGACCGCGGCCCGTCGTCTTCATGATGATCTCCTCGCTCGGCAGGGAACTGCCCAAGCGGCAGACATTCGCATTCAGCCAGATTCTCAAGGGCCCGAAGTCGCCTTTGCGCATCTGTCCTTCGAAATCGTTTTGGATCCGATAGGTCTCGATCAATTGCGCCGCGTAAAGACTGCCGATCGTGTAGCTCGGGAAATATCCGAACATTCCGACCGCCCAGTGAACGTCCTGAAGGACGCCTTCGCCGTCAGAGGCGGGCGTCACGCCCAGGAATTGCCGGCTGCGCGCATTCCACGCCTCCGGCAGAGCGCTTACCGCCATTCCGTCTTCGAGAAGCAGGAGCTCCAGTTCGAAGCGAAGCGCGATATGGAGGTGGTAGGTTATCTCGTCGGCGCGAACGCGATTCGCTCCGGGGCGTATCTGGTTGAGGGACGTCCACAAACTCCGAGCGTCTCCCCACGGCGCGTTGCCGGCGAGCTTCTGCAGCTTCGGCAGCAGGAATTCCATGAAGGCCTCGCTGCGCCCGACGTGATTTTCCCAAAGGCGGGCGAGCCCCTCATGCATGGCGGAGCTGGAGCCGTCGGCCAGCAGCGTGTCGCGATCGTCCGGGTTGAAGCCCTGATCGTAGAGCGCATGGCCGCCCTCGTGCAGGGTGGTGAATATCGCGCCGGAAAAGTCCTCGTCGCTGACGCGGCCCGCGACGCGCACATCGTCATCGCCGGTCATGATGGTGAAGGGATGGGTCGTGGCATCGAGGCGGCCGCGGTCGAAATCGAATCCGATCGCTTGCAACAGCCGGCGCGACAATGCCCACTGCTTCTCCACCGCAAGGTGCAACGGCGCGGAAGCGGGGCGCGGTGCGCGATCCGCCGCGTGTTGCACCAGCGGAATGAGGCGGTTGCGCAGGTCTCGCAGTAGGGGCTCGAGGCGCGCCTGCGTGATGCCCGGTTCGTGTTCGTCGAGCAGCGCGTCATATCTGTCGCCATCGCCGGCCAGACAGTCGGCGCGGTCCCTGACGACCGTCAGAAGCTGCGAGAAGGGAAGGGCGAATATCGAGAAATCGTTCGCGGTTCTGGCTTCCTCCCAGGCCGCGAGAGCCTGCGACTTCGCATTGGCGAAATTCCGTACGATGCCTTCCGGCAGCGCCATCGCCTGTTTGCGCTCGCGTCCCAAAAGATAGAGTTCGCGCGTGAATTTCGCATCGCCGCGCTTCAGGATGGCGGTCTCCGCGATCAGGTCGCCGAACTCGTCGGATGAGAGCCTCTCGTGACAAATGGTTTCGAGGGTTGCGATCTGCTCGCCGCGCTGCAGGCGTCCGCGCAGCGGCAGTTTCGTCTCCTCGTCCCATTCGAGCAGCGAGATGGTCTGCCGGAGATGGCGCAGCTCGACGATGCGTTTCCGGAAGGCTTCGAGCACGCCGACCGCGGCTTTGACCGGCCGCCGTGGTATGCGCAAATCCTGGAGCGGTTCCGCCACGAGAACGGCGGCGAGGCCGCCATGCTGTGCCACGTTCACGACCTGCTTCTGGGAGACCCGACAAAGGACGCCCAGACCGTTGTCCGTCGGCGCAAATCCCATGACGACGTAAAACGGCTCGCTGAACACGCGGCCGTTCGGTCCGAGAACGGGAAATTCCGTCACCGGCAGGCGCGTCGCGGCCTGGACGACCCAGGAACGGTCGGGATCGGCCGCATGGCGCGCCGCTTCGTCGAGAAGCTGGTCCCAGTCGGCCTGCGTCGTGGCGGCGCCGATGGCCACACCCTTCCCGCCATAGCCGCGGTTGGGCTTCAGGACGAGCTCGTCGCGGTGCCTGCGCGCAAATTTCAGGAGATTGTCCGTCGCATTGTTGGGCAGCGACGTGATCCTGTCGGATACGAGCCGCGTCCACAGGACGTGGCGATGAAAAAGCCGGCAGTCATCCGGCGAGAAAAAACGCTCGGCGAGCGCGGGGTCCGTCAATATCTCGAAGCCGCTCTTGTGGTCGAGATCGCCGGCCAACGACGAGACGACGCGGTTTTCGCGGAACAGGAGCCGCATTCCGTCGAGCGGCCGGCCGAGCTCCTTTTCCAGCGCGATCAGATCACGCATCTCATAGTCGCGATAGGCCACGTCGACGCGTTCGCCCTCGTGGAAGACGTCGCCGTCGCGGACTTCCAGCTCGCAAGGATCGGCATGCGTGATCCGCAAGCCGTGCCGCGCCGCGAGGTAGCGGCTCAAAGAAGACTGCTCGTCGGGCCCGTCATGAACATATTTCGGCTCGACGAAGCAGAGATTGCACGCCGTCCGGCCCATGACGCGCGCATGGTCGATCAGCAGCTGGACGAAAAGGTCGCGCTGATCCTGGGGAAGCTCGATGACGATCTCCGG
>DATKON010000082.1:0-18330 GCA_035524575.1 Rhizomicrobium sp.
CGCTTGTTTGCAGGAAATGGGGATTGATGTCGGGCGTATTGACGAAGAAATGCGGCCGGTAGAAGTCGGCAATCGGCGCCGTCGACAACTCCGTCATATATTCCGTCAGGTCGCGCTTCGTGTCGCGCCAGGTGAAGTACGTATAGGACTGGTTGAAGCCGAGTTTGGCGAGCTGATACATGCGCTTGGGCCGCGTGAACGCCTCGGCGAGAAAGATCGCGTCCGGATAGCGTTCGCGGATGTCGATGATCAGCCATTGCCAGAACGGAAACGGCTTGGTGTGGGGATTGTCGACGCGGAAGGTGCGCACGCCCTGCGCGATCCAGTGCAGGAATACATCGCGCAGCGACAGCCACAGCGCCTTGTCGGCATAAAAATCGGGATTGACGATGTCCTCATATTTCTTGGGCGGGTTCTCGGCATATTTCATCGAGCCGTCCGGACGGCGTTCGAACCAGTGGGGATGCTGCGTAAGCCAGGGATGATCCGGCGACATCTGCACGGCGATGTCGAGTGCGATCTCCATGTCGAGCGCACGGGTGGCGTCGACCAGCGCACGGAAGTCTTCGAGCGTGCCGAGCTCGGGGTGGATCGCTTCGTGCCCGCCGGCGGCGGAGCCGATCGCGTACGGACTGCCGGGATCGCCGGGCGCGGCCACGAGCGCATTGTTGCGCCCCTTGCGGTTGACGGAGCCGATCGGATGAATCGGCGGCATATAAAGGACGTCAAATCCCATCGCCCGGATGCGTGGCAGCTCGGCGATGACGTCCCGGAAGGTGCCGTGGCGGTTGCCGCCGAAGGAGCGCGGAAAAAGCTCATACCACGCCGCGAACCCCGCGCGCGTGCGCTCGACGTCGACCGCGTAGCTCTTGCTGCGTGCCAGGAAGGGCCGGTCGTCGGAGGCGTGCATCGCGGCTTTTGTTTCTTCGGCAAGCAGCAGGCCGATACGGCTTTCCTCCGACAGTGAATCCCAGCCGTCGAGAATGGCCGCGAGTGCGTGCTTGATCGGCCCGTTGGCGCGCGCGTGCGCCGCAGCGATGAGCTGATGTCCTTCGACGGCTTCGAGGGAAAGCGGAAGACCGGCTGCATTCTTCTTGCCCGTTCCGGTGGCGAAGGAGCTGAAGACGTCGATCCAGGCCTCGATGCGAAACTGCCAGAGCCCGCAGACGTCGAGGGGCAGGGAGCCTTTCCAGCGGTCGTTGACCACGAGCTCCATCGGGATCCTGGTCCAGCTGCGCCCGTGAGGCGCACGGACCACGATTTCCGCCGCAAGCATTTCGTGGCCGTCGGCAAAAATGTCGGCTTCGACAACAAGTTCATCGCCGACGATCCGCTTGGCCGGAAATGCCCCATCGTCGACGGCCGGCGTGATGTTCGCGATGACCACCCTCGCAGCCCGCTGGAATGCACGCTCCAAGGCTTCGGAAGCCGTACCGGTGGGTGTTTCCGCGTTCAAATTCGAAAGTACCCTGTGGGGGGTATTCCCGCGTCGGCGGGATCAGCCCCATGACCATCAGATAGACGAAGGGGCTCCACGCCCCCCTGCCCGAAGACGGAACGCGCGAGAAAATGCAGGGTTGCACGGGCGCGGCACCCTTCGGCCGCGCCATCGAGAGCTGTCCCACGGCTTTATTTCCCGGAACAGCGTTAGAACGATGGCGTTCTCTTGGAGCAGCCAGAGTTAAGGAAACTAAGCCAATGAGCCGTTCGCTTTTGATGGTCGCGACGTGCCTCGTGCTCGCCGCCCCGGCTTACGCCATGTCGCCGCGCGCTTTCGTGACCTATGCCATCAAGGGCGACAATTCCGAGATCATGCTCGGACAGATGGCCACGCAACAGGCTTCGTCCCAGGGTGTAAAGAATTTCGGCCAGACGCTGGTCACCGACCACACACAGGCGAAGCAACAGATGACTTCGGTGGCCGATCGCATCGGCGTGACCCCGCCAAACGGGCCGGCCGACGAGGCCAAGCAGGAGCAGCAGAAGCTGCAGGGCATGCAGGGACCGGCTTTCGACCGCGAATTCGTCCGCTACATGGTCAAGGACCACAAGAAGGACATCGCCAAATTCCGCCGCGAGGCGCGGTCGGATCGCGGGCCCGTTGGCCAGATGGCGGCAAAGCAGATTCCGGTCCTCGAGAAGCATCTGCACATCGCGATGTCGCTTCAGCAGGACGAAAGGTCGGGCCGCTATTCCGGCGAGCGTTAGCCGTCAGGAACAAAAGGATGTGGGTCGCGTTCGCCCTCAAACGGGAGTGCGAACATGGCGAAGACATCTCCACGGCAGCGCAAGACCATCGGCCGGGTCATGCACGAATATGAGCATGGCGAGTTGAAAAGCGGACGCGCAGGCAAGGCCGGCAAGGTCAAGAATCGCAAGCAGGCCATCGCCATCGCCCTCAGCGAAGCCGGCGCCTCCAAATATCAGAGCAAAAGCGAGAACAGGCGGAAGGAAGCGAAAACCGAGCGCAAGGAAGCGCGCGGCGAGACCTATCAGCAGGAAGCCGAAGGCAATGCGCGTGTCGGCGCCCGCGGCCGCCGCGAGAGCAGCCCGGCCATGGGCGGGGAAAATGCGACGACGCCGAACACGAAACGGGCGAGAAAGGGCGGCCGCAAGACGGCGCGCCGGCGCGCCGCGAAATAATCGCCGCGACGGCGAGGAGACCGTCAGAACGACCTTGCCGCGCGGGTGCTCTTTCTCTTGATAAACCACGGCCTCGACCACCTCGTCGAGCGAAAAGGTTTTCGTCACGACGACTTTGACTTTTCCAGCGTCGATCAGCTGCGCGAAACCTGCCGCCTCTTAACTCTTGTTGGCTGGATGCGGTGGATTGCTTTTGGGACCAGGCGCCGAGCGGTCACGCGTCTTCGGCAGCCCGCCGTACAGGCCGTCGCGATTGCGGTCGAAATCGGCCTGCGATGTCTGCTTTCCCTTGGCCTTCGGATCGAGCTTGTCGTCGAGTTTGCGTTTGTCCATGGACGATCCTTTCGGTTACCCGAGATAACCCGATCCTTATCGCGAGAGTTCCGCGAGCAGATTTACTCCGTCGAATTGCACTCACTGATTGCGCGCATGTCCGACGGCCCAGACATAGGCTGCAACCGCATCGAGATCCGCTTTCGACAACGGCGCACCGCCCAGCGGCGGCATGACTCCCTCATATTGCTTGGGTTGCGTCACGCCCGTTTCGATCGTGCGACGAAGGCCTGCGACACTTCCGTCGCTCCACATCCAGTGTCCCGCGTTCAGCGGAGGTCCTTGCGGACTGCCGCCGGCATCGGCGCCATGACACCCGCTGCAGGTGCCGTTCGCGGCCTGGCCATGGAAGATGCGATCGCCGAGTTCGACTTCTTGCATCGTGGCGCCTGGCGGTACGGGAAGCGCGCCGGCATTCGGATGCGTGCCTTCGGGCGGTCCACTGTTGTCGATCGCAACCTTGGTGATGGCGGGCGTCGGCGCCGCCGCGACCTGGTCGTTCCCGTCACCCTCATAAGCAACGCGCCATATGCGTCCGTGCTTGTCGTCCGCGATGTAGATCGACCCGTCCGGCGCTTCCGCAAGTCCGGTCGGTCGAAACGCGGCTTTGCCGGGATCGAGATAGGCGCCGGCAAATCCGTTTGCGAACACGACGTAGGGACCCGAGGCTTTGCCGTCAGCGAGCGGCTGAAACACGACGTCGTAGCCTTGCTGCGGATCGGGCGCTCGGTTCCACGAGCCGTGGAAGGCGATGAAGGCGCCGCCGCGATAGCCCGCCGGGAACTTGTTGCCGTGATAGATGAGAAGGTCGTTAGGCGCCCAATGGCCGGGAAATGCCGCAACTGGCGGCGTGCGGCGCGCGCAGAGCCCGACCTCTTTGCCGCCGTCGCCGCCATATTCCGGCGCGCGCACGAGCTTGTGCTGGATCTGATCATAATAGCATTCGGGCCAGCCGTAATCGGCACCCTGTTGGAGCTCGACCAGTTCTTCCGCCGGCAACGCCGCGCTTTGTTCGGGAGTGTAGAGTTTCGGCCAGTTCTGAAAAAGCTGATCGCGACCGTGCTGCGTGGAGAAGAGCCGGCCGCGATCGTCGAACGCCATGCCTTCGCCGTTGCGCAGGCCGCTCACATAGCGCTCCGACGGCGAGAACGCCTGATCGGCCTTGTTGGCGTCGTAGCGCCAGATGCCGGCGCGCGTTTCCTTCTCGGTGCAGGGCGAGAGGCCGCGCGAACCGGGGATGCGGTTTTCCGACTGGCAGGCATTCGTGGCCGACCCGACATCGACAAACAATTGTCCTTTCGAGTCGATGACGAAGGGATGCATCGGATGATCGCCGGTGAGCGTCAGGCCGGAGACGATGACGGTGGGTTTCGCCGTCGGCACCATTTCGCCTTGTGCCAGCGGATAGCGCAGGATGCGGCTGTTCTCTTCCGCATAAAGCGCACCGTCATAAAGCGCGATGCCGCTGCCGCCCGTGCCGCCTTCTTCGACGGTTACGCCGAACCGCTTGATGATGTCGGCGTGCCCCTCATTTTTCGTGTCCTTGAGCGCCAGCAGGAAGCCGCCTGGAGGTGGCGGCGAGTTCCGGAAATAACGGCCGCTCCAGGTATTCGCATAGAGCGTGCCGTCGGGAGCAGCCACCATGTGGCGCACATGACCGAGATTGTCCGCGAAGATGGTGGCGCAGAAGCCTGGAGACAGCGTGAGCCCGCCATTATCGCCTTTGCAGGCCGTCGCGGCGTGGCTGGTGCCCGACATGAGCCCGACCGCAAGACCGGCGAGCAAGCCGGCGCTGGAAGTGAAATATCCCCGTCCGTTCATGGTGCCTCCCAAAAGCGTTTTTCGACGACCCCGAGCGCGCCGATGCTAACGCCGGAATGGTGCGCCGGAAAACGTCCTGCCGACACGAAATCGTGTCTCATCCGGTGATCGGGTATCGATGGAGAGCCTTGCGCCGGTCATGGCGGACTTGCCTCGCACGCAGGGCAGGCGATAAATGACGCCCTCGTCGGTGTTTCAATTCCTTCAGCTGACGGCTGCTGCAACAGCAGAAGACGGAGCCCCCTCATGCGGAAGTCCCGTTCGCGTCCGGCGCGAACCGCCGCCGCCCAGGCGCGAAAGCGCTCGCGCGTCGATCTGGAAACCAAGCTGAAGCCGCAGCAGAACCGCGCCCGCTCGACCTATGACGCAATCCTGGAGGCGGCCGGCGAGCTCCTGGCGGAAGTGGGCGTCGAACGGCTTTCGACCAATCTCGTCTGCAAGCGGGCCGGTCTGACGCCGCCCGCGCTCTATCGCTATTTTCCGAACAAGTACGCGCTGCTCAAGGAACTGGGCGAGCGGCTGATGGCGGACCAGGACGAGGCGGTCTTCGCCTGGCAGGAAAAGTTTCGCGGCCGCGAGCCCAAGAGCATCGAGGATGAGGCTGACACACGCTGCAAGATCGAGCGGGAGGTGAATGCGATCACGCGGCGCTTCCCGGGCGGGGGATGGGTCATGCGGGCGCTGCGCGCGGTGCCGACGCTCAGCCAGGTGCGCATCAAGTCCCGCGAAATGGTGGCGGAACGCGACTTCGAGAACCTCGTGAAGCGGTTTCCCGATGCCGACCGGAAGGTGCTCAGAATTGCGGCAACTTTGCAGGTCGAGGTGATGTATGCCGCCACGGAACTGGTCCTGGACCAGCCGGAACTCGACTCCGACATCATCACCGAAGAGATTTCCTACATGACCGCGCTCTACATCCAATCCTTCGCCCACCGGCGAAAACGGGCTCTTGCCAAATAAATAGCTATAGCTATCATTCTTCGATCGGGTCGTGTGAGGGGCGTAATAATGAAATCGGGATTGCTTTTTTCAACCGCCGTGTGCGCGGTATTTTCCGGCGTTGCGCTGGCGCAAACGGAGACGGGGAGCGGCGTGGAGACGGTGACGGTCACCGCGGAACGCCACCGCGAAAACATCCAGGCCGTGCCGATGTCGGTGAATGCGCTGAGTGCCCGCGACATCCAGAACGCCGGGATCACGAATTCGACCGACATTGCCCAATACGTGCCCAATCTCGACATCGCGCTGCCTTCGGGCGCCGGCAATCAGCCCATCATCACCATCCGCGGCATCGGTCTCAACGACTACGACACCAACAATGCCGGCCCCAACGGCGTCTATCTCGACGAGGTTTATCTGAGCTCGCCTGGCTCGCAGACCTTCCAGGCCTTTGATTTCTCGGACATCGAAGTGTTGAAAGGCCCGCAGGGTACGCTGTTCGGCCGCAACGCCTCGGGCGGCGCCGTGCTGTTCTCGAGCAACAAGCCGACCGACGCTTTCACCGCGGATTTCCAGGCGGACTACAGCTCCTACAACACCTTCAATTTCCAGGGCGGTGCCGGCGGGCCGATCACCGACAATCTCGATTACCGCGTCGCGCTTCAGGTCAACAATTCCGGCGGCTACATGCACAACCTCCTCACCGGAGGACGCGAGAACGGCGAGAACAATTGGGCGAGCCGCATCATGCTGCAGTGGAAGCCCACGTCGAACTGGACGTTCCTTCTCAACCTGCATGGCGGCCAGGTCGCCAACCGCCCGAATCAATATCGCCATCTGGGCGCGCTGACGGGCGCCGTTATTGGGGCGCCTTGCTCGTCCGAAGCCACCGCCGCGGGGCAATGCGTCGATCTCTATGGATACGGCACGCCGGCGAAGTTCTACGACGGCGAATTCAACCGCCGCGAACATCTCGACGTGAACAGTTACGGCGCCTATCTGCGTTCGGAATATCAGTGGGGCACGATCACCTTCACGTCGATCAGCGCTTTCGACCATAACGACAAGGTCCACCCGGAGGACACCGACGCGTCCGCCAGCCAGCTGATCGACATCAATTACGGCGTGCGCAACAACACGATGACGGAGGAGCTCCGCGCCTCGCAGACGACGGACCGCTATTTCTGGCAGGCCGGCCTCTATTACCTCTGGGAAGATCTGCACCAGAACCAGCCGCTGTTCGTGCTGCTCGACGCCGACAATTATTTCGGCGGACCGGGCTCTGCGGACGGCATCGCCTTCAAAGCCTTCGACCAGAGCTTCCAGGTGACGAACGCCGCGGCTCTCTATGCGCAGGGCGACTACAAGGTCACCGACAAGCTGAAGCTGACGCTCGGCGCGCGCGGCACTTATGAGTCCAAGACGTTCCGTTATCTCGGCACGGTCGAGTACCAGCAGGGCGGCGAAGGCAATTTCGGTCCGTCCCAGCTGATCGACAGCTCCTATCACAGCTTCTACAGCGCGGCGTTCAATTACAAAGCCGTGCTCGATTACGCCTTTACGAACGACACGCACGCCTATGCCAGCATCTCGACGGGCTACAAGAGCGCCGACTTCAACGGCAGCTTCCTGAGCAACGTCCCGCTGCTCACCGAGCAGCAATTGCAGCCGGTGAAGCCTGAATATGTCACGAGCTATGAGGCTGGCGTGAAGTCGTCCTGGCTGGACAATCGGCTGGTCGTCGATGCGGCGGGCTTCTACAACGACTATCGCGACATGCAGCTGTTCCTGCTGGCGCCGCCGCCGCCGTCGGCCTGTGTTCCGCCGAGCAATCCGGCGTGCCTGCCGAACAACATCCTCTCGAACGCGAATTCGTACACCGCCGGCTCCGATATCGAGGTCATCGGCAGGCTCTTCGACGGATTCACCGCGAAAACCGATATCGGCATCCTGACAACGAAGATCCTGAAGTCGGTCGGCGCGCTGGCGCCCGGCCAGCCTTCGCCCGTGGGCGAGCAGCTCGTGCTGTCACCGCATCTGTCGACGTCGACGACACTGGACTACACGCGGGAAGTCCCTGGCGGCGTTCTGGATGTCCAGTTCAACGTCAACTACAAGGGCCACCAGTTCTTCGATCTTTCCAAAACGCCCGGCGCAAGCGGCCAACTGCTCGAGGATCCCTACACGCAGCAGAACGGCTACTGGCTCCTCAACGCGCGCGCCAGCTACACCTTCGAGGACGGACGGTGGGAGGTCGCGGTGTTCGGGCGCAATCTCGGTGACAAGCAGTACTACGTCGACGAATTCAACCTCCAGAATCCCTTCGGCTTCATCCAGGGCGTCGTCGGCATGCCGCGCGTGATCGGCGGCGAGGTCGATTTCAAATATTGAAACCAGGCCGGCAATGGACAAGTTTCCGCCGATCCGCGATATAGCCTCGCGGAAAGCGATTGAAATACCGTGATCCTTGAAACCGATGTCCTGGTGATCGGCGCCGGCATGGCGGGCGCGTCGACGGCCGCCGAGCTCGCGGGCCTCGGCCGCAAAGTCGTCCTGCTCGAACGGGAAAGCCAGCCCGGCATGCACGCGACCGGCCGCTCGGCGGCGCTCTTCTCGGAGACCTATGGCGGTCCCGCCGTGCGGGCTCTGACGCGCGCCAGCCGCGATTTCTACCTGACGCCGCCGGACGGCTTCACCGACCATCCGCTGGTGAAGCTGCGTCCCGCGATGCACGTGGCCGATGCGGCCGGTCTTCCGACACTTCACGCTTTTGCGACGTCGCCGGATGTCGCGGCCGTCACGCATACGCTCGACACGGCCGACGCGCTCAGACGCTGTCCCATCCTGCGCAGCGAGCACGCGGTCGGCGTCGTCCTCGAATACGGCTCGCAGGACATCGAAGTGCATGGGCTGCATCAGGCTTATCTCCGCAAGCTTCGCGCCCATGGCGGCCAGCTGAAGACCGATGTCATGCCGCAAGCCCTGCAGCGCAGAGGCAATGTCTGGCGCGCCGAAACGGCCGCCGGCGTTTTCGAAGCGCCCGTGGTCGTGAACGCTGCCGGCGCCTGGGCGGGTGAAGTTGCCGCGCTGGCCGGCGCGTCCGTGTTCGAGATCGAACCGCGACGGCGCACGGCCGTGCTGGTCGATGCCCCGCAGAACATGGACATCGCAGACTGGCCGTTCGTCATCGACGCCGCGGAGCTCTTTTACTTCAAGCCGGATGCGGGCCGCCTGCTGCTGTCGCCGGCCGACGAGACGCCGAGCCCGCCCTGCGATGCGCAGGCCGACGAGATGGACGTCGCCATCGCCGTCGATCGCTTCGAGCAGGCGACGACGCTCGAGGTGCGCCATGTGCGGCACCGCTGGGCCGGCCTTCGCACCTTCGTGCACGACCGCACCCCGGTGATCGGCTTCGATCCGAAGGCGGAAGGCTTCTTCTGGGTCGCGGCGCTCGGCGGCTACGGCATTCAGACGGCGCCGGGAGTCGGAAAGCTCGCCGCGACGCTGATCGCTACGGGCAAGCTCTCGCCCGAACTCGAGGATCACGGCGTGAACCTGACCGACATGGCCGTGGAGCGCTTGATCGGCGCCTGATCAGTGCCGGGCGCTGAACATCGCGGCGAGCGCTTTGTTCGGCTCGAGCGTCGCGCGCTGCTGTTTCACGGCTTTGAACGATTCCTCCGCCGCCTGATGCGCGATCGCCACGTCGCCGTCGGTCATCGCCGTGCACATGAACATGTTGTGCCAGGGATGCACATAGACGCCGCGCTTCACCATCTCCGACGTCCAGGCATAGCCGAGCCGGAAATCCTTGTCGTCCTCGAACAGGATGAGCGGCATCGCGGCGGGACCGGTCTGGCGCAGGCCGAAACCGTTGTCGCGCGCGATGGAATCGAATCCGGCACGCAGCTTCTCGCCGATGGCCGTCGTCTTCTCGAGATAGTCCGATGTCCTGATCAGGTCGAGCGTCGCGATGCTCGCCGCCATGGCAACCGCGGAGAACCAGAACGAGCCGGTGACGTAAAGCGAGCCCGCCGCGGCCCGCGCTTTTTCCGAGCCGAGCAGCGCCGACAGCGAATAGCCGTTGGCGATCGCCTTGCCCCAGCAGGAGAGATCCGGCTCGACGCCGACCAGCGACCAGCTGCAGTCGCGCGCGAGGCGGAAGCCGGCGCGCACATCGTCGACGATCAGGAGCGCGCCGCGCGCGTCGCAGATCTCGCGGGCCTTGCGGGCGTAGGCCGCATTTGGCGCCTGCTGGTCGATGAAGGCGTCGTGCTTGAACGGCGAGGCGATGATGCCGGCGAGGTCGTCGCCGGCGGCGATCACGGCCGCTTCGAGGCTCTGCACGTCGTTGTAGACATAGGTGATGAGATGGGCGCGATCCTCGGGCACCGTCCCGGTGTGGACCGGCGTGCACCACGGCGCCGCGCCGTGATAGGCGCCCTTGGCGACGAGGATCTTGCGCTTCTTCGTGTGCGCGCGCGCCACCATCATCGCCATGGTCGTCGCGTCGGTGCCGTTCTTGCAGAACATCGCCCAGCTCGCATGGCGGACGAGGCCGACGAATTTCTCCGCGAGCTCCACCATCGCCGGGCCGGGTCCCGTCATCGCATCGCCGAGCTTCTGCTGTGTCGCGGCCGCGGCGTCGATGGCTTCGTGTCCGTAGCCGAACAGGTTGGGGCCGTAGCCGCACATGAAATCGAGATATTCGTTGCCGTCGACGTCCCACAGCCGTGCACCCTTGGCGCGGGCGAAGAATTGCGGGAAATTCTCGGGCAGGATGCGCACGGATTGATGGCCGTACATCCCGTTCGGGATCACGGCCGCGGCCCGCTCGCGCAGGGCGCGATCCTGGGAATTGGCAAGCGACGGCGATTTCGTGCCCGGCATGTGATCCTCCCTAAACGATAGTTTTGACTACTATAATCAAAACGGGCTAACAAGGCACCTTATTTTGCAAGGTATTGCTGATGGCGGCGCGCCTTCTTTCCATCGGTCTCACGACGCTCGACATTGTCGGCCGTCCCATCGATGAAATACCAAAAGGCGGCGGCACGAAACTGATCGATGCGATCGTCGTCGTCCCGGCGGGGACGGCGGGCGGCACGGCGCTGGTCGCGGCGAAACTCGGGCTGCCGACGGCGATCGCCTCGGCGGTCGGCGACGACGGGGCAGGGCGCTTCGTCCGCCAGGAATTCGAGCGCGCCGGCGTCGACACGAGCCTTCTGCGCACGCATCCGACGCGCCCGACCTCGACGACGATCCTCGCCATCCGCTCCGACGGCGAGCGGCCGAACTTTCACGCGCTGGGCGCCAGCCTGTTCGCGGAAGCGGATGCGGACACCATGAAGGCCGCCTGTGCGGCGAAGTTCGTGCACTATGCCGGCGTCGGCGGCGTCAAGCTCAACGGCGGACCGGGTGCGGCCTTGGTGGCGGCGGCGAAAGCGGCCGGCGTGACGGTCACATGCGATCTCATCGGCCCCAATGCCAAGACGATGGCCGAGCTGGAGACCGTTCTGCCTTACGTCGACTATTTCATGCCGAACATGGAAGAGGCTTTCTTCCTGACGGGCTTGCAGAACCCGCGCGCGGCAGCCGAACGCTTTCTCCGCATGGGCGCGAAAACCTGCATCTTCAAATGGGGCGCACGCGGCGCCTATGTCGCAACCAGGAATGAAGAGACGATATTGCCTGCGCACAAGATCGAGGTCGTCGACACCACGAGCTGCGGCGATTCCTATTGTGCAGGCTTCATCGCCGCGTGCGACCGCGGCATGAATGTGCTCGATGCCTGCCGCTTTGCCGGCGCCACCGCGGCGCTGGTCGCGCAGGCGCCGGGGACGCTGGGGGCGCTGGTCGATTTCGACGCGACATTGCGCTATCAACGCGAGACGCCCTTGCGGGACGACGCATGAGCCCACGCGGCAATGACGAGCAGAGCCTTCGCGTCCGCATCGTCGATGTGATGCAGGAGATGCTGGCGCGCGGCCTGAATCGCGGCACCACCGGAAATGTTTCCGTCCGTCTGGGCGACGGCATGCTCGTCACGCCGAGCGGCATCGTCCCGGAGAAGCTGACGCCGGATTCGATCGTCCATCTCGACGCGCAGGGCAATGCGCGCGACGGCGCGCTGAAGCCTTCGAGCGAATGGCAGATGCATCAGCGCATCCTTGCGCGCCGGCCGGACGTCAACGGCGTCGTTCACTGTCACTCGCGCTATGCAACGATCCTCGCCTGTGCGGGAAAATCCATTCCGCCGCTGCATTACATGGTCGGCGTCTCCGGCAAGCCGTCCGTGCCGCTGGCCCCTTACGCGACCTTCGGCAGCGCCGAACTCGCCGATCATGTCGCCGACGCGCTCGACGGCGGATACGCCTGTCTCATGGCCAATCACGGACTGATCGTCGCCGCACCGGGCCTCGAGCGCGCGCTGTTCATCGCCGAAGAAGTGGAAGAGCAGGCGGCGGTTTACTGGGGCACGCTCGCCATCGGCGGACCGACGACGCTCACCGACGCGCAGATGAGCGAGATATTCCGGCAATTCAAGAATTACGGACAGAAGAAATGACCGCCCTCGTCGAAGCGGCAAGCCTGCCCGAGACGGCGGGCGGCAAATGGATCGGACGCGATATCGCGCCGCTCGAGATCGTCGCGATCCTGTTCGTCGGCTCGGTCGGCATCCTGATCGCAGGCCTGCAGCCGCAATTGCTGGGCGCGCTGGCCGCCGAACATCGGCTCACCGCTACCGAGCTCGGCTGGGCGGCGACGGCGGAATTGCTGACCATCGGATTGGCCGCCGGCATCGCCGGTGGCGTGTTGAAGCCGGTCGGCTTGCGCTCGTGGGCGGCCGGCGCGTCGCTGGCCTTGATGGCGATCGACATCCTGATGCGCGGTGAGTCCCATCTTCCCGTCGTTGCCATTCGCGCTGCGGCCGGTGTCGCGGAAGGGATCCTGTTGTGGATTCCCGTCAGCATGATCGCGCGCTCGACGACGCCGGGGCGCTGGTCCGGCATCTTCCTCGCCGTGCAGACGCTGGCGCAATTCGTCTATTCCGAAATCCTGCCCGCCACCGCGATGGCGAAGCTCGGCGCCACGGGCGGGTTTTATGCGCTCGCCGGAACCTCGCTCGTCTGCGCCGGTGTCGCGCTGCTTCTGCCGCAATCCTTCGATCCGCTGCCGCACGAATCCGGGGACCAGCTCGCGGGAGCGCTGTCGCTCCGCGCCTTCGCCGCGCTCGCCTCCGTGTTCCTCTTCATGGCGTTCATCGTCGGCTTCTGGAGCTATTTCGAGCCGATCTCGGCTGAGGCGCATCATCCGGACTATGTCTACAACCAGGCGGCATCGCTTTCGCTCTTCGCGCAGGTCACGGGCGCATTTCTGGCGAGCTTCGTCGCAGGACGCGTCTCGTTCTTTCCCGTTATTCTGGTCTGCACCATCGTCAATCTCGCGATCCTCGCCGTCGTCGCGACCATGCCGGGGCCCGCGCTCTTCATCGCGCTCGCGGGCGTCTTCGGATTCCTCTGGCTGTTCCTGATGCCGTTCCAGGTGCCGATGGTGATCGAAGCCGATCCGACGCGCCGAGCCGCGGTGCTGATGCCAGGCGCGCAACTGATGGGCGCGGCGCTGGGACCGATGCTGTGCTCCTTCGCCGTCGTCGGCGCCGACGTGCGCGGCGTGCTGGCGGTTTGCGCCGTCTCGCTGGTGCTGGCGTTTGTCGTGGCCGGCTGGCTGCACTGGCGGAAGCACGGCTTGCCAGTCTCGCCGCTTTCCGCTTAGGCTCAGCTTGGTACCGGTATCAATTCTATAGGCCCCCGTGGAAAACGATGCCGGAGCGTGCCATGGCTGTCATTCATGATCTCCGAAGGTCCGATCGTCTGTTTCGGCGAAGTGCTGGTCCGGCTCACCGCGCCGGACAACGAGCTGCTGCTGCAATCCGGACGCCTGAGCGTGAATTTCGGCGGCGCCGAGACCAATGTCGCCGTCTCGCTGTCGCGGCTCGGCGGCGCGTCGCGCATGGCGAGCGTGCTTCCGGACAACGCCATCGGTCGCGCCGCGTTCGACGCCTTGCGCGGTCATGGTGTGGATGTCAGCCGCCTTCGCTTCGTGCCCGGCCGCATGGGACTCTATTTCCTGACACCCGGCGCCGTGCGGCGGCCCTCCGAGGTGATCTACGACCGCTGGGGCTCCGTCTTCGCGGAAGCCGAACCCGACGCGATCGACTGGCAGGCGATGCTGCAGGGCGCTGCGGCGCTGCACATGTCCGGCATCACGCCGGCTCTGGGACCCAAGGCCGCCGCAGCGGCGTTGCGCGCGGCGAAGGCGGCGAACGGGCTCGGCGTGCCTGTCTCGTTCGACGGCAATTATCGCGGCAAGCTCTGGGCGCTGTGGAACGGCGACGGCCCGAAGATTTTGCGCGAGCTGCTGGCTTGTGCGTCTGTTGCCTTCGTCGATGATCGCGACATCGCGCTCGTGCTCGGTCAGACATTCGGCGGCCCCGATGCGGAACGGCAGCGCCAGGCCGCGGACGCCGCATTCGAAGCATTTCCGACGCTCCAGCGCATCGCCACGACCCGCCGTGTCCAGCCCAGCATGGATCACCATGAGCTTTCCGCGTCGATGTCCACGCGCGAGGGCCGCGAATGGGTCAGCGAAGCGGAGACGCTGACCGGCATCGTCGATCGCATCGGCGCCGGCGACGCCTTTGCCGCGGGACTCCTGCACGGCCTGCGCCGCGGCTTCGACGATCAGACCGCGCTCGATTTCGCCAAGGCGGCGGCCTGCCTGAAGCACGGCATTCCGGGCGACTTCAATCTTGCGAGCGAAGCCGATGTGAAAGCGCTGCTCGCACAGGAAGGGCTCGACATACGCCGCTAGAGGGGACACATGCTGAAGATCGTCAATGCGAAAGTCATCGTGACCTGTCCGGGGCGGAATTTCGTCACGCTGAAGATCGAGACGTCGGAAGGACTCCACGGGCTCGGCGATGCCACGCTCAACGGCCGCGAGCTCGCCGTTGCGTCCTATCTCAGGGATCACGTCGTGCCGACGCTGATCGGCCGCGACGCGCACCGGATCGAGGACATCTGGCAGTATCTTTATAAAGGCGCCTATTGGCGGCGCGGACCGGTGACGATGGCGGCGATTGCGGCGGTCGACACGGCGCTGTGGGATATCAAGGCCAAGGCGGCGAACCTGCCGCTCTATCAGCTCCTCGGCGGCGCGAGCCGCGAAGGCGTCATGGTCTACGGCCACGCCAACGGCGAGACCATCGAAGACACGATCAAGGAAGCGCTGCGCTATCGCGAACAGGGCTACAAGGCGATCCGGCTGCAGTCCGGCGTGCCGGGGCTTCCCAGCACCTACGGCGTTTCGAAGGACAAGCAGTTTTACGAGCCGGCGGACGCGGCGCTGCCGACGGAGAATGTCTGGTCGACGGTCAAATATCTTCCGACCGTGCCGAAGCTGTTCGCGGCGGCGCGCGAGGCGCTCGGCTGGGACGTGCATCTGCTGCACGATGTGCATCATCGCCTGACGCCGATCGAGGCGGGGCGGCTCGGCAAGGATCTCGAGCCCTATCGTCCGTTCTGGCTCGAAGACGCGACGCCCGCCGAAAACCAGGCGGCCTTCCGGCTGATCCGCCGGCATACGACGACGCCGCTTGCGGTCGGCGAAGTGTTCAACACGGTGTGGGACGCCAAGCAGCTGATCGAAGAGCAGCTGATCGATTACATCCGCATGACCGTGGTGCACAGCGGCGGCATCAGCCACCTTCGCCGCGTGGCGCATCTGGCCGAGCTGAACAATGTGCGCACCGGCTCGCACGGCGCCACCGATCTTTCGCCGGTGTGCATGGGCGCGGCGCTGCACTTCGATCTGTGGGTGCCGAATTTCGGCATCCAGGAATATATGCGGCACACGGCGGAGACCGATCTCGTCTTCCCGCACGCCTACAGCTTTGCGGGCGGTTATCTCCATCCGGGCGAGGCGCCGGGCCACGGCGTCGACATCGATGAAGCGCTCGCGGCCCGCTATCCCTATCGCCCCGCAAGCCTGCCGGTGAACCGCCTCGAAGACGGCACCATGTTCAGCTGGTGATGAGCCGCTCGCTCGCAAACCCGCCGCGCTTCTCGCTTGCGAGACGGGACGGGGCGCGCATCGCGCTTTCCAGCGATGCGGGTTTTGCCGCGCACATCTTCGTTCTCGAACCGGACATCATCCGCGTGGCGCTGCTGCGCGATGGCGGCGGCTTTTCCATGCCGCGGACCTGGGCCATCGCGCCCGGCGCGGACGACGTGGCGGAGGAGGGGCGCGATCGTTTCGATGTGAGCGGGTTTTCGTGCCCGTCCTACGAGCTTGCGGAGCAGGACGGCAGCTTGGTCATCTCGACCGGCCGCCTTCGGCTCACCATTGCGTTGTCCGGCTTTCACTGCAGCTGGGACATGGCGACGCCGCAAGGCTGGCAGCGCATCGCGCGGGACCGCGCCACGCAGGCCTACAATTTCGGCTGGTGGGGCTCGAAGGTCTGTCACTATCTGAAACGCAACGAGACCGAGCGCTATTACGGCCTCGGCGAACGCAGCGGCGACATGGATCGCGCGGGCCGCCGCTTTCGCCTGAGCAACACCGATGCGATGGGTTACAGCGCGAAGACGTCGGATCCGCTCTACAAGCACATTCCGTTCTATGTGACCTACGATACGGCATCCAGGGCGGCGTTCGGGCTGTTCTACGACACCTATGCCGATTGCGTCTTCGACTTCGGCGCGGAGATCAGCAACTATCACGGGCCCTATCGCTATTTTTCCGCCGACAGCGGCGATCTCGACTATTACGTCATCGCGGGCCCCCAAATCGCCGATGTCACGCGCCGCTTCACCTGGCTCACCGGCACGCCCCCCCTGATGCCGAAATGGTCGCTCGGCTATTCCGGCTCGACGATGAGCTACACGGATGCGCCGGACGCGCAGGCTGAGATGGCGCGCTTCATCGAGAAATGCCGCGAACACGACATCCTCTGCGACTCCTTCCATCTCTCCTCCGGCTACACCAGCATCGGCGGCAAGCGCCACGTGTTCCACTGGAACCGCGAGAAGTTTCCCGATCCCGCCGCCTTCGTGCGCTCCTATCACGACGCCGGCATCAGGCTCTGCGCCAACATCAAGCCGTGCCTGCTGGCGGAGAATCCGCTGTTCGGCGAAGCGCGCGAGAAAGGCATTCTCGTTTGCGACGAAAATGGCGAGCCCGTCTGGACGCAGTTCTGGAGCGGGCTCGGGGCCTATGTCGATTTCACCAATCCGGCCGCGCGCGCCTGGTGGAAGGAGCGTGTCAAGGACAGCCTGCTCGCCTTCGGCATCGATTCCACCTGGAACGACAACAACGAATTCGAGATCGTCTCGCCGCAGGCCGTCGCGCTAGGGCTCCCCGTTCCGGCTACCGACGCCAAACCTCTGCAATCGCTTCTGATGATGAAGAGTTCGCGCGAGGCGCAGCGTGCATTTGCGCCCGAAAGGCGGCCGTTTCTCGTGACGCGCGCCGGTGCGGCGGGCATGCAGCGCTATGCGCAGACCTGGTCGGGCGACAATTCCACGGCGTGGGACACGCTGCGCTACAACATCCGGATGGGCTTGGGGCTGGCGCTGAGTGGAGTCTCAAATTCAGGGCACGATGTCGGCGGCTTCGCCGGGCCTGCGCCGGACACCGAGCTTTTCGTGCGCTGGGTGGAAGCGGGTGTCTTCATGCCGCGCTTCAGCATTCACTCCTGGAACAGCGACGGCACGGTCAATGAGCCCTGGATGCATGCGGACGCGACGGCGGCCGTGCGCGCGCTGATCGCGCTCCGCTATGCGCTTCTGCCTTACCTTTACGATCTGCTCTGGCAGTATCGCGGCGCGCTCGATCCCCTCTGGCGTCCGCTGTTCTACGATTTCCCGGATGATCCGCGCGCGTTCAACGACACCGACAGCTACCTGCTCGGGCCGTCCCTGCTGGTGACGCCGGTCTGCGAGCCGGGCCTGCGCGAGCTCGAAGTCACTCTGCCGGCCGGATGCGGGTGGATGGACTTCTGGAGCGGCGCGCGGCTGCCCGGCGGCGAAACCGTCGAAGCCGAAGCGCGCCCCGGCCGCCCCGTTCTTTTCGTGAAGGAAAATTCGGCCATCGCGATGAACATCGCGGAGCAGCATTTCGCAGCCCGCGCCGACGAACGCGCCTTCGCCGTCTTTGCCGGCGCGGCCGGACATATCGAAGCTGCGAGCCGCGAAGACGACGGCGAAAGCGAAGCGTGGCGCACGGAGACCGCCGCGATATGGACTCTCACCGTCGACTGCGGCGAGACGCTCTCGGTGTCCTGCCGAAAGAACGGCTCCGTCCCGGCGGAGACGCTGACGCTGCTGTTTCGACCGTCAGAGACGAGGGCCGTCGAAGCGCGCGACGGCGCGATTTTGTCGGACACGATCGCCGGCGACTGGCGCCGCGTCGTTCTGCGTCCGAAGTCCTAAACTCTCTCATTTCGTCATCACCCGGTCGCAAGAGCGATCCGGGTGACCCATTTTTTGCGCCGACAAAATTGGGTCGCCCGCATAAAGCGGGCGATGACGG
>DATKON010000083.1:0-33345 GCA_035524575.1 Rhizomicrobium sp.
CAATTGCTGCATCATCGCAATGTCGATGGCAATCTCGTCACCGGCATGAACTCCGGTACGCATTGGGTAACCGTGATGCTCGCCACCGCCATCGCCAAGCATCACGGACTTGCGCTGCCAAAATACTTCTCCTTCACGGCAGCAGGCGATCTCGTCGGCATCCCGAGCGCGCTCGTCCGCCGGCCCGGTATTCCGGCCATCGCGCTTTCGCACAACCATCCCGCCGCGCTGCTCTCCTGGCCCATCGTCAGAAAGCTCGTGCCCATACCGAAGCAGGTCGTCCTGGTGCGCGACATCCGGGAGGTGCTTGTGTCGGCCTATGTCAAGTGGTTTCCCGAGCGCGAAATTCCGTTCTCCGATTTCGTACGCGGCGATCCGACGAACAGGCGCGGCTATCTTTGCGATGTCTGGTGGTACATCAGTTACCTCAATCGCTGGGGCGATGTGAAGGCAAGCGCGCCCAACGAAACGCTGGTCGTCCGCTACGAAGACATGGTCGCGAGCCCGGCCTACTGGCTCCGCCGCATGAGCGATCACTTCGGACTGGACCTGAGCCAGCAGGCGATCGAGGCGGCCCTGACCCTGCGCGAAAAGGAAGCCGCGCTCGCCAAGCGCGATCCCAACGATACCGAACGCGTCATCGCAGCACCGCAGTCAAAGGCCGGCGTCGCCTTTACGGAGGCTGACATGCGCCAGCTGCGCAGCATCCTTTCGCGCCATCTGCGCTACGATTACGGCTACGACTACGGGCTGAAGAACACGCGGCTAGTCGCGATCGACGATCTCGGACGCGCGCTGCAGGACAACCTGCCCGGACAGTCCGAGCCGCTGATGCCCAAGAGCGCGCGCAGCTAGAACGGCCACCAGCCGCCGAGACGAATCGGCCTGAGAAGGCGCGGGCGCGCATAATGATCGAGCCGCTTGGCGACGCGCGCATTGAACGTCCCGACGGGGAAACCACCGCTGCCGTTGCGCGAACCGGCGCGAAAGCCGGTGAGGATTTCGATCGCCTCGTTGACCGTCTCGACGGCATAGACCGAAAATAATCCCCTGCGAACCGCTTCCAGCACATCGTCGCGCAGCATGAGATTGACGACATTGGCCTTCGGGATGATCACGCCATGGCCTTTGCTGAGGCCGCGCATGACGCAGATGTCGAAGAACCCTTCGATCTTCTCGTTGACCCCGCCGATCGGCTGGATCTGTCCGCGCTGGTTGACCGAGCCTGTGACCGCGAGGCTCTGCTTGAGCGGCACATCCGCAACAGCGGAGAGTATTGCGATCAATTCCGCGGCCGACGCGCTGTCGCCGTCGATAGGCCCGTAGGACTGCTCGAACGCGACGCTTGCCGAAAGTGAAAGCGGCCGCGTCATCGAATAATGGCCGTTCAGATAGCCCGACAGGATCTGCACGCCTTTGGCATGCGAAGGTCCGCTGAAGTCCGCGAGCCGTTCGATGTCGGTTATGCGTCCGTCGCCCGGGCGCACTTGCGCCGTCACGCGGGCCGGCACGCCGAACGCGAATCCTGCGAGACTGAGGACCGTAAGCGCGTTGATCTGGCCGGGTTTCGCACCTTCGGTGTCGATGAAGATGATGTTGCGGCGGATCATCTCCTGCTCGAGCGCCTTGATGCGGCCCGCGCGATCTTCCTTGGCGTCGACCGCGAGCTTCACGTCCTCTGCCGTGATCTGTGCGCGGCCAGATGCGCCGGCAAAATGGTCGGCTTCGCGCAGGAGATCGGTCAGCCGTGAGGTGCGCACGCTCACTTTCTCCGCGTCGCCTGCCATGCGAGCCGCTTCGTCGATCATCCGCGCGGCACCGCCACGATCCAGATGCTTGAGGCCGTTCGATCGCGCCACGCTCGCAAACACGCGCAGGAGCTGACCGCAATTGGCGTCGTCGCGATCGGCCGTGGTCGAGAAATCGGCCTGCACCTTGAAGAATTCGGCGAAATCGGGATCGATCTCCCGCAGGCGGAAATAGAGCCACGGCTCGCCGAAGAGCACGATCTTGATATCGAGCGGAATCGGTTCGGGTTGAATCGTCACTGCCTGGCTGCGGTCCAATATCTCGGCGAGATTGGCGATGCGGATTTGCGCCTCGCGCAGCGCACGCTTCAAGGTTTCCCAGGATACATCCTGCTGCAGGAGGTCGAGCGCGTCGATCAGCAGGAACCCGCCATTGGCCGCATGCAGCGCGCCGGGCCGGATGAACATGAAGTCTGTTATCATGGTGACGAGCAGCGGCACATGTTCGACCTTGCCCAGCAGCTGCGACAGCGATGGCAAGTTCAATGTCAGGACCGGCGCACCTTTGCGACCCTGATTGTCGACGAGCAGGTTCACCTGGTAACGATGGAAAGGCACCTCGCGGCGCTCGCCATCTTCGTCTTCCTCCGCCCGCGCGGCCGCCTGCAGCGCATCGATATGCGCCATCACGTCCTGGAAGATCGCTTCGAGGTGGGCGCTTGCTTCGGCGTGGCCCTGATAGGCGTGCGCCAGAGGCTGCATCAGCCGGCGCACTTCGGCTTCGCCAAGCTCACGGTCGAGCGCGCGCAACTTCTCGATCGTTTTTTCGCGCGTCGCATTCAAGGACTGCATCGCCTTGTCGAGCTCGGCCTTGAGCTCGCGCGTGCGCTCGGACAGCTGTTCGCGATCAGCCTTCGGCATCCTGCGATATTCGTCTTCCGACAGCATCAGGCCGTCGCGTTGCGGTACGAACTCGAAGCCGCCTTCGTCGCGCTCGATCAGGGTCAGCCCCTGCGTCTCGGCCTTGCGGCGGATCTGCTCGAGCGCACCTTCAACGGTCCGGCGATAATCGTCTTCGATGGCGCCGCGGCGCTTGCGGTATTCATCGCTTTCGAAGAGGCGCGGCATCGCGTTCTTGAGAGTGTCGACGAACTCGCCCATGACGCGCTTGAACATCGCGCCCTGGCCAGCCGGAAAGCGCAGCGCCTGCGGCCTGTGGGCGGCGCCAAAATTGTGGACATAGACCCAGTCGGACGGGGTCGGCATGGAGGCTGCGACACGCTCGAGCGCGCGGCTGACCGAGATCCGTTTGCCGCTGCCCTGGGGCCCCGTGACGAAGATGTTGTAGCCGGGCTGGACGATCCCGGCGCCGAAGGCCACAGCCCGCATGGCGCGGTCCTGGCCGGCCGGGCCATCGGGCTCCGGCAGTTTCGCGGTCGTCTCGAACGGAAGACGGGCCGGGTCCGTCTTCAGGCACAGTCGTTCCACGGAGAGCGGCTTTGCCGTCATACCCCCAACACCCCTCGGCGCCCCCTGGACGGCGGCTGCCCTGTTGTTAATGCCCCTACACTATAGCAATCCTCGCGGCGGTATGGAGAGGCCATGCCCCGGTCTTAGCGACTCAGAGTAAACCGCCGCATCGGAAAGACATTCCCAAAATGACGAAAACCGCCCGCGCCTGGCAGCGGATGCTGAGCGGCCGCCGCCTTGACCTCTTGAATCCCTCCCCCCTCGACATCGAAATCGAGGACATCGCCCATGGCCTCGCCCGCGTTGCCCGCTGGAACGGACAAACCAAGGGGGCGCACGCCTTCTCTGTGGCCCAGCATTGCGTGCTGGTGGAACGGCTGGTGGGCGAACTGAGACCCAGGATCGGTCGCGAAGCCCGGTTGGCGGCCCTGCTCCACGACGCGCCGGAGTATGTCATCGGCGACATGATCAGCCCTTTCAAGGCGGCGCTCGGCCTCGATTACAAGGATTTCGAGAACAGGCTTCTGGCCGCAATCCATCTGCGTTTTGGTCTCGCCGCCAAACAACCCGACGAGCTCGTAACGTTGATCAAGCGGGCCGACCGCATCTCCGCATTCTACGAAGCTACACAGCTCGCGGGCTTCGGGTTGACCGAGGCGCGAAGCATCTTCGGCACGCCGCCGACCACGCTGAAGGCGCCGCGGCTCGCGGGTCTCGATGCGGCTGACGCCCAAAAGCAGTTTCTTGAGCGGTTCAAGAGGCTCGCGGCCTGAAATGTTGTTGCGTCGGGCTTTCCTTGCGCGCCTCACTCCTTTAGCAAGACCGCGACCGAAGAGGACGCTTGCATGATCCTCGTGACGCCGCTTTCCGCCGTCGAGGAAACAATCCGTCTCTATCGTCCTTCGCATCTCGTCACGCTCTTGTCGCCGGAGCACATGATCGAGACGCCGACGGGCGTAGATCCCGTGCGTCATCTGCGCCTGCCGGTCAACGACGTGGCGGAAGCCTGGCTTTCGGAAGCACCGCCCGAGCCGCGTCACGTCGACGAGCTCATCGCCTTCGGACGCGGCTGGACCGCGGACGCGCCGATGCTGATCCACTGCTGGGCCGGCATCAGCCGCTCGACCGCAGCGGCCTATATTCTCTTGTGCGATCGGCTTGGCCCGGGGCACGAAGTGAAGATCGCACAGCGGCTGCGCATGATCGCGCCCCATGCTTTTCCCAATCCACTGCTTGTGGCCCATGGCGATTTCGCGCTGGCGCGCGGCGGCCGGATGATCGAAGCGGTGCGCGCCATCGGTCGCGGCGACATCGTGGCCGAAGGCTGCCGCATCGAATTGCCGCTCGTCTTCGAAGAGCCATGAGCAACGCCGACATCAAGAACGTCGTTCGCATTGGTTTGAGTGCCGCCATCGTGTCGGTGGCGGATGAGCAACCGCGAGTCCTGGCGGTCCATCACGCGAAGGAACCGGACGCGCTGCCGTTCGGTCCATTCGATCCGCTGAAACACCGCACACTCGAAAGTGGCCTCAGGACCTGGGTGAGCGAGCAGACTTATCTGGAGCTCGGTTATGCCGAACAGCTCTATACGTTCGGCGATCGCGGTCGCCATATGGTGAAGGCCGGCGAAGGACCGCGTGTCGTCTCCGTCGGCTACCTCGCCCTCACCCGCGACGGCAGCATGCCGAAAGCACCGGACACGGAATGGCGCGACTGGTACGGCTTCTTTCCCTGGGAGGACTGGCGCGCCGAAAAGCCGGCCATTATCGACAAGGCGATCGCGCCGGCGCTGAAGGCGTTCACCGACGGCGCCGGTACGCCGGCCACGCGCGAAGCCCGTCGCGAGCGCATCCGCCTCGCCTTCGGCCTCGGCGGGATCGGCTGGGACGAAGAAAAGGTTCTCGAGCGTTACGAGCTTCTCTACGAAGCGGGCCTTGTTGAGGAAGCCGTCCGCGATGGCCGCGCGAAGGCCAATGCGCTTCCCGAACAGGCGCTCGGCGCGAGCATGATGTTCGATCATCGCCGTATTCTGGCGACTGCCATCGCGCGGCTGCGCGGAAAGATGAAATACCGGCCTGTCGTGTTCGAGCTGATGCCGCCGGGCTTCACGCTGCTTGAGTTGCAGCGCACGGTGGAAGCACTGTCGGGCGTGCGCCTGCACAAGCAGAATTTTCGCCGCCTCGTGGAAGACCAGGGCCTGGTGGAGCGCACCGGAAAATATGCGCCCATTGCACGCGGGCGCCCCGCGGAGCTCTTCCGCTTCCGGCGCGAAGTTTTGGGCGAGCGACCGGCACCGGGCCTGCGTCTCGGCACGCGGCGTTCGGGCGGCTAACGCTTCACCTCGACCATGAATCGATGCGCTTCGGCATGCGGAAGCGCATCGGCCGCATAGGTGAACGTGCCTCTTTCCTTCACTTCCCGCGCAGCGCGCACGAATGCTCCGAGCGCCGCGCGTGCAAACGACCCGCCTACGCTGATGCGCTTGACGCCGGCTTCGGCGAGCTGAGCGACTGTGTAGGTCGCGCCCTTCAGTCCCATCACGACGTTCACCGGCTTCGTCAGGGACCGGCAGACCTCGCGGACCGCGTCGAGGCTCGGAAGCGCCGGGGCATAAAGCACATCCGCGCCGGCTCTCTCGAAAGCCTGCAGCCGCCTTATCGTGTCTTCGAGATCCGGGCGGCCATGGAGATAGTTCTCCGCGCGCGCCGTGAGCACGAAACCACAGGCGCTTGCCGCCTCGGCAGCCGCGGCGACGCGTTCGACCGCAAGATCGAATGCGTAGATCGGATCGGCAACATCGCCGGTAGCGTCCTCGATTGAGCCGCCGGCGAGACCGATATCAGATGCGAGGCGGATCGTTTGCGCGCAGATGTCCGGCGCGCGGCCGAAGCAATCCTCGAGATCGGCCGATACGGGAAGCAGAGTCGCGTCAAGAATTTCCTTCGCGTTGGCAAGTAGGGCTTCGCGCGACAGCGCCGCGGAAGAGTCGCGCAAACCCATGGCAAAGGAATAGCCCGCACTCGTCGTCGCCAGCGCGTCGAATCCCAAGGCCGTCAGGATGCGTGCCGTGCCGGCATTCCATGGGTTGGGAATGACGAAGGCGCCGGGCTGCATATGCAGGGAGCGGAAAGCGCGAACTTTCTCTTCGCGTGTCATTGGTCTCTCCCGTGCCTCAGGACTGAACAATATCCGAAATAAAGTCTCTCACGCTTGCAAAGAGCGCGTCACGACTGCGTTCAAGGTGCATGAGATGCGTGCCTTTCGCGATCTTGACGTCCTTGCGGATTGGCGAGGCGACGCGCGAAAGCAGCCAGTTGGCGTCCGTATCGTTCGACACGCGGTCCCACGCGCCCCGCACGTTCAACAGCGGCGCCACGATCCTTTCGGGATCATAAGGGAGCGTTCCACGCCACGCCGCATAGACATCCGCCTGCGGGCCGCACGGAATTTTCACGGATGGCGGCCGGCGCGAGGGCGCCGACGGATCGCTCGCAAGGTAGGCAGGTCCCCAATACTCGAGCGTCTCGTCGATCAGCACCGGCGGATGACCGGGCGGCACGTCCTCGGCGAAGCGCGCCAGTTGCTGCTCGATCGTCACGGTTCGCCAGGCGCCGACGCTTTCGGGCTCGGGAATATCCGGCATCCTTCGCGCAACCACCGGGCCGAACATGCAGAGCGCCGCAACGCGTTCCGGATACAGCGTCGCATAAAGTCCGGCCGCAATGGTCCCCCAGGAATGGGCGATCAAGCAAACCCGTTCGTGACCGGTCGTCTCGACGATGTAGTCGACGACCCGCGCAATCTGCGACGCGGCATCCGGCGCCCGTCCGAGCGGCGGCGCCGCTGACGGCGGGCAATCCATCGCGTCATAACGATCCGAGCCGCCATAGCCGGCAAAATCGAATGCCCAGGCGTCGAGTCCGTGTGCGGCGAGATCGTCCATCCAGGATCGTCCGGCAAAATGATACCCAACCGACAAGGCGGATGGAAAGCTTGCGCCATGAACATAAAGCGTCGGCTCGCCCGCGCCGGCGATGCACCGGACAAGCAGTGCGGGCTCGGCTCTGCGTCCCTCCAGCCGCAAAACGCGTTCGACCATGTCAGGCCTTCACCGGTCGCAGGAACACGCGCTCTTCACGCTGGATGAACTTCTCGCGCTCGGCAAAGTTGAAGTTCGAGACGCTTTCGGGAACAACCTTGAGCTTGGCGCGGTACGCTTCATAGGCGGCGAGGCTGTCGAAGCCGATCATCGCGAATGCGACGTCGTTCGTGCCCTCATGCGGCATGAAATAGCCGATCAATTCCCCGCCGCATATCGGAATGACCTTGAGCCACACCTTGGCGTATTCCTCGAACTGTGCGCGCTTATAGGGATCAAGCTGATAGCGGATCTGACAGACGACATTCATGGCACGACCTTTCGTTGCTGGTTTGGCGCGGGCTGTCGCGATCCAGGCGAGCGGCGCGGTCGCTGCCGCTGCCAGGATCTTCGCGATTCCCGCGACCACCGTTCTACGTTCCACCGGCTGGCTCACGGTTCGATCTCCATCGAATGATGAAGACTAGCGCTTGCCGCCGCAAAGATGCTTCGACTATGGTCGAACTATGGAAGGACAGATGTCATGAAAGACGGGCCAATCATCGCGCCGGTTGCGGCGCTGGCCGGCGATCCCGCCCGCGCCAACATGCTGGTCGCCCTTGTCGGCGGCAAGGCGCTGACGGCCAGCGAACTCGCGAGCGAGGCCGGCATAACCGCCCAAACCGCAAGCTCGCATCTCGCAAAGCTCGAAAGGGGCGGATTGATCGCGCGCGTCAAGCAGGGCCGGCACGCCTATTTCCGCCTCGCAGGTCACGACGTCGCGCTCATGCTGGAAACGATGATGGGGGTTGCGGCGCGCGCGGGCCATCTTCGCACACGCCCCGGCCCGAGCGATCCCGCCATGCGAAAGGCTCGCGTCTGCTATGACCATCTCGCCGGCGAGATGGGCGTCGCACTGTTCGACGGACTGACCGCGCGCGGCCGTCTGTCCGCACGCAACGACGCGCTGGCACTGACGCGCAAAGGCGAAGCCTTCGTGGAGGAATTCGGCATCGCCCTCGATGTTCTCCACGACGGCCGCCGGCCCTTGTGCAAAAGCTGTCTCGACTGGAGCATGCGCCGCAGCCATCTCGCCGGTGCGCTGGGCCGCGCCCTGCTCGACCGCATCTACGAACTCGGCTGGGCAAAGCGCGCGAACGGCAGCCGGGTCGTAATTTTCACGCCGCAGGGCGAGCGCAAATTTTTCGCGAATTTTGGGTCGTGCACAGCGGATCGGGGCGCGCGCGTGGCTTGAGTCCGACCGCCTTCTCCGCACATCGGCTCCATGTATTTCCCGCCGGTCGCAAAATAGGAACGTGTTGCGCGCTGATCGACAAGCGCGCCAAGCGCCCCCTATAGTCTTCGCTGCGGATGCAGCAGGGACGTCAATGATGTCGACACTGGAAGGCAAGCGCGTCGTCGTGCTCGGCGGCAGTTCGGGTATCGGCTTCGGTGTCGCGGGCCGTTGCGATCCGCAGTTCGCGCGCGTGCGCGAGGCGTTCGTCGAGAATTTCACGAAGCACGGCGAGCGCGGCGGCGCCGTCACGATTGCGCTCGATGGCAAGCCTGTCGTCGATCTGTGGGGCGGCTACGCCGACGTGGCCCGTACGAAGATGTGGGACGAGCACACCATCGTCAACGTGTTCTCAGTGTGCAAGGCGCTGAACGCGACGGCGGTGTTGCGTCTCGCCGAACAGCGCCGCATCGACCTCGATGCACCGATCGCACGCTACTGGCCGGACTTCGCCGCGAAAGGCAAAGACGAGATCACCGTTCGCACCATGCTGTCCCATCGCGCGGGCCTTCCGGCTCTGCGTGATCCCCTGCCCGACACCGCCATGCTCGACTGGTCGCTGATTGTGAAACGCATCGCGGACGAAGAGCCGTGGTGGGAGCCTGGAACCGCGCACGGCTATCACGTCAACACGTTCGGCTTTCTCACCGGCGAACTCGTGCGGCGCGCGAGCGGCAAAACCATCGGGCGTTTCCTACGCGACGAAGTCTGGGCGCCGCTTGGAGCCGACATGCATATCGGCGCGCCGGAACACACCCATCATCGCGTCGCGGAATTCCAATGGCCCGGCAGTCCGCCGAAACCGGAATTCGCCGACGATTATGACCTGATGCGATGGAACGCCTATTGGAATCCGGCCGGCTTTTCCGGCGGGCGGTGGGTCAACACGAAGGAGTGGCGCGCGGCGGAGGTCCCGTCGACCAACGGCCACGGCAATGCGCGTTCGATCGCACGCGTCTATTCCGCATTCGCCGCCGGCGGGACGATCGACGGTGTGACCGTTCTGTCGAAGGACATGCTCGGCGAAGCGACGCGCGAACATTCCGCCGGCATCGATCTTATCTCGCAACGGCCAAGCCGTTTCGGTCTCGGCTTTCAATTGACGCAAGTGGAACGGCCGCTCGGTCCCAATCCACGCGCCTTCGGCCATTTCGGTGCCGGCGGCTCGCTCGGATTCTGCGATCCGGACACGGGTCTCGCCTTCGGATACGTCACCAACGACATGGGCCCGCGTTGGCAAAACCCGCGCAATGGCGGACTGATCAAGGCGGTGTATGAGAGTCTTTAAGCGTCACCAATACTCTTTCATGATTTCCCGGGCCCAATCCGGTTCGCGCACAGTGCCGCGCGGTGCAAATCCCGAGAGATGAGGCTTGATGTCAAGCACGGGCGTGCCGTCGATGGCGTCGAGGCCTTCGACTTCCAAATTCAATCCGTTGACGGAGACGACTTTGCAGACTGTTACGCCGATGCGGTTGGGACGGTTCTTTCCGCGCTGCGCGAAGATGCCGATCTTCGGCCAGTCGGTGCGGCCGCGCGGATGGCGCGCGCTTTTGACGATCTCTGCGTCCGTCACGCGATCGAAAACATAGACGATCTCGGCGTGAGAAAAGCCGTCGAGTCCAACCAGCGCCGTCGCGTCGAACTGCGCGGGATCAAGTGTAATGCGAGCCCTGCTCGCGCCCCAATTGTCGTCGACTGCCTCACCGCGGCCGCCCTCGACATGGCCGACAGGCCTCACGGTAAATTCCACAAGCACCTCCTAAGCCGTTGTTCTCCCGGGTTTCTCCGGATTGCGCGCGGCATTTTGAGCGTTACATCTTGACCGATTTATGCTGAGGAGTAGCATAAATTTCAGACCGGCCATTGAAGGCCGGCATTTTCAGACCCTATATATGCTCAAATGGAGCATTAAGGAGACGGCCATGGAACGGGGGTCAAGTCAGGAATTGGCGTATACGCCGGAAGTCGCGCTCGCGACTCGTGAGGCATATGCCCGCGTGAAACACGTCATTCCGGAAATCGAATGGCCCGTGCATGCGCCTTACGTGAAGGCGATCAACGAGCTGAAGCGCTCCAGGAACGCCGTCATCCTCGGCCACAATTACATGACGCCCGAGATCTTTCATTGCGTGTCCGATTTCGTCGGCGACTCGCTGCAGCTGGCGCGGGAGGCGGCGCGCACCGACGCGAAAATCATCGTCCAGGCAGGCGTCCATTTCATGGCGGAAACCTCAAAGGTCCTTTCGCCGGAGAAAACGGTGCTGATCCCGGATGTAAATGCCGGCTGCTCGCTTGCGGCGTCCATCACCGGCGCAGATGTGCGGCTGCTCAAGCAGAAATATCCGGGCCTTCCGGTTGTCACCTATGTGAACACTTCCGCGGACGTGAAAGCCGAAAGCGACGTGTGCTGCACGTCGTCGAACGCAGTCGCCGTGGTCGAAGATATCGCCCATGAATGGGGTGTCGGCTCGGTGATCATGATACCCGACGAATATCTCGCCCAGAACGTCGCCAAGCAGACGCGCATCAAGATCATCGCCTGGAAGGGCCGCTGCGAAGTGCACGAGCGCTTTACCGCCGCCGACATCAAAAGCTATCGCGAAGCCAATCCGGGCGTCGTCGTACTCGCCCATCCCGAATGCTCGCCGGAAGTCGTCGCGGAAGCCGACTTCGCGGGCTCGACCTCGGCCATGATCGGCTATGTCGGCAAGAAGCATCCGCCGCGCGTCGTGCTGGTGACGGAATGCTCTATGAGCGACAACGTCGCCCAGGAATTCCCGTCCATCGATTTCGTGCGGCCCTGCAATCTCTGCCCGCACATGAAGCGCATCACGCTGCCGAAGATCCTTCATTCGCTTGAGACCATGACGACGGAAGTGCTGGTCGATCCCGCGATCGCCGCGCGTGCCCGCGCCGCCGTCGAGCGCATGCTGCTGGTGAGGCTGCCCGAGCAGCGCGCCGCCGCGTGAGCATGTCATGGCCCGACGCATCGACAATGTCATCGAGACGAAAGGCGCGCTGATATTAGGCGCGGGCCTCGCCGGCCTCTTTACCGCGCTTAAGCTTGCGCCGTTCCCGTCGCTCATTCTCTGCGGCGCGCGTCCTGGAACGACAGGTTCGAGCGTGTGGGCGCAAGGCGGAATCGCGGCCGCGGTGGCGCCGGGTGATACGTGGCAGGCGCATTCCGCCGATACGGTCGCGGCCGGCGCAGGTCTCTGCGATCCCGAGATCACGGCGCTGGTCGCGCGCGAAGCGGCCGCGCGCGTCGCCGATCTGATCGCTTACGGCGCGCCGTTCGACCGGACCGCCGACGGCGCGCTGGCCGTCGCGCGCGAGGCGGCCCATTCCGCCGCCCGCGTCGTGCATGTCTCCGGCGATCGCGCAGGGCTCGAAATTACCCGCGCTGCTGCGAAGGTTGCGCTTTCCACGCCGTCGATCTCCGTGATGGAAGGCTTCCATGCCATCGAGCTCGCCGCGGAGGACGGACGCATCACCGGTCTCTTTGCGCGCTACGGCGCGGGGGTCGATACCAAGCTCATTCTTTTCCGCGCGCCGGCGATTGTGTTCGCCACGGGCGGCCTCGGCTCGCTTTATGCGGTCACGACCAATCCGCCAGAATCGCGCGGCGAGGGTCTCGGCATGGCGGCGCGCGCAGGCGCCGTGATCGCCGATCCCGAATTCGTGCAATTCCATCCGACGGCGTTGAATGTCGGTCGCGATCCCGCACCGCTGGCGACGGAAGCGCTGCGCGGCGAAGGCGCCATCCTGATCGACGAAACTGGCCGGCGCTTCATGACCGCGGTGCATCCGTCCGCCGAGCTTGCACCGCGCGATATCGTGGCGCGCGGCATCCATCGCGAGATTATGCGCGGGCACAAGGTGTTTCTCGACTGCCGCGAAGCCGTCGGCGCGAAATTCCCGGAGCATTTCCCGACCGTCTATGCTGCGTGCCGCGAGGCGGGCATTGATCCTGTCGCACAGCCCATCCCCGTCGCGCCGGCGACGCATTACCACATGGGCGGCATTAAGACGGACGCGCGCGGCCGCACTTCGCTGGAAGGCTTGTGGGCGGTCGGCGAATGCGCTTCGACGGGCCTGCACGGCGCCAATCGTCTCGCCTCGAACTCTCTCCTCGAGGCGCTCGTCTTCGGTCATCGCGCCGCTGAGGACATCGCGGCGCATGTCGCAACGGGCAGAGCCAGCGGCACGCCGCCCGCACCCGCCCGCTTCCAGGCCGCGCCGCCTCCGCAAATCCTCCGCGATGCGATGACGCGTTTTGTCGGGCTGGAGCGCGACCGCGCCGGCCTCGAGAAAGCGCTGAGCGTGATCGCCAATGTCGAACGCGCCGCCAATGGCGAGCCGTCGCTGCTCAACATGACGGCCGCCGCGAAGCTCGTTGCCGCGGCCGCGTTGGCGCGCCACGAAAGCCGTGGCGGCCATTTCCGCAGCGATTGTCCGCAGACGGACGCGAAAGGTGTCCGGACGTTTTTGACGCTCAACGACGCGAATGCGATTGCGGCGAATGCCGGTTCAAATGTCGAGCCTGCCTGTGCTGCACGTTGAGATGATTTCTTCGACAAGCCTCCGTCTCACCTCCCCGCAAGGGGGAGGTGGGATATGACCTGCCGCGCTCTCGCCTTCACGCATCCGCCGC
Source organism: Rhizomicrobium sp. (assembly GCA_035524575.1). Taxonomy (GTDB): domain Bacteria; phylum Pseudomonadota; class Alphaproteobacteria; order Micropepsales; family Micropepsaceae; genus Rhizomicrobium. The sequence continues at coordinate 13,248 of DATKON010000083.1, forward strand.
ACAATCTTTTGATCGAGCCGATCGTCCGGCGCGCGCTGGAGGAAGATTTCGGCCGCGCGGGCGACATCACGAGTGAACTGACCATAGAGGCTGGCGCACGCGCGACGGCGAAGCTCGCGGCGCGCAAAGCGGGCACGATTGCAGGATTGATCGCGGCCGAAACCACGTTCCACCTCGTCGATCCATCGCTGAAGTTCACATACGAAAAACCGGATGGCTCGACCGTCGCTGCGGGAGCGACGCTTGCGGTGATCGAAGGTTCAGCGCGTGCGGTTCTGTCCGGTGAACGCGTGGCGCTCAATTTCGCAGGGCACCTTTCCGGTGTAGCGACGGCAACGCATGCGCTGGTCGAAGCCGTCAAAGGCACGAAAGCGAGGATCGTCTGCACCCGCAAGACGACGCCGGGTTTGCGCGTGCTGGAGAAATACGCCGTGCGCTGCGGCGGCGGGCTCAATCACCGCTTCGGCCTCGATGATGCCGTGCTCATCAAGGACAACCATCTCGTCGCCGCTGGCGGCATCAGCAAAGCGATCGCGCGTGTACGGGCCGGCATCGCACACATGACGAAGATCGAGCTCGAAGTCGACACGCTCGAGCAGCTCGAAGAAGCGCTCGCACTCGGCGTCGACACGATCCTGCTCGACAACATGCCACCGGATATGTTGCGCAAGGCCGTCGCGACGGCGAAGGGCCGCGCGGTGCTGGAAGCCTCCGGCAACGTCACGCTTTCCACAATTCGCGCCATCGCCGAGACGGGCGTCGACTACATCTCCTCCGGCGCCATCACGCATAGCGCGCCGAATCTGGATTTGGGGCTCGATTTCTAAGCCATTTCCCGGACGCCCCACACGCTCCGCCCGCGCAACGAATCCGCCACGATCCACGCAGCACCCACCAGCGCAAGATTGACTGCGTTGATCGTCCAGCTGAAGTGAGTCGAGGGATCGTGAAGCAGCGTCGGTATATGCACGAGAACCTGGAACGCGAGGAACATCGCCGTCAGCATCTGCGCCGCGAGCCGTGCACGGATGCCCGAAAGGATCCCGAGGCCCGCCGCGATGTGCGCCGTGCCCGTCAGGCGCGCCCAGAAAACCTGGCCGTACGGAAGATATTTCGGCACCATCGCAGCGGTCTCGTTCTCATAGGAGAAATGCTCCATGCCGAAGACGAGGCAACACAATCCGAACAGGACCCAGCACGCGCGATGAAGCGCGACGCTTTCGATCGCTGCCGTCATGGCGCAGGCAAGAAGGCCGCCCACGACCAATGCCGATTGTTCGGCCACGCCGCCCCACGATCCCGGCGACAGCGGATGCGCGAAGACTTTCGGAATTTGCAGAAGCGCGACGCCGATCGCGAAGAGGATTGCCAGCGTGAGCGCGCCGGACGGTGCCGTGCGCCGCCAAAGAAGTGCCAGCCCCGACGTCAATTCCGTCGCGGCCACGAGATAGGCGAGCATCTCGCGCCGGGGCAGATGCTCCGGCACCGGCTGCCACACGCTCGCGAAATCCGCCCACGCAAGCCCGATGATGCCGAGCGCGATTGCCGCAGCGCCGTAGACACGATACCCCAACCTCATGAGAATCCCTCCGCTTCGCAGACGCACTCTAACCGCATCGCGTGACACTCGCTGTCACACTCCCTTGAACTGTCAACGATCAGACCAAGCTGACCGCTCGTGACGGCGCCCGTCAAAGCCGCTAGGCTTGCCGTGGGGACAGGGGAATTTTCACTATGCTTCGTGATGGACCGGCCGCGGACCCTGCGGCCGCAAAGACTCTGCACATGCTCGAGTTTCGGGGGACCGGCGGCGAATATTTCCGCATCTGGATCGTCAATCTGGCGCTGACCATCCTGACGCTCGGCGTCTACGGCGCGTGGGCGAAGGTCAGGACCTATCGCTACTTCCGCGGCAACACTTATCTCGCGGGACATCCGTTCGACTATCACGCCTCGCCGGTGCGCATCCTGATCGGACGGCTGATCGCGGTGACGGTCCTTCTGGGGTACGGCCTCACGGCCCGCCTTCATCCGCTAATAGCGAGCGCCTGGGGCCTGGTTTTCCTGTTTGTCACGCCCTGGCTTGTCGTCTCGAGCCTGCGATTCAACGCGCGCAACACCAGCTACCGCAATGTCCGCTTCAACTTCGTGGGCACGATGGGCCGCGCGGCGCGGGTCTATATCCTCTATCCGGTGCTCTCGATCTTCACGCTGTTCCTCGCCTGGCCGGCCGTACATCGCGCGCGCGACTATTTCATCGTCAACAATCACGCCTTCGGCGGCAAGCATTTCTCGACGCAGTTCTCGCTCGGCAGCATCTACGGCGTTTATGTCATGGCCATCGGCCTGTTCATCGGCGCGCTGGCAGGGCTTTTTGTGCTTGCTGTTGCGGTGGTTCTTGTCGTTATCGCTGTCGCGAACCTCGCGGGCGTCCCGCTTCATGCGACGGCTCAGGACCTTCGCAATTCGCCGTTCGCGGCGGGCGTCGGGGTCATCGGGATCGTCGCAATTGTCGCTTTCTACCTCGGCGTAATTTTCATCGCGACCATGGTGCAGACCTATATCCGCGCCAGGACGATGAACCTCTCCATCGACAACGCCACGCTCGAAGGCGGCCACCAGCTGCGCTCCGAGCTCGAGTTCATGCCGATGGCCTGGATCATGTTCACGAATGCGCTTTTGGTGCTCGTGACGATTGGCCTTTACTATCCGTGGGCCGTCGTGCGCCTCACGCGTTACGAATTGTCGCGCTGGGGAATAATCGCCGCGTCGGATCTCGACGACTTCACGTCCGAAGCCATCGCGACGCAGGGTGCCATCGGCGAGGAGATCGCGAGCTTCTTCGATCTCGGAATCAGTCTGTGATCGTCAAGGGGACCTTTTTTCCTGCGGGCTCCTCGCGCGCGGTGCCGGCGGATGCGTCTATCGAAGCGCGGCAGTTGCGCATCGTCGACGAGACCGGCGCCGTCGTCGCGGAATTCCCGCTGGGAAAAGCCAGGGTCTCCGCGCGGCTCGGCAATCTAAGGCGGCGCATAGAGTTTCCGGACCACAGCCGCTTCGAGACTGACGACAATGACGGCATCGATATGCTCTTTCGCGAGGCCGGCCGGCTCCTTCCCAGCACGATGCTGCATTGGATCGAAAGCTCGCTCAAATGGGTGGCGGCGGCTGTCATCATTGCGGGCGTGTCGACTGCACTGATGATCATCTATGGCTTTCCGGCCGCCGCGGCCTGGCTTGCCTTCCGAACGCCGCATGTCGTGCTCGTGACGGTGTCCGACCAGACGCTCGCCACGATGGATCGCTTCGCGCTCGCGCCGTCGGAACTTTCGACCGACGACAAGATCAAGGCGCAAAGGCTGTTCGCGCGGGTCGCCGCAATGGGCCATGAAGGACGCTCCGGCTATCAGCTGTTGTTTCGCGAAGGTCGGCACGTCGGACCTAATGCCTTTTCGCTTCCGGACGGACGTGTCGTTATGACGGATCAGCTCTATGAGATGGTGAAACGCGACGACGAGCTCGAAGGCGTCTTCGGCCACGAGATCGCGCATGCCGATCGTCGCCATGCGATGCAGATGGTCTATGAGGCCTCGCTTCTGCCCGCCACCATCGCGCTCGTCACCGGCGATGCCTCGCAGCTCAGCCAGATCACAGCCGTGTTGCCGACGCTTCTGATCGAATCCTCCTATTCGCGCAGCTTCGAGCAGCAGGCCGACGATGATTCCGCGAACACAATGAAACGCATCGGCGCCGATCCCGCCGCGCTCGGCGAGTTCCTTCTGCGCATGGACAAGGAGATCTGCGGTCGCCGCGGCGGCTGCGGTCCGAGCTGGCTCGGATCGCATCCCGCAACGGCGGAACGCGCGGCGCGGCTGCGGGCCGAAGGCAACGCGCCGCGGCGATAAAGGCACGCCTTTACCCTCCGCATTTCCGTTCTAGAGTGCGGCCCGACAAAATCTCAGGGAGCTATTCATGGACCTGCAGCTCAAGAAGAAGCGCTGCGTCGTGCTGGGCGGAACGCGCGGCATCGGACGCGCCATCGCCGACACGCTGGCCGCGGAAGGCGCGGATGTGGCCATCTGCGCCCGCAAGGCCGACCAGGTCAGCGAGACCGTCTCGGCGCTGAAGGACAAAGGTGTCCGCGCCTTCGGTGCGGCCGTCGACATTGTGGATGGTCCCGCGCTCCGGGCCTTCGTCGAGAAGGCGGCTGGCGAGTTCGGCGGCCTCGACATCCTCGTCTCGAACGCGGGCGCCATGGCCCAAGGGATGGACCCGGAAGCCTGGGAGAAGAACTTCCGGCTGGACGTCCTGGGTGCCGTTAACGCTTTCCAGGCGGCCAAGCCGCATCTCGAAAAGGCGGCCCAGGAGAAGGGCGACGCTGCCTTTGTAATCATTTCCTCGGTCTCCGCCGCGGAGAGCGAGAACGCGGGTTCCTACGGGCCTATCAAGGCAGCCCTGATCCACATGGCCAAAGGGCTGGCCCGCCAGTATGCGGGGCGGAAAATCCGCACGAACGTGGTCTCTCCGGGCATGGTCTATTTCAAGGGCGGGGTCTGGAACACGGTCGAGCAGAACAGCCCGGACTTCTTCAAGCAGGCCATGGCCCGGAACCCCACCGGACGGGCGGCCACGCCCCAGGAAGTGGCCAATGCGGCCGTGTTCCTGGCGAGCCCGGTTTCGGCCTACACGACCGGCGTTAACCTGCTCGTCGACGGGACCATCTCACGCCGCGTTAACTTTTGAGGCCGGTCCGATGGCGGGAAAGGCACGCGGCCGCAAGGCCATTTTCATCACCGGCGCCGCAAGCGGCATGGGTCGAGAGACGGCGAAGCTGTTCGCCGGCAAAGGCTGGTTCGTCGGCGCCTATGACGTGAATTCGGAAGGGCTCAAGACGCTCGAGCAGGAGATCGGCGCGGACAATTGCGTAACGCGACGGCTCGACGTCACCGACAAGGCGGATTTCGACGCGGCAATCGCGGCGTTCGGCGAAGAGACAGGCGGCAAGCTCGACATTCTCTTCTCCAATGCCGGCATCGGAGAGTCGGGCTGGTTCGAGGACGTTCCTTACGAAGCGGCGATGCGCGTCGTGCAGGTGAACCTCGTTGGCGTCATTGCGAGCCTCTATGCGGCGCTGCCGCTTCTGAAGGCGACCCCGAATTCGCTTGCCTTTATCACCTCGTCCTCATCGGCGACTTACGGGATGCCGCGCATTGCCGTCTATTCGGCGACCAAACATGCGGTGAAGGGGCTGGTCGAGGCGCTGTCGATCGAGTTTGCCCGGCACGGGGTCAGGGTGGCGGACACCCTGCCCGGCCTGATCGACACCGCGATCCTTAGATCGACGCCCAACCGCTCGGGCGATCGCGACAAGCCGACCGAGGAAGAATTCTACGCGAATGCGCCGAAGAAAGGCATGTTCCGGCTGACGCCGGCGACCGCCATTGCGGAGACGGTCTGGAAGGCTTACGGGAGCGACAAGCTCCACTGGTATGTGCCTGAGGGAATCGCCTGGATCGATCGCATCAAGGGAATCTCGCCCACTTTCATGCGCCGGCAGATCGCCAAAAGCATCGGCGGAATGCTCAGTAAGCCTTTGCAATCGCTGGAATAAAGGAACAGCCGACCGGCTCGCACGTTGTCGTTTGCGAGCCGGATCGGCGATCGCCCCTAGCTGTCGCGCGTACGCGCGAGCGGCTTGTAAAAGATGTGGTTGCCGATCTGGACCGTGCGCTGAAGGCTGTCTGCCCAGGACGGTTCGACGTCCACGGCGTGGAACGACGTAGCGCCACCGGTGATGTTGCCGAGGATCGTGTAGCCGCTCAGGATGCGTCCGGCGAGCAGCTTGGCTCGCTGCCAGTCCACGGCGACCTTTGGCTTGCGCATCTCTCCGTTGCAGACGAACGAGAACTGGCAGGCCGGGGCGTCATTCATGCCCTGGTAGACCACGCCGCAGATCGAGCCGGGATAGTTGTGGCGGTGCATGCGGTGGAAAACGACTTCCGCGATGGCTTCCTCGCCCTGGGTGCCTTCGCCGCGGGCCTCGTAATACATCACTTCCGCCAGGCAGCGCTCTTCACCGGCAAACTTCGCCATGGCGAGCTCGACGGCCGAGGGGGACGCCTGGATGGCATCCGCCGACACCGGCGTCGCCGGCATCGCCAGCTGCGCAGGCCGGTCGATCTCGGCCAGCGTTCCGCGCAATGCAGAACGCGTCGTATACGGATGATCCGTGGACGGATTATTTCCGCTCGTCGCGGCACCGGACACGGTCGCGAACACAAGCAGGAGGGCGAACGCGGCCGTACGGTCGGCTCGCCGCAAAACGTTACTCAATTTCGTCATTGGGAAAATTTGGTCCTTCGGGATTTCGTATCGAATGGATTCGTTAGGCGAATGAATTCGAGGCTTGGTTCCGAACGATCTCCTGTTTTCCCCCCAGCGGTGGCGAATTTCATGCCAGCCAAAAGCTAATCCGTCAAATCAAATTGTATCTAATCGTGACACGGCGTCACGTACACCGGAAAAATCCAGTGTTTTCCTGCATGCGACGTGTACTGATTAATCGCCGTCAACCGCTTTTGTTAACGCTGCTTGCGCCGCTGCGAGACGCGCAACGGGCACGCGGAAGGGCGAACACGAGACATAATCGAGGCCCGCTTCGTGACAGAAACGGATCGAATCGGGATCGCCGCCATGTTCGCCACAGATGCCGAGCTTCAGTTTGGCACGCGTGGAACGTCCCCTTTGTGACGCGATTTTCACGAGCTCGCCGACACCGTCGCGATCGATGGTCACGAACGGATCACGCGGAATTAATCCGCGCGCCAGATATTCTGTCAGAAATGTTCCGGCATCGTCGCGGCTCACGCCCAGTGTCGTCTGCGTGAGATCGTTGGTGCCGAACGAGAAGAACTCCGCCGTTTGCGCAATCTCTCCTGCACGCAACGCCGCGCGCGGAAGCTCGATCATCGTGCCGACAATATAAGGCGGCGTCTTCTTGCCTTCCTTGCGGAGCGCTTCGGCGACGGCATCGATGCGCGTTTTCAGCGTATCGAGCTCCGTCTTGAAGCCGACGAGCGGGATCATGATCTCGAGCGCGACGAGCCTGCCGCCCGCCACTTCCACATTCGCCGCCGCTTCGAAAATCGCGCGCGCCTGCATCTCGTAGATTTCAGGAAACGTGATGCCGAGACGGCAGCCGCGATGGCCGAGCATCGGATTCGATTCATGCAGCGCGATCGCGCGCGCGCGCAATTTTGCGGGATCGGTGCCGGCGGCGCGCGCCACTTCGGCGATCTCCTCGTCCTTCTGCGGCAGGAATTCGTGCAGCGGCGGATCGAGCAGACGGATGGTGACGGGCAAGCCTTCCATCGCCTTGAAGATGGCTTCGAAATCGTGGCGCTGCATCGGCAGGAGTTTCGCGAGCGCCGCCTGACGATCTTCCAGCGCATCGGCCAGGATCATCTGGCGCACGGCGACGATGCGGTCGGCTTCGAAGAACATGTGCTCGGTGCGGCACAGGCCGATGCCTTCGGCGCCGAAGCGGCGCGCCGTCGCCGCATCGTCCGGCGTATCCGCATTGGCGCGCACGCGCAGCGTCCGGATCTGGTCGGCCCAGCCCATGAGCGTCGAGAAATCGCCGGTCAATTCCGGCTGGCGCATCGGCACGCGGCCCTTGAACACCTGTCCCGTCGCGCCGTCGATCGTCAGGATGTCGCCACGTTTCAGCGTCGTTGCGCCGACGGTCAGCGTGCCGAGCTTGGCATCGATCTTGAGCATGCCGGCGCCCGAGACGCAGGGGCGGCCCATGCCACGCGCCACGACAGCCGCATGGCTGGTCATGCCGCCGCGGGCGGTGAGAATTCCTTTTGCCGCATGCATGCCGTGGATGTCTTCGGGGCTCGTCTCGACGCGCACGAGAATGACCGCCTTGCCGTCGGCGGCGAGCTTCTCCGCCTCTTCCGCGTTGAACACGATCTCGCCCGTGGCGGCGCCGGGCGACGCCGCGAGACCGGTGGCGATGCATTCTTTCGGTGCGTTGGGATCGAGCGTCGGATGCAGGAGCTGGTCGAGCGCCTGCGGGTCGACCCGCGCCACCGCGGTCTCCTTGTCGATGAGGCCTTCGCGCACCATGTCGACGGCGATCTTCAGCGCGGACTCCGCCGTACGCTTGCCGGAACGGGTCTGCAGCATGAAGAGCTTGCCGTCCTGCACGGTGAACTCGACGTCTTGCATGTCGCGGTAATGCGCTTCGAGACGTTCGGCGATCCGCTTCAGCTCCGCATAGCTTTGCGGCATCGCTTCTTCCATCGACGGCTTCTTGGCGCCGGAGCGCTCGCGCACGATTTTCGAGATCGGTTGCGGGGTACGAATGCCGGCGACGACATCTTCGCCCTGCGCATTCACCAGGAACTCGCCGAAGAGAACCTTCTCGCCCGTCGCAGGATCGCGCGTGAAGGCGACGCCGGTCGCGCTCGTGTCGCCGCGATTGCCGAACACCATCGCCTGCACGTTGACGGCCGTGCCCCAGTCTTCGGGAATGTGATGGAGCTTGCGATAAGTCTGCGCGCGGTGGCTTTTCCAGGAGCCGAACACGGCGCCGATCGCGCCCCAGAGCTGCTTTTTCACGTCATCCGGGAACGGCTTGCCGAGACGCTTGTTCACTTCCGTCTTGTAGAGCTCGGCGATGCGCTTGAGGTCTTCGGCTTCGAGATCGGTGTCGAGATCGATGCCTTTGGTTTCCTTCTCGCTTTCGAGGATCTCCTCGAAGATCGAATGCTCGAGCTCGAGCACGACGTTCGAATACATGTGCACGAAGCGGCGGTAGGAATCGTAGGCGAAGCGCGGATTGCCCGTCAGCCTGGCGAGGCCTTCGACGGTCTCCGGATTGAGACCGAGATTGAGCACCGTATCCATCATGCCCGGCATGGAGACGCGCGCGCCGGAACGCACGGAGACGAGCAGCGGCTTCGCAGGATCGCCGAGCGTGCCGCCGCCGAGACGGCCGACTTCCGCCAGCGCCGCGTCCACCGCCTTCTCGAGCTCGGCCGGATAGGTTTCGCCGTGTTTGTAGAAATAGGTGCAGACTTCGGTGGTAATGGTGAAGCCCGGGGGGACGGGAAGTCCGAGATTGCTCATCTCGGCCAGGTTGGCGCCCTTGCCGCCCAGGAGATTCTTCATGTCAGCCCGGCCTTCCGCCTTGCCGTCGCCGAAGCTGTAGACCCACTGCGTCATGCACTAACCCTCGATCTTCGAGAAATCCGCGACCGCGTGCAGGCTGGCACGCAGGCGGGACAACAATAAGAGGCGGTTTTCCCTCAATTTGGCGTCGGGCGCGTTGACCGTCACCTTTTCGAAGAAGGCGTCGACGGGGCCCCTGAGCCGCGCCATCACCGTCATCGCCTCGGTGAAACGCTCGTGGGCGAGTTCGGCTGCAATCAGCTCGCGCGCTTCCGCCATTTCGCGGAACAGCGCGATCTCTTCCGGCGCCTGGAGAAGCTTGGGATCGGGTTCGCCTTCGAAAGTGTGGCCGTCCTTCTTCTCCTCGATCCGGAGGATGTTCACGGCGCGGCGATAACCGGCCAGCAAGTTTGCGCCGTCATCGGACTTGAGGAAGGCCTGCAGTGCGTTCACGCGCGCGACAAGGCGGACGAGGTCATCTTCGCCGCCAAGCGAGAACACGGCATCGATCAGATCGTGACGGACGCCCTTGTCGCGAAGCGCGACTTTCAGGCGGTCTGCAAGGAATTCGAGGACATCGCCGACAACGTCTCCGCCGCCGGACTTCCGCGCCGCGGCAATCAGATCGTTCGCGATGCCCTTGAGCAGCATCGTGTTCGAGAGGGCATCGGCAAGCCGCGCTTCCCAAGGCCGTTCTTCGTGCAGCTTCGAGATTGCGAGGACGCCATGCAGCGGAAGATCGAGCGGAAGGCGCAAGCGATTTTCAAGCACGATCCGGATGATGCCGAGCCCGGCACGGCGGAGTGCAAACGGGTCCTTCGAACCGGTGGGCTTTTCGCCTGCGGCCCAAAGCGTCACGAGGCTGTCGATCTTGTCGGCAAGCGCAACGACGATCGCGATGGGTGCAGCCGGAACGCGATCGTTCGGGCCAAGAGGCTTGTAGTGATCGCGGATGGCGAAGCTCACGTCTTCGTCTTCGCCGTCGTGGCGGGCGTAGTAATGACCCATCACGCCCTGAAGCTCCGGGAATTCGCCGACGACACCGCTCGCGAGATCGGCCTTGGCCAGAAGGCCTGCGCGTTCGGCCTTTGCGACGTCGTAGCCGAGAAGATCGGCAAGCATCATGGCCAGAAGCGCCACACGATAGGCACGGTCGTGCATGGTGCCGGCCTTGGCATGAAAAACGCTTTTCTTGAGATCGGCGACGCGCGATTCGAGGCGACGTTTCCGATCCTGATCCCAGAAGAATTTCGCGTCCGACAGCCGCGCTCGCAGCACGCGCTCGTTACCGGCAACGATCTCCGCGCCGCCGTCGGAGGCGATCATGTTGGCGACGAAGCCAAAGCGGTTGGCGAGCGCGAGGCCATCATCGTTGTCATTCGCGCGCTTCAGCGAAAAATACTTCTGATGCGTCCGCATGGCTGTCTGCAGGATCTCGCCCGGAACATCCATGAACGCATCGTCGATCTTGCCGAACAGGACAACCGGCCATTCTGCCAGGCCAGTCACTTCGTCGAACAGGCCCTCGTCCGGCACCGGTTCGAGCCCCAGCGCGAAGGCGCCGTTCACGACGGCGTTCCGGATGATCTCCTTGCGCTCCGCCGGATCGAGGATCACATGCGCGTCGCGCAGCTTCTTGACGTAGTCGTCATAACGGCGGACCTCGATCGAGCCTTTGGAGAGGAAGCGGTGACCATAGGTCGTGCGGCCGCTTTCGACGCCGGCGAACGAGAACGGCACAACCTCACCGTCGAGCGTCGCCACGATCGCGTGCAACGGCCTGACCCAGCGCACATTCGAGCCCGGCCAGCGCATCGATTTCGGCCACGGCAGTTTTGCGAGCGTCTCGGGCAGGATCTTCGCCAGCACATCGGCCGTGACGCGGCCTTCCCGCGTGATGCGCGCGACATAGAACTCGCCCTTGCCGTCGTTCTCTTTGACGCATTGATCGAGCGTCACGCCGGCGGAGCGCAAAAAGCCTTCGATGGCCTTTTCCGGCGCATTGACTCGAGGACCTTTGCGTTCCTCTTCAACGTCCTTCTGCTGCACCGGCAGCCCGCCGATGACAAGCGTCAAGCGGCGGGGTCCCGAAAACGACTTGATGCTCTCGAACAGCAGCATCTGATCCGACAGCGCGCCGACGACCAGCCGCTCGAGATCCTTCGCGGCGGCGACCTGCATGCGCGCCGGAATCTCTTCGGAAAACAGTTCGAGCAGGAATTCGGACATGGCTCAGCCGTATCTGGGTTCGTAGGCGCCCATCGGACTCTCGAGCCAGCTCTCGCAACAGGCTTTCGCGAGGGCGCGCACGCGGCCGATATAGGCGGCGCGTTCCGTCACGCTGATAACGCCGCGCGCGTCGAGCAGATTGAAGCAATGGCTCGCCTTGATGCACTGATCGTAAGCCGGCAGCGCCAGTTTCGCTGCCACCAGCGCTTTGCATTCCTTCTCCGCATCCGCGAAGTGACGGAACAGCATCTCGGAGTCGGACTTCTCGAAATTGTAAGTCGAGAATTCGCGCTCGCTCTGATGAAACACTTCGCCGTAGCGGAAGCGTTCGTTGTAAGCGAGGTCGTAGACGAACTCGACGTCCTGCACATACATGGCGAGACGCTCGAGACCGTAGGTGATCTCGGCCGACACCGGATCGCAGTCGAAGCCGCCGACCTGCTGGAAATAGGTGAACTGGGTGATTTCCATGCCGTCGCACCAGACTTCCCAGCCGAGGCCCCAGGCGCCCAGCGTCGGGCTCTCCCAGTCGTCCTCGACGAAGCGGATGTCGTGGACGGCGGGATCAAGGCCGATCTCGCGCACCGATCCCAGGTAGAGGTCGAGCACGTCCTTGGGCGCCGGCTTCAGGATCACCTGGAACTGGTAATAGTGTTGCAGGCGGTTCGGGTTCTCGCCGTAGCGGCCGTCCGAAGGCCGCCGCGAAGGCTGCACATAGGCGGCGCGCCAGTCCCGGGGGCCGAGAGCCCGGAGCGTTGTCGCGGGGTGGAAGGTGCCCGCCCCCATCTCGACATCATAGGGCTGGAGAATGACGCAGCCCTGCTTCGCCCAATAGGTCTGAAGCGTCAGAATGAGGTCCTGGAATGTCCGGGCCTTGGGCACGATCTGAGTTCCGTTTGCGGCGGGTCGGGACCCTTAACAGCCGGGGTCACCCAAGGGCAAGCGAAGCACCGCCGCGGAGGATCGCCTCCGCATCCTGAGTGAAACGGCCGTCCGCCTCGTGAAGGACCAGACCCGGCTGCAGGACGGACGGTGCGCCCGATCCCTTGCGCAGCTGCAGGATGATCCGCTTGGCCGGCTCGCCCGCTTTCGGCCAGAGCGGAAAGATCGTGACACCTCCACCCGGGAGCGCCGCCAGCGCCTCCCCCAAGCGGTCGGCACGCAGGACCACCGTAAATGTACCGCCGGAAACGGTGCGCCTGGAACCCGCCGCCAGCCACGCGCTCAGACTGCCTTCATCGCGACGGGCGCGCCTTCGGCCTTCGTCGGGTGAAGCCAATCCTTCCTCGCCGTGAAAAGGCGGATTGGAAAAAACATGTGCGAATTCGCGCTTCAAGTCCTCGGGCAATTGCACCACATCGGCTGGAACGAAGCGGACGCGCGCCGCCAGGCCGTTCGCTTCTGCGTTGGCGTTGGCGAGCGCGACCAGATCCTGATCGATGTCAATTCCCGTAATCGTGCAGGAACCGACACGCGACGCCAGACACAGGCTCGCGATCCCTGCGCCGGCGCCGAGCTCGAGGACTTCGCCGCCATCCTTCGCGGGCACGGCCGCGGCCAGCATCACCGCGTCGAGGCCCGAACGAAATCCGTGCCGCTGTTGCCGAACCGCGACACGGCCATCGAGAAAGCGGTCTTCGGTGAATTCGCTCACGGCGGGCGGTAATCCGGAAGCGCGTTCCGCAACACCTTTTCGGCTTCGGCTGCTTCGTCATCTGAGACCATCAGCCGGCGCGGCATAAAGCCCATGCTGCCGTCCATGATGCTCATATGGGTATCGAAGACCACGCCTTCGATACCCGCATCCTTCAGCAGAGCCTGCGCAAAATTGAGCAAAATGGGGTCATTCGTCTTCAAAACCGCGCGCATTGGACGTCCGACCCCTTGCCTCACGTGAGGAACCCACGTAGGGCGTTGCTTGACCGGGCTTCCGGCCCATTTCTAATGTCGTGGAACCGGACGGCAACGGCAAGGCAGTATCACGAGCGTAGGCATGGCGATCGCTGAGGCACCGAAAACCGCTGACGTCACGCCCGTCGACCGGCTCCATCGTCTCGTCGCGAGCGACATGGCGGCGACCGACCGCCTCATCCACGACCGCGTCGGCAGCTCGATCACGCTGATCCCCGATCTCGCGCGCCATCTGATCGATTCCGGCGGCAAGCGCCTCAGGCCTCTTCTGACCCTGGCCGCGGCACGCCTGTGCGGATACGAGGGCGACCATCACATCAATCTCGCCGCCGCGGTCGAGTTCATCCATACCGCGACGCTGCTGCACGACGACGTGGTGGATGCGAGCTCTCTTCGCCGCGGCAAGATCGCGGCCAACATTATCTGGGGCAACAAGCCGACGATCCTCGTTGGCGATTTCCTGTTCAGCCGCGCATTCCAGCTGATGGTCGAAGCAGGAAGCCTGCGCGTCCTCGACATTCTGGCGACTGCCGCCACCGTGATCGCGGAAGGCGAAGTTCTCCAGCTCAAATCCGCGAACAATCTCGCGACGACGGAAGCCGATTATCTGAAGGTCGTGAGTGCCAAGACCGCCGCGCTGTTCGCGGCCGCATCGGAGGCCGGCGCCACCATCGCCGGCGCCTCTGCGCACACAGCTCATGCCTTCAGGAACTACGGCGAATATCTCGGCATCGCCTTCCAGCTGATCGACGATGCGCTCGACTATTCCGGCCGACAGGGCGAGATGGGAAAATCCGTCGGCGACGATTTCCGCGAAGCCAAGGTGACTTTGCCCGTTATCCTCGCGCTCGATCGCGCCGACGAGGAAGCGCGCGACTTCTGGCATCGTGTGATCGTCTCCGGTCTGCAGCAGGACGGCGATCTCAAACGCGCCATCCATTATGTCGAAGATACCGGCGCCATCCGCGAGACACGCGCACGCGCGTTGCGCTATTCCGAGCTTGCCTGCGCCGCGCTCGACGGCGTCGGCAGCACTCCCTTGCGCGATGCGTTGATCGACGTCGCCGAATTCTGTGTGGGCCGCGGCTACTGATCTGCCCGCGCGAAATTTGCGGCCACTCCCGAACATTGTAACATAGGTTCCAGAATCAGTCGCACCGGGGAAGCGGCCATGACTGACATCAAGTCCGCTCTTTGCGTCCGCTTTCGTCGGCGGGATTGAACACATGTCGGACGCCGCCATCGATGCGCTCGACCTGCCCGTGACCTCGCTCGACGGCCCGCGTCATCCGTATCTGCAACAGCTTTATGCGCATTGGCTGGTGAAGCGCGGCGCCAAGCGCATGCCGTCGCGCGCCGACATCGTGCCGGCCGAAATCAAGCCGGTGCTGTCCGACCTGATCATCTGGAATGCCGCTCCACCCTACACGATACGCCTCGTCGGTGATCATATTGTGCGTTTTGTGGGCAGCAACAATACCGGACTTCCGGCGACGCAGGAGATGCCGCCTGAAGCAGGGCGCGTGCTGATCGCGGTGTTGACGGCAGTCATCGAGTCGCGCTCGCCGCGTTTTCGCACCGGCAAGGCGTTCTGGAAACCGGAACATGCGTACCGCGATTTCGAATCCTGTTTTCTGCCGCTGTCGAACGACGGCCAAAAAGTCGACATGATCCTCGGCGGTCTCAAATACGATATCGAAGGCTATGTCGCGTAGATTGCATCCACTGTATTCTAGATTCTGAATCACAACCGTCGCCCCAGTATGTCCCACGACAGGAAGTCCGTCCCGCCGGCCGTTTACATCGATGCGCCGCGCCATCCGGACTTGAAGGCGCTCTTTGACTATTGGTCGTCGAAGCGCGGCACATTGCTGATCCCGCTGCGCAGCGACATCAAGCCGGCCGAGCTCAAGCCGCTGTTGGCCGACATCATGATCTGGAACGCGACGGCACCGTTCCACATCAGGCTTATCGGCGACCACATCGTGAATTTCGTCGGCAAGAACAACACCGGTAGATCTGCGACCGACGGCATGACACCGGATGCTGCGGCAGCCATGCTCGAAGTGCTGAACCAGGTCGTCACCTCGAAGGCGCCGCGCTTTCGCAGAGGCAAAGCCCATTGGGCGCCGTCAAATGCCTATCGCGATTTCGAAGCCTGTTTCCTGCCGCTGTCGGACGACGGCGAGAATGTCGACACGATCCTCAGCGGCATCAAATTCGATGTGGGCCAATAGCCGCTAAAATTCGCGAGGCTTTGCCGCGGAAGGATCGGCCAGCGCGCCGGCGCGCGCCCACCAGTCTGGCTCCGTTTTCGCGATCGCCCGCGCTGCGGCTTGCGCCTTTGCAGCCGTTTCGAAGAGACCGAAGCAGGTTGCGCCGCTGCCCGACATGCGGGCGAAGGCGGCACCATTGCGCGATAGCGCGTCGAGAGCCGCTTGAATGGTCGGCGCGATCGCAAGCGCCGGCGCTTCGAGATCGTTGCGCGTCCTCGCGAGATAACGGGTGAGCGCGGAAAGCGACGCGAAAGCTGGAGGCGGCGCGAGCGGCAGCTCCTCGCTGCGGATAACAAGACTGCGGAACACCTGCGCCGTCGCGACCGCCACTCCCGGATTGACCAGCACGATATGGGCCGGCGGCAGAGGCGCCAGCGGCGTCAGGATTTCGCCCCGCCCTTCCATCCACGCAGGTTCCGAAGCGACGCAGACGGAAATGTCGGAGCCCAGCGAAGCCGCGAGCGCGATCAATGCGTTCGCGTCGAGAGCCTCGCCGTAAAGCGCCACGAGCCCGCGCAAGGCCGCCGCCGCGTCGGCCGAGCCGCCGCCAACGCCCGACGCGACCGGCAGGTTCTTCGTCAATGTGATGCGCGCGCCTGCGATATTCGGAAGACGCGCCGCGAGTGCGCGGGCCGCTCTCAGCACCAGATTGTCGCCCTCGCCTTCGAGGACTTTGGCGAACGCGCCTTCGACTGCGAGCGAAAAGTCTGTGTCGCGCGCGAGGGCGAGCTCGTCTCCGATATCGGCGAAGGCCACGAGACTTTGCAGATCGTGATAGCCGTCGGCGCGCTTGCGCATGACGTGCAGGAAGAGATTGATCTTCGCCGGCGCTGCGACGCGCAAACGCTCAGGTCGGATCGCCACCGGGTTCCAGCCCGCTCGTCAGCTTCTTCTGGAGCTTCGACTTCTCCGCCGCTTCCGGTCCGAAGGCGAGCGCGTGGCTCCATTGGAAATGCGCGTCGAGCTTGCGGCCCACGCGCCAATAGGCATCGCCCAGATGATCGTTGATCGTGGAGTCACCCGGCACCAGCAGCACCGCGTTCTCGAGCGTCTTCGCCGCGTCGTTGAAGCGGCCGAGCCGGTAATAGGCCCAGCCGACGCTGTCGACGATGTAGCCGTCATAGGGGCTCAAGGCCCGCGCCTTCTCGAGCATGTTCAGCGCTTCGGCGAGATGCTGGCCGCGGTCGACCCAGCTGTAGCCGAGGAAGTTCAACACCTGCGCCTGATCGGGGCTGAGCTTCAGTGCGGTTTCGAGATCGGCTTCGGCGAGATCCCAGCGTCCCGACTGTTCTTCTGCGACGGCGCGCGCGAAGAACAGCGGCCAGTCGTCCTTGGTGATCGGCGAAAGAAGCTTGACGGCGTGATCATAGGCGTCCGCAGCGGCCGGGTACTTCTCGGCCGAGCGATAGACATCGCCGAGCGATGTCCAGGCCGAAATGTCGTTCGGGTGATCCTTGGTGATCGAGACGAGATCGGCGATCGCTTGGTCCTTGTGGCCGGCCCGATTTTCATCGACCGCGATCTGCACATCAGCATCGGCCTTGTAGGGCGAGCTCGCATCGACGCTCTTATAGACGGCGATCGCGTCGTCGAACTTGTTGAGGGCTTCGTAGCGGTCGCCGAGCTCGATCCTGGCGAGATCGAATTTGGGCGACAGCGCGAGCGCAAATTGCAGATAGCAGATCACCGCCGTATCGGCATTGGCCTGATCGGTCAGCGAGGCGGCAATCGCGAACAGCGCTTCGGCAGCGCCGTCGGCGGCCGTCTCCACCAGCCGGTCGGGAATCTCGTTCTGATCGAGGCGGGCAAGACCCTTCACCGCGATCGGCTTCACGCTCGCTTCGCCCAGCATCTTTGTATAGAAGGCGCGCGCTTCGGCGGCATGTCCGTTGCGCTCAAGAAAACGGCCATAGGCATCGACGGCGCGGGGGCTCAAGCCCGCCTGCAGCGCCTGCAGATAAGCGGCCTGCGCCGCCTCGTTGCGGCCGGCCTGATCGTAGACCAGCGCCGACTGGTAGGCGACGAGCGTGTCGGTGCCGCCTTCCTTCGTGACGCCCTTGAGCTCGGCGATGGCCTGGTCGGTCTGGCCCATGCCCTGCGCCGCCCAGGCGTCGAGGAGCGACAGCGTGAGCGCCGCAAACGGACCTTTCCCCGCCTTCGCGATTTCGGCATGCGCGCCCGCATAGTCGTCGTTCCGCAGACGGTCGACGACCAGCGCCAGCTGCGCGGCGCGGTTTTCGGTGTTGGCTTGGCTGATGCGATGCGCCAGCTTGACGGCTTCGTCGAGATTGCCGGAGATCGCGGCATAGAGAAACGCGCGGTCGAGAAGCTCGGGATTGTTCGGATCGAGCGAAAGGCTTTCGCGGTAGAGCGTCGCCGCGTCCGGAATGTCGTGTTCGCTCGCGGCCAGCCGCGCCGAAAGATAAATGCCGTACGGGTTGTTCTTGTCCGCTTCCGGCTCGGACGTCGAGGCGCAGCCCGCGAGCGTGGCGGCCAGAGCAAGCAGGATCAGGGGCACACGAGCTGGGGAGTTCAAACCTGTCGCCTTTCACATATTGGGATAGTTTGGCCCGCCGCCGCCCTCCGGCGTAACCCAGTTGATGTTCTGCGACGGGTCCTTGATGTCGCAGGTCTTACAATGCACGCAATTTTGCGCGTTGATCTGGAACCTCGGTCCCTGCGCCTCCTTGACGACCTCGTAAACGCCGGCCGGGCAATAACGCTGCGCCGGCTCGTCGTACTCCGGCAAGTTTACACGGATCGGGATTGACGGATCCTTTAGCACGAGATGGACCGGCTGGTCCTCCTCGTGGTTGGTGTTGGACAGGAAAACTGAAGACAATTTGTCAAAACTGATCACGCCGTCGGGCTTGGGGTAGATGATCGGCTTGCATTCCGACGCCGGCTTGAGCGTCGCATAGTCGGGCTTGGTGTGATGCAGCGTGCCGAACAGGCCGAAGCCGAACAGCTGATTCATCCACATATCGAAGCCGCCCAGGAGGATGCCGAGGACCGTGCCGAAGCGCGACCATAACGGCTTCATGTTGCGGACGCGTTTCAGGTCCTTGTAGACGTGGCTCGAGCGGTAAGCCTCCTCGTAAGCGTCGAGCGTGTCATGGGCGCGGCCCTCGCCGAGCGCGGCGAATACGGAGTCCGCCGCGAGCATGCCCGTCTTCATCGCGTTGTGGCTGCCCTTGATGCGGGGCACGTTCATGAAGCCGGCCGTGCAGCCGATCAGCGCGCCCCCCGGGAACGCCAGCTTCGGCACGGACTGGAATCCGCCTTCCGTCAAAGCACGCGCGCCATAGGCGAGCCTCTTGCCGCCTTCGAGATAGCTCCGGATCAGCGGATGGGTCTTCATGCGCTGGAACTCGTCGAAGGGGGAAAGATAAGGATTGGAATAGTTCAGGTGGACGACAAGGCCGATGGCGCAAAGATTTTCGCCGAAGTGATACATGAAAAGGCCGCCGCCGGTGTCGTTCGAAAGCGGCCAGCCGAAGGCATGGGTGACCATGCCACGGCGGTGCTTGCCCGGCGCCAGCTCCCAGAGCTCCTTCAATCCAATGCCGAATTTCTGCGGATCCCGGCCGGCCGTGAGATCGTATTTGGCGAGCAGCTTCTTGGTCAGCGAGCCCCGCGCGCCTTCGGCGAACAGTGTGTATTTGCCGAGCAGCGCCATGCCCGGCGCATAGGAATCCTTGTGATGCCCGTCGCGCGCCACGCCGAGATCGCCGGTGACGACGCCGGTCACCTCGCCCTTCTCGCCATAGACGATATCGGCGGCCGGAAAGCCCGGATAGATCTCGACGCCCAACGCTTCGGCCTGTGTCGCCAGCCAGCGGCAGACATTGCCGAGACTGACGATGTAGTTGCCGTGATTCCACATCAGCGGCGGCATGACGAAGCCAGGGATGCGCATGTGCCCGGCGGGGCCGAGATAATAGAAGCGATCGTCCGTGACCGGAGTATCGATCGGCGCGTCTTTGTCCTTCCAGTCGGGAATGAGTTCGTCGAGCGCGATCGGATCGATGACGGCGCCGGACAGGATATGCGCGCCGATCTCCGAACCTTTCTCGAGCACGCAGACGCTGACCTCGCGTCCCTCTTTCGCCGCCAATTGTTTCAGCCGGATCGCCGCCGCAAGGCCCGAAGGCCCGCCGCCCACGATCACGACGTCATATTCCATGCTCTCCCGCTGGACGGTCTCCGCCATCTGAAAATCCCAGAGTCAGTATCGCTTTAAGGGTTATGCGGCGCACGCATTCCCGGGGTCAACTGGACGCTTTTGCGCCTGCCCCTGGGCGAAATCCGGGCGCACCCTCGGCCAGGTCAGCGCAACGGACCCCGTCACCCGCGGCGGCACAGAAATGGAAGGATCTGCGCCAGGCGGATAGAGACCCCTCACCCGCGTCTCGGCAGATTCGACGACCTCGCTTTGCATCCCTCTCCCTCAAGGGGAGAGGGGGAAGGCTGAGCCCCGCTCAAGCAGTTTGAGAAGAGGA